>CALWOY010000056.1 GCA_944383255.1 uncultured Clostridia bacterium
GTTACACCATATTTCTTTTGAATGTATTCCACAATAGAACTATCAAGTGTTCTTCCACCAAGTGCAAGTGTAGAACCACAAACTATATGATTCAAATTTATAACTGCACAATCTATTGTACCACCTCCGATGTTTACTATCATTTTGGCACTATTAGCACTAATGTTAATATTTTCACCTATTGCTGCAGAAATCACACTTGGAATTAAAATTATATCTTTTATTTTTACAGAGTTACAAAGGTCAATATATTTTTGCTTTTCGTCATCAGTTAAACCGACTGGTATTAAAAGTACAAGTTTAATAGAGTTAAACAAACTTGGTTTAATTTGAACACTTTCAAAAAGTTGTTTGAGTAAAATTGTTGCATATTCTGTACTAACTATTTCACCAAACCCAACTGGACTAAAAGTCATAATATTATCATAATTTTTGCCTAAAAGTTTATATGACTCGTTTCCAACGCACTTTAAAACATATCCATCTTCTGCACGTTTTACAGAAACTAAATTGGCTTGTTTTAATATTAGCCCTTCATTTTGTTTGACTAAGTTTACATAACTACTACCAAAATCTAATCCTAAAATTGTTTGCATTTTTCCCTCTCATCAAGACAAAGTAACTTCAACATCAATCTTTTCATCATTTCTTAAAATTTCAATCGTAACAATATCTCCACTTGACATTTGCATAAGTGCATATATAAGGTCATTGCGACAAGAAATATCAAAATTATTATTAGAAGTATTCATAGCAACAATTATATCGCCTACTTGTATTATATTCTCTGAATTACCACTCACTTCTGTTACATACAGCCCTTCTTGTTGTATGATATCATAGTTATAAATATCACAAATTATACTATCAACCACACTTACACCAAGCGATGATAAAGTATACTGAGTTCCATTGTTATCACACTCAACAATTTCATCCAAAACCAATAGAATTGGATAAATAGGTACTGCAAAATACATTTCATTTCCACTATTTGAGCCTAAAGTGTTTAGACCAATAAGATAACCATTCATATCAAACAAACCGCCCCCACTATTCCCGTTGGAAATTGAAGCCGTGTGTTGAATAAGATTTTCATAAACATTTTGACTAAGTCCATTTGAAGCTGAAGATAATGAATACCTATTAAGTCCACTTACATAACCAAATGTACAAGAATTTTGATATGCAAAATCAAGCGGTGTACCTATAGCAATTACTGGCTCCAATACGCTTAATCTATTGGTATCATAAATAACTCTATCAACTGCATTAACATATGGAATATCGGTTTTTTCACAACGTAAAATAGCCACATCAAGATTAGAATTTGACCACAAAAGTTGTGATTCGTACCCTACATTTCCACCATTTAGATAAATTTCTATTTTTAAGTTGTCATTTTGTAATACTCTATATATAACATGATAGTTTGTGACTATATAGCCGCCGTCACGAATACAAACTCCACTACCCATATTTATTTGGCTTTCTGTTTGTCCGTCAACAACAAAAACTGTAACTACACTGTCTATGACTTCTTCTGCAACCTCTAATGGTGATTGAGTATACACTCCACTACCATCTTGCGAAGTTACTATATCTAAACATCCACTAAACATAAAAGCAGAAACCAAAAGCAATGATAGAGCGAACAATCTTTTTTTCATACCCTCTCCTTATTATGAATAAAAACTCATATCAACGATATGAGATTTAAATTATTTGTAAATTCTTTTTAAGTATTTTCTTAAACACAGGAGCAAGTTTCATCGCTTGCCTTATATCAAAACTTGCATCATTTTTAACAATTGTTTTCATAATTATCGAATCGCCTAAAATGTCGCAACTTATATCATAAACATTACCGCTTTTTGAACTATCAAGTTTGGAAGCAAGATTTATTATAACACCAAGTTTTCTTACTGCATCAAGGTCATCTTCATTTAAAATATCTTTATATCTTACCCAATCAGATAGAGAAAGATTATCTAAATTTTGACATTTACATGCAAATCCAGCAAGTAATAAGTCTTTATGAGATACCCCATTAAGTTTTGAATTTATTATAACATCAAAACTATATTTTGAATTGTTTTCAAAGTTGATGCGTTTTCCACAATCATACATAGATGATGCTATTCTAAGTGGCTTTACATAAGCTCTTGGAAGTTTGTGCATAACTTTTAACTGCTTAAAAAGCACCAATGCTAAATTATAAACATTTTGCGTGTTACTATTTGGTGTATCATAAAATGTTCTTATGCTATCTAGGCTATAAGCAAGCATATCGCTTAAAGGTTTGTCATTTGTTTCTGGGACTACATAACTATAAATAAGTCCCTCATCAAGTCCACCTGAAGATATTGAAAAGTTTTGAATTCCCAATGCCTCTACAATACCTTTAACAATTGCCATGCCTGAAACAAGATAATCTGCCCTATCTTCACTTACGCCCTTAAGTTTTATAGTTTGGTCAAGGTCCAAGTCTTTAACCTTGTCAAATACTGCGTCAAAAACTTCTGTTGAAACAACATAATTATTATCAATATCTAGCGGATAGTGTGCAACACGCTTTGCAAGTTTACCAATGCTTACCATAGTCTGCCCTGTACCGACAAACATCAGGTCTTCGTCTGGCGAAATAAGCAATTCACTTGGATAATAATTTTGTTTTACTTTTTCAATTATTTCATTATAAGTAACTTTATCATCAGCCAAACTTACAGCACCAAAAGGTAATGTCGCAATATTTAAAATGGTTCTTCTATTATAATGAATCACATGAGTGTTGTTTGCTTCAACATCAACAATGACGCCTTTTGGAACATCTATAAAATTAACTATCCCATTATAAATAGCTTTGATTTCTTCATCAAGTGTTAATATTGAGAAAGTGAATGATGTATTATTATAAATTTCATCAAAAAAACTTTTTTGATTTTTGGCATCTTTTATAAAACTTGTTGAAACACTAACTACTTTAGTAATACCATTATTTTCACAAACTTTTCGGAACATCTTTAATATATTTAATGTTTCAGTAACTTTTGCTGTTGAAACCAAACCTTCATTTACAATAGTCTGACCAAGGCGAATATTCTCATCAATTCTATCAAATACATTAAAATACCCACCCGGTGCAACATTCATCATTACAAGTTTTAATTCAATCTCATTAAGTTCAATAAGTGCAACTTTTTCCATTTTTCCCTCTATAATATTTTATTATCTTTTAATTTTAATTGCATTGACTGGACAAACTGCTTCACATGTTCCACATTTTATACAAATATTTGGATTAATCCATGCTTTACCATCTTTAAAAGAAATAGCCTCAACTGGACACATATTTATGCAAGTGCCACAGGAAATACACTTTTTGGGGTCAACCATACAAAAAACTCCTTTTCTTCATGCGAAATTAAGTTTAACATAATATTAACATTTTGTCCACTAGAAAAAATTATTTTTTGAATATTTTAACGAACTCAAAAATGCTTAAAATTATTAAAAAAACTCCAAATAGTATTTTTAAAACTTCTCCGTCTATTAAATTTGCCAAAATACTTCCAGCTATTGCAAAAATTATACCTGATGGAATAAGTATAAAAAGATATTTTGGCACAACCAATTTGTTTTTTATATGAATAAGTATTGCAATTACACTCATTGGTAAAAAAGCTATTAAATTATATCCCTGAGCGAGAATTTGACTAACATCGGAAAATATTGTCAATAATGGTATGAGAAGCGTACCACCACCCATTCCCATAGCCCCAACAATTCCTGAAAGAAAACCAAATATAATAAACAAATACCACATTATATCACCATTTTAACCCCAACTCCGAGCATCAAAATTGCAAAAATTATCCTAAGCCATTTACTATTTATTTTACTTAAAAAAATAGCACCAATGATGCCACCAGTAATTGCTCCCAAACTGACCCAAGATAAATTGACAAAGTCTATGCTATTGTTGTATATATAGACCAAGGCACTCACTATACACAATGGCAAAATTACACAAAGGGTGGTTGCATGTGCCTTTTTGCTTTCAAGTCCAATTATCTTTTCAAGTATTGGTACACAAAGCATTCCTCCCCCACCACCAAAAAATCCATTGATAAGACCAATTAGTGCTCCACAAAGTATGAGATTTAATATTTGTTTTTTTGAAAATTGGTTTTTCATAAAAATATTGTTGCACAATTGTCAAAAAATATTTGCAAATATTGTTGATATGCTCTATACTGATTAGGTTAATTATTTAAATAAACAAAAAGGTGTTATATGATTACTGCTAATAAAAAATTCAGATATTTATCAATTATTATTATTTCTTTGATTTTGGCTATATGCCTAATTTTCTATCCATCGGTAAATAATGGCTTTGCCTTAGCCGAAGATATGGCTTCAACGGAAATTACAATCACGAATAGTGATTTTGACTCGTCGAGCACAGCATCATTGCAATCGACACCAAATGGTTGGTCGCGAGTTGGTTCTTCAAGTGGAACAAACGGGGTTATAAGTGTAAACCCTGATACTTTTTCAAATCGTGCTTCAAGCTATGCCCTCACTAACTCTCAAAATCCAAGTAAACCATATACACAATCTGGTCATGAACTTGATAACCACATACTTATGATCAATTCCAAAAGCGAAACAAATTCAAACGAGTCTAATCATCTTGGATATGAGTCTAACGATATCACACTTAGTGCATATTCATACTATCGTTTTAGCATATGGACATTAACACAAACCAATGCACGTGCATCCATATATATCGATGGACTTGGTGATGATGTTGAAAATACAAGTTTTGAATCATACACAACAAACGGTTGGACTGAATATAGATTTTATATTGCGACAGGTATAAATGAAGAAACTATAACACTTCAGTTATGGCTTGGAACAAAAACAAGTGATAGCACAAACGCAGTATTCTTTGACCACATAACCGCCAGACAACTTTCTGGTAACTATTTCTATGATGAAGCAGGTCAATATGTTGGCACAGACAATGTAGTTTTAAACAGGACAAATATTATTGACCTTAGAGATACATTAGATGGGATGATTGAAAATGCAGACTTTGAACTTGGCAATTTCTCAGGTTGGACAGTGGAGAATTATCTTCCTATCGGTGGAGACGCAAAAATTGTTAGCATTCAAAATCGTGCTAGTATGGAAAGTTTAGGACTAGACTATATAGGCTCTTCACTCAGTGCACAAAACAAATATGCTTTAGTTATGTACTCAACAACAAATAATGCTGTTACAGTTGAATATGAAAGCACATCATTTGAAGTCTTACCTTACGAAACCTATAAAATAACTATTTGGGCTAAAGTGAGCGATGATTTTAATGGAACAGCATATGTTACCCTTCGTGAAGGGACAGATGTTTCAAACTTCTATGGCGAAGATTATTCAGAAGATTTCTACACACCTGTAGAACAAGCAGTATCAATAACTTCAAACACTACAAACACTTTAACCAATGACTATACACCTTATTATATTTATGTAAAAGGTCATGATCTTTATAAAACATCATTTTCTCTTGTCCTTGGCTTTGGAAATTCAGAAGCCGGAGCAACAGGATGTGTTATATTTGATGACATTACTTTTGAAAGTATTTCACATGAACAATTTGATAGTGCATCAACTACAAACTCAATTTCTGTAGAACCAAGCATTTTAACTGGTTCACCAACAGTGGAAAATGGAACTTTCAACTCTGCTGACACTCTTGACAAAAATTTTGAATATCCAGTAAAACCTGCAAGTTGGACAAGTCAAACAGAAAACGACACATCAAGTATGTATGGTATAGTAAATACCTACTCACCTTTATATGAAGAAAACAGAGCAACATATGGAAATGCTAGAAACCCTGGAAATCCATCAACAACCAATCTTGGTACAAATAGTGATGTTAATAATGTGCTAATGCTATACAATTACCAAGAAACATATCAATCTGTAACCAGTGCTGATATTTCAACAACGGCTAATAGTTATCAACTTTTGTCTTTTGATTATAAAACAGTTGCACAAAGTTTAAACAATGCCCTACTAAGCGTTTATATTACAGATAGTGACGGCAATATTCTTTATGCTGATGAAGGAATAAGCAGTTCAGAGTGGACAAATTACTCTGTAATGATAAACACTGACACATACACAACTACCCTACGTTTAATGCTTGCACTTGGGACAGAAGATGCTCCAGTTACTGGTTATTTATATGTCGATAATGTTAGATTTGAAACAAGCAATCTTGTAACGGATGACACTTATGAAGACTATGCAAACTCACATAATACCCTTGACTTTTCACTTACAAACTTTGGTTTTGTTTCAAACGAAACAGTAAATGGAATCCATACACCTTATATGTACGAGCAGAGCCTCGAAGACGGAGAAGATGCAACTCAAGGAAACACCGTTGCATATGGTGGTATGATAAATGCTGAAGATAATATTTTTAGGATAACTCATAGCAACTCAGATGAGACAAATGAAACTTATATGCCAGCATTTATATCTAATTCAATTGCAAGATATACCCTAACCGGCAAAGAATCATTAACATTAAGTGCTGACACATATTACAAAATTTCTATTGATGTATATACTAGATTTACTGGTGATACACTTCAAGAAGGCGTAGAAGAAGATGAAAAACTAAAATTTGGTGCCATCTTTGGTCTTGTTGGAATGGATAGAAACTTTGAAGAAATTGTATCAAATGACGAATGGACAACTTATACTATATATGTCACAGTAAATGAAGACACATCTATACAACTTCAATTTGGAATTTTAAGTGAAAGTGCAAAAATTCAAGGACAGGCTTTCTTTGATAACTTAACACTTGAAACAATTGAACAATCTGAATATGACCACGCAGTAGAAAGATATGCAGATGACGATACAGTACTTTTACTCACAACAGAAGACACAACCACAGAAGACAATGGCGACGATAATACTGGTAATGATGACAATCAAACTGATGGGCTTATATGGTATGTAATTCCAACCGCAATATTGTTTATTGCTCTTGTAATCGCATTATGTGCATACTTTATGAAAAAAGTAACCATTAAAAAATGGGAAAGAAAGAAAGCCAGCGAATATGATAGAGAGTCTACCCTATACCGCGATGTTGTAAGACGTGAAGCAGAAAAAATTAGAGATGCAAAAATTAAAGAATATCAAGATAAGATTGATGAAATTAAAACAGAACTTACAAGAATTGAAGAAGTTCATCAAGAAATTCTTAAAAAACAAAGAACAACATCTGGACAACAGGAAATTACAAAAGCAATGGAACGTGACTTTAAAGCATACGCAAGCAAACATACCAAACTTGAAAATCAGATTGAAGCGTTAAATGCTAAGATTGAAAGTTTCAAACTTCCTGAATACTTGATTTCAATACAACGTGGAATAATAATAGAAAAAGTTAAAAAAGAAAAACAAGAAAAAGAAAGAAAAATTAAAGAACAAAAAGCACAAAAGAAAGCAGAGAAACAAAAAATCTAAGCAAGAAAAATCTGAATAATAAAAAAACTGACTTTATGTCAGTTTTTTTATAAAGTAGTCAAAATATTATTTAAGATTTCTAAGTGTCCTTGTTCTGCATTTCGAATATGCCTTATAATATCTATAACAGTAGCATTTGTTAACCTATCTAACATTCTATCATATTGTTTTATTGCACACTGCTCATCACATATTGCTGACTTAATTGTAGTTT
>CALWOY010000057.1 GCA_944383255.1 uncultured Clostridia bacterium
TTCAGATAAATGGTATAGAAAACACACCAAATAATAACCAACCTGAGCAACTTCCTTCAACTGACAACTCTACCCCAAACCAAAATCAAAATCAAAACGAAAATCCTCAAGTTGAACCAAACACTCCAGACAAAGAAGTATCACCTGTCACCCCAGAAAATGAAGCACCTAAAACTAATGAACAAAACAATACGCGCACTATATCTAGAAGAACAACACAACCAAGAAAAAGAGTACAAGGAATTTAAAAAAATTCATTCCGAATATCTTTCGGAATGATTTTTTTATATGTCTAAATTTTCTTCCAAAAACAATGGACTATCCAAAAATTCACTCACCGTCATATCAAAACCACTTGCAATCAATATTGTTGTAGATAATAAATTATCTTTTACGGTTTCGTGAATGATGTTTTTAAGCGTTGAGTGTGTTACTCCGCTATTCATTGCAAGCCTATATCTTGTTATATTTTTTTCTTTAAGCAACTCTACAATGCGAAGAGCCAAAGCTCTATTAACAGTATTTCTCATAGTTATATTTCCTTATGGCTATTTATAACTATATTTTACAATTAAAAATTTTTTATTTATGGTTGCGAGCAACTATAATATTTGATATACTCTAAAAGAAAAAATGAAAAGAAAAGTTGCATTTATAGGACACCGATGGGTGTATAGGTCAAATGAAATAAGAAAAAAACTTTATAATGCAGTTGAACAAGAAATCAAAAACGGTTGCAAAATTTTTACCATGGGTACACATGGTGACTTTGATAAAATGGCATTAAGTGTTTGCAGAGAATTAAGACATAAATATGAAAACATAACAATAGAAGTTGTTATTACTAGTTTCAATGAAATAAAGCCTGAAATTATTCATGACCCAATTTTGGGCGATGAAAAATATTTTCCATACAAAGATGTAGAAACAGTCATGTATGATATAGAAGAACAACATTTTAAAAGAAAAATTGTGTTCAGCAATCAACAGATGATAAAAAATTGCGACACTTTGATTTGTTATGTTGACACAACCAAAACTTATGGTGGAACAGTTCTCGCATACAAATATGCAAAAAAATTAGGTTTACATATTGTAAACCTGTATAGTAATGAATTTTTTAATACATAAACAAAAAAATGCTACAAGCCTTTATTTATAAGGTTTGTTGCACTCTTAGAGTTGGCGGAAGGAATGGGATTTGAACCCATGATACCCTTTCGGGTATACCGGTTTTCGAGACCAGCACATTCGACCACTCTGACATCCTTCCAAAATGTGCTAATATAATTTAGCACAAAATTTTTTTTATTTCAATTATTTTATTGTTTCAAGTTTCATCATATTTGCGATTTTATCAGTACTGCCTGTTGTGATAATCACTAGGTCACCACTTTTGGCAAGCCTATATTTTTCACAAACTTTTTGAACGCTTTCAAACAAATCACGCTCATCATGTTTTAAATATGGAACACAACCACAATAAAGTGCAAGTGCATTATATGTCTTTTCATTATCAGTTATTGCTATCACTGGAACTTTTGCAAAGCGAGTAGAAAGTCTTAATGCACTTTTACCTTTTGATGTGTATGTCACAATTGCTTTAACTTTCAAAAAGAAACTTGCACTGACGGCTGACTGAATAACAAGTTCGCTTGCTGACTGTGGCATTTTTGGCATAGCGAGAAATTTGCTATGATAATCAAACTCATTTTCTGCTTCTTTTAAAATTTTGCTCATTGCCCTAACGCACGCAACGGGGTCGCGTCCCATAGCACTTTCACCAGAAAGCATAACTGCCCCTGCTCCATCAAATACCGCTTTGGCGACATCGCTTATCTCTGCACGAGTTGGACGTATGGAGGTTATCATACTTTCAAGCATCTCAGTTGCAACAATGCTTAAAATACTATGTTTATGCGCCGCAGCAATTATTTGGCGTTGATAAACTGGCAATTTTTCAAAACTTGCTTCAACTCCTAAATCTCCACGAGCCACCATAAGTCCATCACAGTTTGCTCCAATTTCATCAAGGTTTTTGAGCCCAGTTTGATTTTCTATCTTCGCAATTATCTTGACATCTTTATCATATTGGTAAACATAGTTTTTCAATGCAACCAAATCATCTTTTGTATTTACAAAACTGGCACTAATATATTCAATCCCAAGCCCCAGTGCTAACTTTAAATCTTTTTTATCTTCATCATTTAGATATTCAAAATTAAAGTGTTGAGCCTTGAAAGATAAACTTTTATTGTTTCTAAGTTCTCCACTTGTAATGACTTTGCAGACTAGGCAATTAGGTTCTTTTTTAAAAATTTTAAACTTCATTCTTCCATCATTTGCAAGAATAAGTCCACCTACTTTTGCGTCTTTAATGCAAACTTGTTGAGTTATAGCAACTCCGTTTTCATCACCAAGAGTTTCTCCGTCAAAAAATGAAAATAAACTTCCGCGTTTTAATTGCACTTTGCCATTTTTAAACTTTTTTACTCTTATCTCTGGCCCGCGAGTATCTATCATAATTGCCACTGGCTGTTTAACTTTTTTTCGCACAATAGATATTTTCTCTATATATTGTTTTATAATCTCGGGGGATGAATGACTCAAATTTATTCTAAACACATTCACGCCCGACATAACTAAACTTACCATTTTACTCACACTGTCGCTACTAGGACCAAGTGTGGCAATAATCTTTGTCTTTTTTTGCATAATCACCTTATTTTATTGGATATAATTTTTCAATTCCGCCCATATATTTTCTAAGGGCTTCTGGAATCGTGACACTGCCATCAGCGTTTTGGCATTGTTCAAGTAGTGCTGGGAAAACTCTAGATGTTGCAAGCCCAGATGCATTTAATGTATGACAATACTTTGTTTTTCCTGTCTCTGCATCTTTATATCTAATATTTCCGCGTCTTGCTTGATAATCATTTGCGTTACTTGCTGATGATACTTCCTTATAAATGTCCATACTTGGAATATACACTTCTATATCATAAGTGCGTGCCATACTATGAGAACAATCACCCGCTGCAAGTTTAGAAAGTCTAAAATGTAGCCCTAAACCTTCAACAAGTTTACATGCCTTGTCAACAAGTTCTTCAAAACATTGTTTACTATTTTTTTCAGTGGCATAAGCAAACATTTCAACCTTATTAAACTGATAGCCTCTAATCATACCACGTTCTTCTGTCCTATACGAACCTGCCTCACACCTATAACAAGGAGTATATGCAAAAAGTTTTTCTGGAAGATTTTCTTCTTTTAATATCTCATTTCTGTGATAATTTACAAGCGCAGTTTCAGCAGTTGGCAAAATAAACTTTTTAGGTTCAACACCTTCAAGCCAAAAAACATCTTGTTTAAACTTTGGGAATTGACCAGCTGTAAAACCACTTTCCTCATTTAAAATATGTGGAGGAAGCATAAATTTGTAGCCGTCATTTATATGTGTGTCAATAAAATAATTTAGAAGTGCCCATTCTAGCCTTGCTCCAAGATTTGTATAAAACCAAGTGCCACGTCCACTAACTTTTGCAGCACGCTCATAATCTACAAGACCAAGTTTTTCACAAAGTTCAACATGGTCAAGTGGTTTAAAATCAAACTTCGGTTTTTCACCAAATACTTTTATAACTTGATTGTTCTCTTTTTCTCCAGGAAGCAAATCATCATCTGGCATATTTGGAAGTGGAGATAAAAAGTCAAAAATATCTTTTTCAACTTTGGCAAGTTTCTCATCATACTTTTCAATATCTTTATTAAGTGTTTTGACTTCAGCAAAAATTGCCTCAACATCTCCGCCCTGCCTCTTCACCATAGGTACTGATGCCGACAATTTGTTTTTCTTGGTTTTTAGTTCATCACTTTTCAAAATTAGAGTTTTTCTCTCATCATAAAGTTTGATGAGTGGTGCGAAATCTACATCAAACCCTTTTTTTAGCAATGCATCATGCACATGTTTTGTATCCGAAATGATTAAATTTATGTCTAACATATTGATTTCTCCTATTATTTAGTATATAATACTTAAACATATTTAGCAAGCAAATACAAATTGATAACAGTTTTAATTTCTTATTTTTTGCTTAAAATATACACAAAAGGTGGAATATGATATTATCTTTTCTAACTGGTGTTGGAATACTTTTGTTTGGTGTTTCAATCATGAGTTCTTCATTTGAAAAAATATGCGGTAGTGGCATACGTAAAACTTTAAATAAATTTAGTGGCAGCATGACCAAAAATTCTATTTTTGGAGCTCTTTTTACCATTATTTTGCAATCTAACACTGCAACTGTTTCACTTTTCGCAGGGCTTGCTGGAGCATCGGTCGTGACACTATTTCAATCTATTTGTCTTATTATGGGAAGCAATATCGGTGCAGCACTACATACAATACTTGTTGCCTTTTCTGAAGTAAATATAATAGGCTACTTTGGTCTTTTAACTTTAGTTGGTGTTTTTATTAGACTATTTGGGAAAAAATCTCTTACAAAAAACATTGGTCAATGCATATGCGGTCTTGGTCTTGTTTTTGTTGGATTGTCTTTAATGTCAAGTGCTGCAAATGAACTCAGTCAAACCACTGCTTTTACAGAATTTTTCTTTAATATCAACAACGCTTTTATTTTATTTTGCCTAGGCCTTGTTTTGTCTGCACTTGTCAATAGTTCGCTTGGTATGACGGCGATTATAGCATCAATTTTGACAACAACTCCTGCACTGTTATCACTACAAAATGCAAGTTACATAATTTTCGCTATGAACATTGGAACATGTATAACTCCACTCATTATTGGCCTTACAAGCGGAAATAGAAAAACGCTTAAAGCAATGCTTAGTTACATAATTTTCAATATAATTGGTGCAATATTATTTAGTATTATAACCATATACGACTGGGTTACACCAGTAACTTCATTTTTAGGCAATGCGACATTTCAAGTAATTTTTATTAACATTATTTTTAATGTTGTCACATTTTTAATTATGTTACCATTAACTAAACCACTTGAAAAACTATTAAATAAACTCATTCCCGATAAAGATGAAGCAACAAACCAAATATCTCGCGTACCAACGCTTGGTTTTGCACAACTAAACAAAAATGCCTTAGATTATTTTAGCAATACTGTGGAGTATATAAAAGGCGGTATGAACTACATAGTAAACACCGATACAAATCTTGATGAAATTACATCAAAAATTCTTGCAGATGCAGATAATGCAAAAAATATGAATGACGCACTTTTGAAAATTGGTGGTGAGTTAAATAATGCCGACGAACTAAACAAACGTGATTTAAATAATATCTTTATAGGCATTGAAAAAACCGATATAAACACAATTAAACTTATAAACTCTTGTTATTACAATGGGAGAAAAATTACATTTACTCAAAAACAACTAAAAACCATAAGTTCTCTTTCAAAACTTATGAATGAAAATTTGATTGATATGCAAGAAGTTATGAAAGAAATTATACCAAATGGTTCACTTGAAAGCACAAATCTTTTGCAAAATATAGTAAAACGTCTAGAAAAAATGACAAGAATAAAAGTTCGAGCAAAAAAATCTGTACTAGAAGACTCTGTTTCAATGACACAAAAAATAAATAGGTATACATGCTTTTTAAATGTTATCAATTATTTTGAGCAAATAACAACAAACTTAACTGACATACTTTTAAACATTTCAAGTTTGCGTCCTCAAAACGATGTTTCCCAGGAACAGCCGGAAGAAATGCGTGCATAAATTTCCTCTGCAAGTTTTATGCCATCAACAGCACTTGAAACAATACCCCCAGCATATCCTGCGCCTTCACCACAAGGGAAAATGCCTTTGAGGTTACTTTCAAAATTTTCATCTCTTACTAAAGTAAGTGGACAACTACTACGAGTTTCAATACCGATAAGCATATCTTCATCAGTAGAAAAATTATATTTCTCATTAAGTTTTATAAGCCCTTCTTTTAGACTTTCATAAACAAAGTTCGGCAAGCAATATTTAAGTTCTGTCAACTTATATTTTGGCAAATAACTACATTTGCCAAAATTTTTTTTATCATACAAAAACGAACCCACACACTGAATTGGAGCAGAAAAATCACCACCGCCAAGGTCATATGCCAATCTTTCGTATTTTTGTTGGAAATATATTCCCGCCAAAGGATGACTGCTATTAAAATCTTCTGGCGTTACATTGACAAGAAGAGCAGAATTTGAATACTCGCCGTTTCTAGAAAAGTTACTCATACCATTTGTAACAATTTCACCTTCTTCACTGCTTGATGCAACTACCACTCCGCCTGGGCACATACAAAATGTAAAAACACTTCGACCATTTGGAAGATGCACAACCAATTTATAATCGGCATTTGGTAAAAGTTTATTGTAACCTTCACCGTATTGCATAGTATTTACACTTGTGGCTTTTTGCTCAATTCTAACTCCCATCGCAAAAGGTTTTTGTTTAATTTCCATACCAAGTTTATACAATTGTTCAAAAGTATCCCTTGCACTATGACCAAGACACAAACAAAGTATTTTTGCATCAAAATATTTTTTATCATTTGTTTTGACATTTTGAATTGCAATACATCTTAAAGCATTGCCTTCAAGTTTAATGCTTATAAGTTTACTATTAAAGTATATTTCTCCACCAAGTGAAATAATTTCCATGCGAATATTTTTTACCACATCACAAAGTTTATCACTGCCAATATGTGGCTTATTTTGATATAAAATTTCTTTTGGTGCACCATGAAAATAAAATTCATTTATAACTAAATTACAATAATTATTATGAAGATTTGTATTTAATTTTCCGTCACTGAAAGTTCCCGCACCTCCTTCGCCAAATTGTACATTGGAAAATTTGTTTAACATACCGCTTTGCCAAAAAGTATTGACATCAATCTTCCTTTGGTCGACATCGCTACCTTGTTCATAGACTATGGGCTTAAGTCCCATTCTCGCTAGACTTAGTGCACAAAACATACCACTTGGTCCAAACCCAATCACAATTGGTCTTATTACGCTTTTTATTTTTTTATAATTTAACTTATTCAACTTTAAATCTATTTGTGGAAAATTTAATTTCTTTTCCAAACTTTTTTCAAGTTCAACTGCCAGTTGCAAACAATAAAACACATTCGGTTTTTTTCGCGCATCTAAAGATTTTTTTATAATAAAATATTTTTTTATATTACTTTTATTTATTTTTAATTGTTTAGATATTTCTGAAATAATATAATCATCGTTATAATCAATTTTTACATTATTTAAATTTATTTTAATCATCTTCACCTGCCAACACTCCACTAACAAAAGCCCACGAAAGATTGTACCCTCCACATAGTCCATCAACGTCCACAACTTCACCTGTAAAATAAAGATTTTTTATTTCTTTATATTCAAAATTTTCTGTTAAATCACAAAGCCTTACTCCACCACTTTTTACTTGATTATTTTCGTAATAACCAACCACATTAAATGGTAAATTTTTAATTATTTTTGCTATTTTTTCAATAATATTTGAATTTAATTCTTTTATATTTTTTTGTTCATCTAAGTTTAAATTTTTAAGCAAATATTTATTTATTTTTTTATTAAAAAGTCCAGTCATAAATTCTGATATATTTTTGAAATTTAATTTAAGTCTATTTGTTAGCATAATTACAACATTTTCATAAGTAAATTTTGGAAGTAAATCTATATATATTTTTGCATTGAAATTATTTTTTCTTGCGAGATACGCAGAAATATTGAATATGCATATACCACTAAGTCCTTTATCTTTAAATAGCACTTCTCCAAATTCTGTATATTTTTTATTGTCAACATCTAATGTTACCTTAACATTGGTCAATCTAAGTCCAGAAAGTTCTTTGGTATTTTCTTTAGTTTTTAAAGCAACCAAACTTGGCGAAAAAGGTTTATATTTTATCTTCATTTTATCAAGTAAAACATTTTCACTACCTGTGGCTATTATAACTTTGTCATATTCTTCATTAGATAAATTTGTAATAACATTAAACCTATTATCAATTTTTATGTCTTCAACTTTTTCAAACTTTATATTTACATTGTCTTTCGCCAAGGCATTTGTTAAAACTTCGACAACACTTTGTGCGGAGTTTGAAAGTGGATATACTCTTCCTTCCTCGTCAACATAGATTTCAAGCCCCAAGTTATTAAAAAATTTGATTATGTCAAGATTTGAAATTTTTTCAAAGAACTTAGAAACATCTTGGTTATATGCAGTGTCAAAACCTTGAGTGTTGGTGAGATTACATTTTCCATTTCCAGTAACCAAAATTTTTTTACCTATTTTTTCATCTGCACAATAAATTGTGACATCATTACTTTTGCTTGCACATAGACCTGCAACAAGTCCACTTGCTCCAGCACCGATTATTGCAATTTTCATACTTCTCTCCAAATATTATTTTATCATAAAACATCTTAAAATAAAAGAATACAAATAGAAAATACGTTAGTATTTTGTTATTTGCATATACAAAAAACTCATGTATTACATGAGTTTTTAACATAACTTAACATGCTATAATGGCATAGTAAAAGCAGCACGCGCGGCATAATGACCCCTGTAGACATAATTAAAAACAAAACCATAACCAACACCATATACATAAAAAGCGGCCAAATAAGGCGAGCGCAACCAATAGCTGTTGGCTCTATCTGAAGGCCACCCTGTATTTGATAAGAGCGCCTTGGCTTCTTTGTAACTAAGCAGCCAGAATTTATCTACTGTTGAAGATGTGTAACCCTCTTGATTTAATGTGGTTAGTTGCTCTGGAAAATCTACAGTCTGTTCACTGTAAGGACCATCACCATGGTCTAAATACAAATCTTTAAGTGTTCTGCCTGTTATTGCTTTGTATACTATGTCATTCTCTGTGTCTATACAAAAGTCTGT
>CALWOY010000058.1 GCA_944383255.1 uncultured Clostridia bacterium
TATACCAAAAAATTTTTTGTTAATATGTTCACACTATACCACCAAAATATAAAATCAACGTGATTGTAATTAAACAAACAACCATTGTCGATATTATATATATGGTGACAATTTTACTTTCATTCACACCTTTTTTCTGAAAATGATGATGAAGTGGTGCCATCAAGAAAACTCTCTTTTTTGTCTTTTTATAATACAACACTTGGATAATATCACTAAGTGCAGTAACAACATATGGTATCCCCAAGATAGGTATATAAAGTTCAAGCCCTGTAAAAACCGCCAAAGTGGCTATAAGTCCACCAAGGGCTAGTGAGCCCGTATCACCCATAAAAATCCTTGCAGGATAACAATTTAATATGAAATATGCAAGAAGACATCCCGCCATTGCAAAAGAAATTTGAATAAGATTTTGCCATTGTGAAATATCTACCTGTGGCAAATTTGAATATATAAGCATAACACAAGCAAAACTTAAAAGATATACAAAACTAACCCCACTGCAAAGCCCATCAAGACCATCAAGCAAGTTTACACTATTGACAACAGCCAAATATACAAAAATTATAAGTGGTATTATCCAAAAGCCAATATCAATGCTAATTGATGTAAAAGGAATAAATATGCTTGTCCCAACAAGATTTGAATTGTATGCAAATACCGCAATTATTACAGCAATGCCAACCTGTCCAATAATTTTTTGATATGCCCTAAGCCCTAAATTTTGTTTATAGTGTACCTTTAAAAAATCGTCTAAAAAGCCCAAAAGACCATATGCGAGCATTACAGCAATTGTTATTATCCCGAGAGTAAAATCTTGCCATAAAAAGCATAGACAAACAAGTGCACATGCCACAATAAAAATAAGTCCGCCCATGGTTGGTGTTCCATTTTTGGCTTCATGCTCTTTGACATAATGAAGTATAGTTTGTCTAGCCTTTAGTTTTTTACTAAGTGAAAGCATTAGTGGCGACAAAAGTCCTGCCACTAAAAAGCCTATCAAAAATATAAATAAATTTCTTTCAATCATTTCATATCCCTAGAATTTCACTAACAGTATCAAAATCACTATATGGCAATTTCTCACCTTTTATGTCAATATAATTTTCACCACCTTTCCCACAAATTATAAGTGTATCACCGCTTTTTAAACTACTTATTGCTAATTTTATGGCGGTTTTACGGTCTACAGTTTTATAATAATTTGATTTATTGAAGCCACTTTGAATATCAGAAATTATATCTTCTGGATTTTCATAACGCGGATTATCACTGGTAATAAAACAATAGTCAGAATATTTTTCTGCTACAGCTCCCATAATTTTTCGTTTTGACTTATCTCTATTCCCACCACATCCGAACAAACAAATCAGTTTTCCATCAGTTAACTTTCTAGAAGTTTTTAAAACATTTTCAAGACCATCAGGAGTATGTGCATAATCAATGATAATTGTTTTATCATTGTGCTTAATTACATTAAATCTCCCCTTAACTTCTCTTAAATTACAAAGTGCCTTTTGTATATCGTCAATGTTTATTCCAATAAAATAGCAACAAGTCGCAGCCGCCAAACAATTATATACATTAAAAAGTCCATAAAGAGATGACCTAACTTTAAAAACATTATCACTAATGTTCATTATATAACTATTACATTCTTTGTTTATATCAATGCAAAATGCATCGCTTGGACTGTTTATTCCATATGCGATTGCTGTGTCATATGTTTGTAAAATTTGTTGGCCAATTTCATCATCGGCATTAACTATCATAAGGTCGTTAGAACTATCAAAAAAACTTTTTTTAACTCTTTTATATTCCTCTAATGTTTTAAAATAATCTAAATGGTCTTGTGTGACGTTGGTTAGTATTTTACAAACAAAATTAACACCTAGCACTTTTTTTAGTGCTATAGCATGAGCGGAAACCTCCATAACAATATAATCAACCCCACCGTTTTTCATAATTGAAAATATTTCGTGAAGGTCAATAACATCAGGTGTAGTGAGTTTTGCTGGTAAAAATGTATTTGCAAAGTATATTCCATTTGTACCAATAATTCCCACTTTTTTGCCAATACTTTTTAAAATATCTGCCACAATAAAACTAGTTGTCGTCTTACCATTTGTACCTGTTATTCCAATAACCTTTACATCTTTGGTTTTAAAAAAAGTTTGTGCAAGGTATGCCATGCTTTCTCTGACATTTTCAACTAAAATTTGTGGTGCGTTTATATCGTATATTCTGTCACATACAACCGCTACAGCCCCATGACTTACAGCAAGTTTTGCCATAGAAAGCACATCATGTGAACCACTATAGCAGAAAAAAAGACCATCTTTCATTTCATCCTGGGCTCTTGCACTTATATGTTCAATATTTAAATCTAAAATATTGTCTATATTGTTCTTAACCTTAATATCTTTTAATAATTCTACAAGTTTCATAACTATCCTTTTGGTCATAAATAATATAGTACATAAAACTTCTATTTGTACCTACTAAGCAAAAAAAGTCAAAAACCATTAAATTATGATAAATTTAAAATTTTTAGTTAAAATATTTCAAAAATAAACAATAATATGTTATTCTTTTAAAGCGCAAGGAGATAAAATGCAAAATAAAAATATTTACTATGCTGATGAAATAAATAATTTAGCAAATAGCGATGAACAACTTTTAATTGATATGTCTGAAAAGATGTTTCAAAATCAAATAGATGAAATTGTTGAAGATATATTACAAAAGAAAATCAAGATTGTACTACTTGCTGGTCCATCTTCTTCTGGAAAAACAACCACAAGTGCCATTTTAAAAGAAAAATTGAAAGAAAAAAATAAAACAAGTATATTTGTTTCTTTAGATGATTTCTTCTTGAATAGAACTAATACTCCTCTTCTTCCAAATGGCAATTATGACTATGAAAATGTTACAGCACTAGATATTGAATATTTTCATAAATTTTTGCATTCTCTTCTCATAACTACAGAAGCAGAAATGCCAAAATATAATTTTTTGACTGGCAAACGTGAAGATAAATATTATCATCTTGATATTGATGATGATACAATAGTTATTATTGAAGGTCTACATGCACTTAACCCAATTTTAGTAAATGGCTATAATGGATATGATAAATACATTTATAAAGTTTATATTTGTGCACAATCGGACTTTTATAATGAAAATGAGTGCATATTCTCATGTGTTGAAGTTAGATTACTTAGGCGTCTTCTTAGAGATAACTTAACCCGCGGAAGAGAAATAAAGACAACCTTAGAAACTTGGCATGAAGTACTTGATGGCGAAAAAAAATATATCGACCCATATAAAAATGATGTCGACTTTTCAATTGACTCTGTTCATATGTATGAACCGCTACTATATGCCAATTATCTTGCTCCACTATTAGAGAAAAACAATTCACAAGCCTGTGCTAATTTAGTAAAAAAATTAAAACAATTTAAACCAATAAATAACGATCTTGTTCCAAAAAATTCATTACTTAGAGAATTCATAGGTTTATAAAAGATCTCGCTTTTAAGCGAGATCTCAGCATAAAAATGAAACATGTCTTTTAATAAAAGATATGTTTTTTTATAATTTAAATTATATTTACTGACTGTTAAAACTTAATTCACTGTCAATATAATCTATAATTACAGTACCTGTTGAATTTATTTGACCAAGTAGTATTTTTTCTGCAATTCTATCTTCAACTTCCTGTTGAATATATCTTTTAAGCGGTCTTGCTCCAAATTGAAGATTTGTTCCGCTTTTAACAATATAATCAAGTGCTCTATTGGTAAGTTTAAGTTCAAGTCCGCTTTTTGTCAGTCGTTTATTTATGTTAGATATCATTATTGTAGCAATTTTAACTAAATCATTTTCATTTAGAGGTTTAAACACGCATATAACATCAATTCTATTTAAAAATTCGGGTTTAAGTTTTCTTCTAAGAGCACTATAGTATACTTCCTTAATTTCGTCCTCTTCTTCAATACTTTGAGAGTTAAAGCCCAAATGTCTTTCATTCATTTCTTCGCTTCCAATATTGCTAGTCATAATGATTATTGTGTTTTTGAAATTGACAGTTCTACCTTGATTATCTGTAAGTCTACCGTCGTCTAGGACTTGTAAAAGTGAATTAAATATATCTGGATGTGCTTTTTCAATCTCGTCAAAAAGCACAACACTATATGGTCTACGCCTTACCTGCTCTGTAAGTTGTCCGCCCTCATCAAAACCAACATAGCCTGGAGGTGCACCAATGAGTTTAGACACACTATGAGGTTCCATATATTCGCTCATATCAATGCGAATTATATTATTTTCATCATCAAACATCGCCTCGGCAATGGCTTTGCATAGTTCAGTTTTACCAACACCTGTTGGACCAAGGAACAAAAATGAACCTATTGGACGTTTGTTATCATGCAATCCTACTCTTGACCTTCTTATTGCCTTGGCAACAGCATTCACTGCTTCATCTTGACCAACCACACGTTTATGCAAAATGTTTTCAAGATTTATAAGTTTTTCTCTTTCAGTTTCGGTTATCTTTGTAACAGGTATTCCTGTCCATTTAGAAACAACTGCCGCTATTTCATTTGCACCTATTGAATTTGAGTTGGAATTTGCTGTACGATTAAAATTTTCATTTAACACTTTGAGTTCATTTTCAAGATTTATTATTTGTGTTTGGAGTTTAGCGGCTTTCTCATAATTACGTTGAATGCTTGCTTCATCACGATTGGCTGAGAGTTGTTTTATTTTTTCTTCTTTTTCTCTTATCGCACTTGGTTTTAAATTAAAGTTGACCTTGGCTTTACTACTTGCCTCATCAATCAGGTCTATCGCCTTATCTGGCAAACTTCTATCCATAATATATCTATCTGACAAAGTTGCCGCTGCTTCAATGGCTTCATCGGTTATTGTAACATTATGGAATGCCTCATAACTGTCTTTTAGTCCTTTTAATATCTCAATCGTCTGTTCAACTGTTGGTGGATTGACCATAATAGGCTGAAATCTACGCTCAAGTGCCTTGTCACTTTCAATAAACTTTGCATATTCGTCCGTGGTTGTTGCACCTATGGTTTGGAGTTCTCCACGTGCAAGATATGGTTTTAACATATCTTTTGGACTGGTTTCTCCTTTTTCGCTCCCCGCCTGTGCAAGAGTGTGAATTTCATCTATAAATACTATTATGTTTTTACTTGCAATAATGGTTTCTATAGTGTCCTTAAGTTTTTCTTCCATACTACCACGATATTTTGTCCCCGCCATAAGTCCACCAATTTCAAGTGAATATATTATCTTGTCTTTTAAAAGTTCTGGGACATTTCCACTAACAATCGCCTGTGCAAGACCTTCAACAACAGCCGTTTTACCAACTCCCGCTTCTCCGATAAGTATTGGGTTGTTTTTAGTCTTTCTACAAAGAATTTCAATTATTCTTTCAATCTCTGCTTCCCTACCAATTATTGGGTCAATTTTGCCTTGTCTTGCCTTTAAGGTTATATCATACCCCATATCTAGTAATTTTTCTGGGAGTGCACTCTTTTTTTCATCTTGTGCGAGGTCAGAAGAAAAGTCATTATTTCCTTGCAAAAAAACTATTAGTTTTGACTTTATTTCAGTTAAATTTGCACGAAAATATGACGTAATAAGTCTTACCGCAAAACTATTTGGACTAGATAGTAGCGCAAAAAGTAAATGTTCCGGACCCACAAAATTGTGGCCAAGTTGCATTGCAACTTGCTTTGCCATACTGATTATCTCTTTACTTCTTGGAGTAAGTTCAACATCCACTCCGACAAAAACACCTTGAGAGTTATCATCAAAAATCTCCAAAAGTCCTTCGCTTGTTATGCCATACTCTTTAAGTATTTTAGATGCCATACAATCTTTAACACTACAAAGCCCATACAAAATATGCTCAGTACCAACCTGGTTACTGCCATATTTTAATGCCACTTTGCCTGCATTTTTTATAACCTTTTCTAAACTATCAGATGCTGGATTTTGCATTATTAAACTCCTTTAATTAGTTTATTTTCCAAATTTTCGGATAAGTATTTTGCTCTAAATATGCTCTGTTCAAGTGGGCTTAAGTCAAGTGAATAGTAGTCCATAAGATGCGCTGGTTGAATGGTGGTGTAAAGTTCATCAATTATTTTTGGATTTTTGAATTTTACAAGTCCCAAAACTACACCAAACCTTAGTTTAGATAACTGCATAATGGCTTCATCAAGTGGCATCATATATGAATTTGTAAGTACGCCGTATGCACGGTAACACATATCTAGTATAACATTTTTATTGACTTGTTTTAAAGTTTTTCTGGACTTTTCTTCCATTTCTATTATTTTTGACACATTTTTTGTTACTAAGTCAATTATTTCTTGCTCCGAAAGTCCAAGAGTATATCTATTTGAAATCTGATAAAAATATCCTTCACAAGCCGAGTCTTCGCCAAACAACCCGCGGACAACAAGTCCATTTTGTGAAAGCGTTTCAATAAGTTGTTTCATAACCCCATTAAATGACAATGCAGGCAAAAATAGCATAACTGATGCACGCATGCCTGTACCGACATTGGTTGGGCAAGAAGTCAAAAATCCTAGTTCTTTTGAATATGCCATGTCCACCTTATCCAAGATTTTATCATCAATTTCGCAAAGTTTTTGATAACACTTGTTTAGGCCAAACTCCTTTAATATACATTGAAGCCTAAGGTGGTCTTCTTCATTTATCATCACAGTTATATGCCCATCTGGTGACATCGCATAGCCCGAAATATCTTTATTGTCAATTAGTTCTTTACTTATGGTATGGTCTTCAAGAAGCATTAAGCAAGAATTTGCATCCATATGCTTAAGTCTTCTAAATTCAAAATCATCACCAAGTATGGCAAATATGGCTTTTGACACACTTGTGGCAGACTCAAGGTCACTTAATTTATTTGGAAAAGGAAGGTCATGAAAGTTTCTGGCAAGCCTTATCCTAGAGGAGATTACTATTGGGTCAAGCATGATTATCTCCTTTTAATTGTCTAAGTTTACTTGAAAGACGATTGACTTGCAAAAGGTCAGAATTTGCAATTGCTTGCTCTAAAAGGTTTTCTGTTTCTTCTATCTCCTGCATTGTTACAAATCTTTGTGGCATTTTGCCAACATTTTTAATCTCTTTTTGCACACCGTGGAGTGCCTGTTTGATTATTGGATAAAATTCAATATAGCAATATTCACACCCAACATAACTTGATGCAACAAAGTCTTTGAGTGTGGTTCCGCAATTATGGCAATATTGATTTTTAATTTGGAACTGAGGGTTGACCGAAAGTTCATCATTTGGCACAAGTGTTGCCCTACACTGCTGGCAAAGGTACTTTTGAACAACCTTGTCCCCTACTTTTATTTGGCAAAATGATGTAGCATTTCGCTCCTGACAATTTTCACATAACATATATATAATTTTAGAATATACATTTTGTGATGTCAATAATTTATAAAAACTTGTTGCAAATAACTTTATGTTGTGGTAATATATTTGCGTTTGGTATTTGCTGGTGTGGCGAAATGGCAGACGCACGGGACTCAAAATCCCGCGAGGGCAACTTCATGTGGGTTCGACTCCCACCACCAGCACCAAAAATTTTTATTTGCGGGATTTTGAGCCCCTACGGGACGTCAACTCCTGTCGGAGCCAGACCGCACTTCGCATACGCGAATGTGCTCCCGGCTTTGGCTAAAAACAACCACACCGGGTTGTTTTTTTACGCGTCGCCCCCGCGAGGGCAACTTCATGTGGGTTCGACTCCCACCACCTACTTTAACAACTTATTCATTTGATCTACACATTTTTTCTTTTGTTCCATATTAGGATGAACATATAAATTCAATGTAGTACTTATATTTGAATGTCCTAGAATTACGCTAACTGTTTTATAATCGCACTTACTTTCAATGCATCTTGTTGCAAAACTGTGCCTTAACCCGTGAAATTTTAAATTAGGCAAACCTAATTTTTTTATTAATTTTTGATAATAACTTCTAAATGTTCTTGGCTCGGTTGGTTTTTCATCATTTGTTAATATAAAAAATTCATTATTAACTATCTTTTTAAGAGGTTTTATTAATTTAATCAACTCATTTGTCATTGGTATATCCCTAATTGAATTTTTTGTTTTCGGTGAATCTATTAATATTTCTGTATATCTTTTATCTTTTTCTACAACATAAATTCTCTGTACCGTTTGCCTAATTTTTATAATTCCATTATCTATATCAATATCGCACCATTGTAAACCACATAATTCTCCAATTCTTATTCCTGTTGATAAACATATGTATATACCTAGATTTTTAAATGTAAAATTTTCTTGTGCATATTTTAACAACTTTTTATGATCTGCAATGCTTAAAACCTCCAAATTTCTTGTATCACTTTCAGTTGGAAATTTTATATCAATATCTTTATATTCTAAAAATTTATTCTTGTAGGCAAATTTTAATATCATTTTTATTACTATGATTAAATCTTTTACTGTTTTTGTACTCAAACCATTTTTTAATTTATTTAACGCGAAATCTTGAATATCTTTTTCTTCAATGTTTTCTAATTCTCCAAAATATGGAATAATATGATTTTCTAACAGCAATAAATAAGCTGAATATGTGGATCTCTTGACATATAGTATTTTTTCTTTTTTCCATAGTTCTATAATTTCTTTTACTTTCATTCGTAATCTCCTATAAATATCCTAAAAACAATTATCAATTCAAATTTATGGAGGCCTAACCAGATGATGCAAAACAAGTTTGTGTTTAGATTTAGTCATGTCTACATTATAAAATAAAAATCCTTAATGATTAAATTATTGAATATAATTTTATTAATGTTCCTAATTTGAGATTTTCCAATTTTAATTTTCCATGGCAAAAAAATAAGTTTAAAAATCTCGTATCGTTGCTTAAAAATAACGCATTATCTCGTGCAGAATTAAACTATAAAAATGGCAAAG
>CALWOY010000059.1 GCA_944383255.1 uncultured Clostridia bacterium
TGCTTGCTTTTTGTCAGTTTAATAGTAAGTGGGAAAGCGAAATTAGTGTAATGTATACGCGTTATGATACTTTGTTTCTGTCGGGCATCTATCACACAGTCATTTTTTGTCATTCTGAGTGTGTCTTTCTTGACGGCTGACGAAGAATCTCATTTTTATTAAAAAAACACTTTCATTGAAAGTGGTATCTTCACAATGTTAGAGAGCGTTGGTTCAATTTTGCCACACTCCCATTTGCTGAGTTGTACCTATTTTTTGGGCATACAGGGAAGTTCTTTCCGTGAATTTGCTGATTTATCTTGTCTTCTACTTCTGGCAGGTTATTGACTGCTTCCACAAATATTTATGTACCAGCAGCATCATTACATTTGTACCAAAGTACATCTCCTTGGTCAAATTATACAAATAAGATATTTGAAATTGTGTGAATATTTATAGCATAAATATGTTTAATTTTCGTATACTAAAATACGGAGGAAACTATGGATATAACGCATTGTAAAGTTAATTGTGATGTAAATGATTGCATACACAATGAAAGTGGTTGTTTTTGTCAAAAAGAAGAAATAAATATAACAAATAGAACTAAGAAGCATCATTTTTGTGGAAGTTATAAGCGAAAATAATATAAAAATAATAGTCTTTAAATATACTCGTATAATATAAATACGAGTTTTTTTATGAGAGATATATAATTTTATACACTTAATAGCTTTATATTATGTGCGTTATATACTTGTTCAATTTGACATCAACATATAGATTGTGTTAAACTCTATTGTTAAAAAGGACAAGAATATGAAAAAAGAACAAGGAATGCCAGATTTTGTTAAATTAGAAAAAGATATAATGAAATTTTGGGAAGATGAGCACTGTTTTGAAAAGATGCGTGAGCAAAATTCAAAAACAGGTAAATGGTATCCATTTTTAGATGGACCAATAACCGCAAATAATGAAATGAAACTTCACCATGTTTGGAATAGAGCACTTAAAGATATCATGCTCCGTTACAAAAGTATGCAAGGATATGATAGTTGTTTTCAAAATGGTTTTGATGCACAAGGTCTATGGGTTGAGGTCAATGTTGAAAAAGAACTTGGACTTAAAGGTAAGCCTGATATTATTTCCTATGGTATGGATAATTTCGTTGAAAAGTGTATTGAAAGGGTTAAACACTATTCATCAATAATTACACGCCAATCAAAGAGGCTTGGTCAGTGGATGGACTGGGAGCATTCATACTATACAAATACCGATGAAAATATCACATCTATTTGGTATTTTCTTAAAAAATGTTATGAAAAGGGCTGGTTAATTGAAAAGCATAGGCCAATGCCATGGTGTAGTCATTGCGGAACATCACTTAGTGAACACGAAGTTGCAGACAACTATCAAGATATGGAGCATTTGGCAGTGTTTTTCAAATTGCCAATAAAAGATAGCGATATGTCCATAGTTGTTTGGACAACAACACCTTGGACACTTTCTTCAAATGTTGCAGTTGCTGTAAATCCAGACCTTGATTATATAATTTGTAAAGTTAAAAGCACAAATAGGAAACTTATTGTTTGTAGTGATGCAAAAAAATGTTTAAAAGATGACCTTGTAAGTATAGAAAAAATAGTTAAGGGAAGTGAACTTGTAGGGCTTGAATATGAAACTTGTTTTCCTGAACTTAAACAACAAAATTTTGTGCATAAAATTGTTGCGTGGGATATGGTTGATGCAACCGAAGGCTCAGGGGCTGTTCATATTGCTCCAGGATGTGGCCAAGAGGACTTTGAACTTGGTGAGAAGTTGAGACTTGAAAAAGTTTGTCCAGTTGATGAAAATGGAGTTTTTTATTCCGATTTTGGTTTTCTTTCTGGCAAAAAGACGACAGAAGTTGTAGACCTTGTTTTTGAAGAACTTAAAAAGCAAGATAAACTTTATTATACACATAAACATAAACACCGCTATCCAATTTGTTGGCGTTGCAAAAATCCGCTTATTTTTAGATTAAGTAAAGAGTGGTATTTAAGTGCTGACGAAATTCGTCCAGAACTTATAAAAGCAATTGACATTGTGGAATGGCAACCTACATTTATTAAAAAGCGTATGCTCGATTGGCTCACAAATATGGGTGACTGGAATATTTCGCGTAAACGTTTTTATGGACTTCCACTGCCATTTTATAGATGCGAGCATTGTGGAGAACTTACAGTTGTGGGCTCACTTGATGAATTAAAGAAATTGTCAAGCAGTGCAGAGGTGGATGCTTTACCTCATTTGCACCGCCCATATATAGATAAAATTGAAATAACTTGTCCAAAATGTCACCATAAAGTAAAACGTGTTAGTGAAGTTGGTGACTGTTGGCTTGACGCGGGAATAACTCCATTTAGCACAAAACAATATTTTACAAACAGAGAGCATTGGGAAAAGGATTTCCCAGCAGAGTGCGTAATCGAAATGAAAGAGCAAATTAGGCTTTGGTTCTATTCACTTTTATTTATGAGTGTGGCACTTGAACATCGTGCTCCGTATAAAAAAGTTATAGGCTTTGCTATGCTTGTTGCTGAAGATGGCTCAAAGTTTAGTAAATCAGGTCCAAACAACATAAATTTTGATGAAGTGGTAGAAAAATTTGGTGCTGATGTGTTGCGATATATTTTTGCCGCTAATAATATGCAAAATGATACTCGTTTTGGTTTTAGTATTTGTGATGAAACTCGTAGAAAGATTTTGGGGCTTTGGAATGCATATGTATTCTTTAACACATATTATGTGCTAGATAATCCAGACATTTTGAACTTTAAGCCTGATAAACTTGACATTGTAGATAAATGGCTAATAGTTTCAGTAAATAAGTTTATTCGTGACAGCATAGAAAATTATGAGCATCAAAAGTACTTTAGTATCATTAAAGACTTTGAAGCTTTGATTGACGATGTATCAAATTGGTACATTAGAACAAGTCGTAGAAGATTTTGGAAAAGCGAAGGTGATGATAAACTTTGTGCATATTTCTCGCTATACTATGCACTAAAAAATATCACAAAAGTTATGGCACCAATTATGCCATTTATGTGTGAACATATATATCAAAACTTAGTAAAGTCGGTAGAAAAAGATGCTAAACTTTCAATTTTTATGGATGGTTTTGCTGATGTAAGTTTTGATATTAGGGATGAAGATATATTATCTCAAACAATAGTTGCTCGAAATGTTATTAACCTTGCACAACGCCTTAGAAACGAAAATCAATTAAAGATAAAACAGCCATTAAAAGCAATGTATATTACATGTGATAAAAGCGCAAAAAGTGCAATACTTGCATATGAAAATATCATCAAAGATGAACTGAATATAAAAAATATCATATTTGAAAAAGACGCAACAAACTTTAATGATGAATATTTGCAAGTCAACTTTAAAAAAGCGGGTGCTGTTTTAAAAGGTGATGTTCAAAAAGCAAAAACAGAATTGTTAAATGCAACAATCGAGCAAATGCAAGAACTTGTAAAAGAGTTTAAAAATGGCAGTGTTAACCTTCTAGGTCAAAGCCTTGCAAGTGATTTGTTTATACTATGTTTAAAGCCTAAAAAAGACTATGTTATAGCAAGTGAAAATAATGTAACTGTTGTGTTAGATATTACACTTGACGAAAACTTGATGCTTGAAGGACTGCTTCGTGAACTTATCCGTGCAATTCAAGTGTTAAGGAAAGAAGGTGGATTAAAAATAGAACAAAGAATTGGGCTTGAAATACAATCAAATGATGAAACAATAAACAAAGTTGTAACGAAGTACTTAGATAAAATAAAATCTGAAGCATTAGTTACAAAATATGGCGATATAAATGATGCAACTATTTCTCAGACTGTAAATATTGGTGGCGAAGACGTAACTATTAAAATTAAGGGTTAATTATGAGATACAACGAAGAGTGGAAAGATTTTGAAGTAATCTCAACTTCAAAAGGCGAAAAATTGGAGCGTTGGGGTAATGTTTACTTACTTCGCCCAGACCCACAAGTTATTTGGGATACTGGAAAATCTTTAAGAATACCAAAACTTTGTGCACATTACCATAGAAGTAATTCTGGTGGTGGAAGTTGGGAGTATTTAAAGAAAATACCAGATGAATGGGTAGTATCATGGCGTAATTTAAATTTTTTGATAAAACCGATGGGCTTTAAGCACACCGGTCTTTTTCCAGAGCAAGCGACTAATTGGGATATGATGATATCTTTAATTAGAAATGCGGGTCGTGAAATAAAGGTACTTAATCTTTTTGGTTATACAGGTGGTGCAACTGTTGCGTGTACAAGTGCTGGTGCAGTAGTTACTCATGTTGACGCAAGCAAAAATATGGTAGAAAGGTGCAAACAAAATATAAAGTTATCCAACCTTTCAGATAGACCAATTCGGTATATTGTGGATGATTGTCAAAAATTTATTGAGCGTGAAATAAGGCGAGGTAACCACTATGACGCAATCATTATGGATCCACCTAGTTATGGCCGTGGACCAAGTGGTGAAATGTGGAAACTTGAAAACAATCTATTTGAGTTTGTTAAACTATGCAAAAATATACTTTCTGACAAACCACTTTTTGTACTCATAAATTCATATACAACAGGACTTCAACCTTTGGTTTTAAATGATATATTAAAACTTGTGTTTGGTGATGGGAATATTTCATCTTATGAAGTTGGTATAAAGTGTAAGGATGGGTTAATTTTGCCATGCGGTGCAAGCGGAGTGAAAATATGGTAAATATTGTTTATGAAGATAATCATATTTTAATATGTGTAAAACCACAAAATATTCCATCACAGGCGGATGAAAGCGGTGATGCTGATATGCTTAGTATTGTAAAAAACTATATCAAAGAAAAATATCAAAAACCTGGTAATGTATATGTTGGGCTTGTGCATAGGCTTGATAGGGTGACGGGCGGACTTATGGTGTTTGCAAAGACATCCAAGGCGGCGAAAAGGCTTGGCGAAGAAATTGTTAGCCACGAAATGAAAAAATCATATCTTGCTGTATGCAATGGCTATTTAAAAAAAGATGAAGATAAACTTGTTGACTATTTGAAAAAAGATAGCAAAAATAACTTGGTTAAAATTGTGTCAAAGACAACTCCTTTTGCAAAAAGAGCAGAACTTGATTATATCGTGCTTTCAAAAAAAGATAATTTAAGTTTAGTAGAAATCAATTTGCATACTGGCAGAAGTCATCAAATAAGAGTTCAATTAAAAAATGCAGGTGCACCAATATTTGGTGACCATAGATATGCTGGTGCTAAACAAGGCAATCTTGCACTTTGGGCATATAAACTTTGTTTTATTCATCCAACAAAAAAAGAAAAAATGACATTTATTTATTTTCCACCAGATGAAAAACCTTGGAATTATTTTGAAAAAGAAATAAATAATAAAAAATAGGAGATAAAATGGAAAGAGAAAAAATCGAGGAAAAATATAAATGGGATTTAACTGAATATTTTAATGATTTATTATCTTGGCAAAATATGTTTGATTATGTTCAAAATAATTATAAAGAAATATTAAATTTTGAGCATAAATTAAATAATAAAAATGACATTTTATTATGTCTTGAAAAAGAAAATGAAATTTCAAGTAAACTTGGACTTTTATATGTCTATGCAAGCCTTAAAACTAAAGAAAATTCGACTAATTCAATATATCAAAATATATTAAATAAAGTAGAAAAATTATCAGTTGAAATTAGTGAGGCATATTCGTTTATTGATAGTGAATTAAATGACCTTTCTGATGAATATTTAAAACAATTAGCAAAAGATGTTGATTTCAAAAATTATGATTTATATTTTTTAGATATTATAAAAAATAAAAAACATATGCTTTCAAAAAAAGAAGAAAAATTACTTGCAAAAACGGGACTTTTTTCAGGACAATTTTCATCAATTTTTGATAAGATTGACACGTCGGATATAAGATTTGATGATATTTTGGATAGTGAAGGAAATTCATACAAAATGAATAATTCTGTTTACAATCGTTACAGTCAGTCAACCGATAGAACGCTTAGAAAAAATGCTTTCATCTCTATGAACGGAGCATATGGGAAGTTAAACCAGACAATTACAGAAATTTATCTTGGCAATATAAAATCCGATTGTTTTTATAGTCAAATCCGCCATTTTGAAAGTTGTCTTGATGCTTCTATGTTTGCCGAGGATGTTGATAAAAGTGTATATAAAACACTTGTTGAAAGTGTAAATTCAAATCTTGGTGTGTTTCATAAATATTTTGATTTAAAAAGACAAATACTTGGACTTGATAAAATTGCAGTTTTTGATATGCGTGCACCATCTTGTGATAATCTTGAAAAGACCTATTCATATGAAGAGGCATATGATATTGTTCTGGATGCTTTAAAAGTACTTGGTGATGATTATATTGAGGTTTTAGAACTTGCAAAAGAAAATCGTTGGATAGATGTCTTTACAAATGATGGCAAAGATACTGGTGCGTTTTCCTGGGGTGCTTACGGCAAGCATCCAGTTGTACTATTAAACTATGAAAGTACAATAAATGATGTTTTCACTTTGGCACATGAACTTGGGCATAGTATGCACACATATTTTTCAAATAAATCTCAAGTCGAGCAAAAAGCAGGATATGAAATTTTCGTTGCAGAAGTTGCTTCAACGGTTAATGAAATGCTACTTGTAAATTTCTTTCTTTCAAGAGCAAAAAATAGCCAAGAAAAACTATACTTTCTCGACTATTTGTTTAAAATGTTTTATTCAACAATATTCCGTCAAACTCTTTTTGCAGAATTTGAAGAATATGCACATAGTGCTTATGAAAAAGGTGATGACACAACGGCACAAGCACTCAATGCATATTACTATAATCTTAACAAAAAATATTTTGGCGAAAATGTTGAACTTGTAGATGAGATAAAATACGAATGGTCGCGTATTCCACATTTTTATTCGTCTTTTTATGTTTATAAATATGCTACAGGCCTTATTTCAGCATTCTATATTGCAAACAAGATATTTAGTGGTGATAAAGAAGTGCTTTTGGGTTATAGAAAGTTTTTATCGCTCGGCTCAACTCTCGATCCAGTATCGCTTTTAAAAATTGCAAAAGTAGATCTCGCACAAAAGTCAACATTCGACTATGTATTTGCCGAAATGGATAAATTACTTGAAATTTACAAGTCACTTATCTAGCATTCTTCCAATATTTATACCAATCATAAGCCACATAAAATCGTCACATGAATTTTTAGGTTGACATTTTGGTGGGCAAGGTGGTGGACATGGGTTTGGGCATTGTGGAGCACAAAAATCGGGGAAATAAGGTGGAGTGCAATGATTACCACATGGGTCACAGCCACAGCCACATTTCATATCTATGTGTGGATATTCTTTGTAAACTCTATAATCTCTTGTCATAAGTTCCTCCACACCATTATATGTATTTAGTCAATTTTAGTGAGATGTGATAAATCTATTTTGTCACTCTCAATTTTTTTTGTGCTTTTTTCATTTTTTTGTGTGGCACTAAGAGCACTTGCAAGCATTGGATTTATATTCTGCATATTGGTCAAAGTTGGTAAAATATCACTAAAATTTTTCCCAGATAAAATAAGTGGCAAAATCTTTTGCAAAAGCGGTGTGTTGTTTGAATTTTGTTGCGTTGAATTACCATTTGTGTTATTTGCATTGTTATCCATGTTCATATTGGGATATAAATTAAAATTATTTTCCATCACTAAATATAATATGCATACATATAATATTTTAGTGAAAAAAGGAAAATTGTATGAAGTTAAGTGAGTTTAAGTCTACACAAAAAAAAGAGAAGCAAGAAAAAATAAAAGATGAGCCTAAAAAACAGTCAACTGAAGATGTAGAAAAACTTTTCGATAAGTACAAAGATATGGATTCTAATTCTTTAATGCAAGAACTTATAAAAAATGTAGACAAGCAAAAAAGTGATGGTAGTTTTGATTTCGAAAAACTTCAAAGTCAAATTGGCCAAGTTTTACCATATCTTTCAACTGACCAACAAAAATATTTAATGACAATTTTATCGCAACTTAAATAATATGATATATGAGAAAAATAGATACAAATTTAGAAAATGTTTTTATGTTATCTAAGTCAAAACCAAAACAAGTATGCCTTGTGGAAGTATTTGATTATGCTAAGGCAAGAAGATATTTTGAAAAAAAGAATGTAACCATATTAAAAGAATATAGGTTTTTAAGCTTATTTTGTATAGACGCAACACTATCCGATGTATATGATTTTGCACGTATGCCTTTCGTTAAGTATATAGCGCATTCAAGCCGTGTGCAATCATTTTGCAATATTGCTAGAAAAATTATGGGGGTTGATGATATTGAATATAATGGCGAAAACATTTGCGTAGCAATAATTGATACAGGTATAAGTCCTCATCTTGATTTTACTTTAGGTAAAAATAGAATAAAAAAATTTATAAATTTTGTATCAGATAAAACATCACCATATGATGACAATGGGCATGGTACTTTTGTTGCTGGAGTATTGTCGGGAAGCGGTATTATGTCTTTTGGAAAATATAGTGGCTTTGCAAAAAATGCAGATATAATATCAATAAAGGCACTCGATAAAAACGGTGAAGCAACAGCAACAACAATTTTAGACGCTGTTGAATGGGTATATAAAAATCATAAGAAATATGATATTCGTATTGTTTGTATGAGTTTCGGAAGTGAACCCTTAGGGGCTAATGACCCTATTATGCGCGGTGCGGAAAAACTTTGGAATAGTGGAATAGTTGTTGTTGCGGCTGCAGGAAACAGTGGTCCTGATTATTACACAATAAAAAGTCCAGGTATATCTTCGAAAATAATAACTGTTGGCGGGTTTGATGATAATAGAATAGGTGATACTTTCAATGAAAATTTCTTTGAAATAGCACCATTTTCTTCACGCGGGCCAGCGTTTTCAAGAATAAAGCCAGATGTGGTTGCACCAAGTGTAGATATAGTTTCTTGTGGTAGACATAGTGATTATGTCAAATTATCTGGAACAAGCGTATCTGCACCTATGATAGCAGGCATATGCGCAATTATTTTACAAAAATATCCTCGCCTTACACCTGACCAGGTGAAAAAAATTTTGTTTCAATGTTCAAAGGGAATAACTCACAATAGGAATTTGGAGGGAATGGGATATCCTGTGTTAAAATAAAAAAAAATAGGATGATAATCCTATTTAGACTGTCGAAAAACTGCGTGATTTATTTGTCTACACTATTTTGTAATTTCTTGATTTGATTTGATTGTATTTTTTCTATGTATAAACACGATTACAGCAGCAATTAAAGAACCTACAAAATCACAAATTAAATCATACATAGTGTCAAAAAGTGCCTCTCTACCTACTAAACCTTGCCACCTTTGAGTATTTTGACCAGGGATAACGCCATCAAATATAAACTCAATAACTTCCCAAACACCACCAATCATCATTGAAAATGAAAATACAAATAAGCATATCCAAAATGGACTAAGTAGTGTTTTTCCAAGTTTGCTGTATATATCATAAAATAAAAGTCCAAATAATATACCACTTGCGAAATGGACTATCTTATCGAGAAGGGGAAGAATTATATAAACACCCCAAGCAGAACCTACAACAATTGTTAACAGCATAAATATTTCTAGTGCTATAACCAACCCAAGATTCAATTTGATTTTAAAGATAAGTTCAAAAATCAAAGGTAACCAAACTACAATTATAAGAAGAACTGACATTAGATATTTTCCGGCATCTGTAGTGAAAATACCTAGACAATCTAAAGTTATCATTGTTATCAAACTAATTATTCCTAAGATTTCAAATACTATAGAAGTCCATAAAATATTTTTTCTCATAATTTCTCCTCCGCTTTTTTACAGTCTTTAATTGCTGCATTAAACATATCAAGGTAAAGATCTACACTTTTTCTTAAACTAAAATTTGTTGCATGCTCAGCAACTAACATTTTTTGTTCTTCAAGTTTCTGTGGATTATCTAACCACCAATCAATTTTTTTTGCTAAATCTTTTGCATTGCCGTGTTTAAAAATGCTTTGTTCATTTGTTACAAATTGTTTTGTTGCTGATTTTTTGCTGTCAGAGACTATCGGTACACAACCGCAAGCGCATGCTTCAAGACAGGTCATACCTTCAACTTCAATATCTGCTGGATGAATGTAAAGGTCCGCAAAGTTTAAAAATGATAGTTGCTGCTCTTGATTATATTTTCCCAAGAATATAGGCATATTTGGTAATTTTCTAGCAAATTTTTTATATTTTCTTAGTTGTGGACCTTTTCCTCCTAAGATTAAAACTATATCTTTTTTATGCTTGCTCTTTTTTATTGCTTTAAATAATAAATCATACCTTTTTTCTCTTGAAAATCTCCCAGTTGCCACAATTATAATTTTGTTTTTAAGTATTGTAGGTTTGGGTTCGCTCATTGGTACATAATTATTTTTATATCCGTTGGAAATAACATGCAGTTTAGAGCGATATCCATGCCTTTTTATTTGGTTTGCTACCATTAGCGAAGGGCAATGTATATGTTTTATATTTTTATAAATTTTAATATACCAACTTAGCCATATGGTAGCATTAACGATTTTTAATTTTTTCATGTAAATCGTAGAAGTTATGTTTTCAGGCAAAATGTGGAATGCTGCTGTGCATGGAATGTTGTGTTTTCTGCAAAGCGAAATAACTTTCTGCCCAAGTTTGAAAGGAGTATATACATGGACAACATCGGAGCCTATAATTGCGTGTTCAATAATATCTTTGTTTGGTTTGGCAAGTTGCATGCCTTGTGAATGAATTATTTTGTTGATTGGGGCACCAAAATTGCGCTCTTTTAGTGCGTACTGAGTTTTGTCGCCGTTATCGACAGTTAACACTCTTACAGTGTGTCCTTTTTCTTCCAATTCTCTACATAAATTTTGTGCAGAAACGCTTGTGCCGTTGGTGTTTTGAAAAAATTGGTCAACTACCAATGTAATTATCATAATATTTTCCTCTTTTGACTAATATGGTTTATAAAATTTTTATTATCCTAAATTGCAGTTTAAATCTTCTTGCTCAATATCATCTAGTACAATATTTCTTTGTTCTCTTTTTATGCGATAATTATACACTAATACAAGTTTGTATCTGTTATATCTTTGTATTATACAAGGGAGCAAGTTCAATATAAGGTTTACAACCAAAATTGGCAATACAAAGAAATATCTGTTTGGAGTAAAGAAAAGAAGACAGGTGAAACCCAAAATTCCTCCAGTTAGATGTAGTATTTCGCCGAAACAAGTTTCATAAATGAATTTTTGTAAATACGCAGTATCCAGTGAGGAAAGATGTTTTTTTGAAAATCCGCCAGTTGCACCTAGTTCTGGTACTTTAATTTTCCATTTTTTTACACCAAGTTTTTCATAGAATTTTAATTCTGTTTTGTTAACTATAAAATATTTGTTTTTATAATCATAAAAACTTTTTGGTAAAAGCCTCAAAACCAGGTCTAATATTCCGAGTAGTATAAGAACGTACAATAGACAAAAAAAAGGAGAGATAATTGCAAAAGCTAAAGAATAACTATTGGTACGAAAATATACACCAATAGATAGTGCGAGATCTAATAGCATAGTAAAAAAGATTGTTAGTGAATAAAATCCAAACAATGCAAATATATCCTTTTTGTTAGTCTAACACATTATTGTCAAACTTACAATAAATTTAGGAAAAAATATCATAATATAAAACTAAAAAAAGACTGTAGAAAAACGGCGTGAATTTGTCTACAGTCTAAATAATGCTATATTTCACACTTTTTTAATTTTCATCAATATTTTCTTTTTGTTTTTGCAGTTCTCTTTGTTTTCTCTTTTCTTCTCTTGCTTTTCTTTCAATGATAGATTCTCTTTCATTTTTAATTTGCTTTGCAACGACTGCACCAAAAATAAGGTTTCCAATTAGTGATGTTGTTATTATTTTTTGTGCTGTTTTGTTGCTTTTGTCAAAAACACTTTCATCATCAAGTTCTGCCTGTTCTTCCATTTCATAAGCAGTCCAAACACAAAATATAGTCATGATAAGTGGTATAAGGCAAAAAAGTCCCCATAAAGTACCCATAGGATTTCTTGTAATAGTACCTAAAATTATTAAAATTAAAAGTCCTTGCATTGAGCATAGTGATTT
>CALWOY010000060.1 GCA_944383255.1 uncultured Clostridia bacterium
AAAAATATCGCCACACTGCATCTTCATATGACGAAGAAAGTGGGGCCATTGAACCAGGCGAGGATGATGGGATTTATAGGCCAGAATCACCATTTTTGGACTTAACCTATGGTTTACCAACAGAAGACAATCAAGAAGGTTTTGCTTTTTACATAGTGATAGATATAAAGAATCTAGGCAGTGAAATAATAAACGCACAAATAACAGCACCAGATTCGTTAGAAAATACAATTCTTGAAGATTCAGGCAATGTAGAGATATCTGCAAAGGGTACAGAGAGAATAGTCCTAGGTTTAGCCCTAGACAATGTAACTCTTGGCATGGACTCAGTAGGTTTTAAATATACAATAACAATAAGTCGTGGTTCATTGCCAATAAATGAAATAACAGGTATGAATTTTTCTTTTAATGAAGAAAACAAGACTGCTACACTAGTAGATTATGCTGGATCTGGTGGTGATGTAGTTATACCTGACAAAGTAGGTATACGCACAGTTTCTAATTTTACAAAAGAATTTGGTTCATATGACATGATGATGGCAAATCAAAATAATGAGTATTTATTCTACACACCATTAGATATAGAGCTTCCAGAAACAGCGCCTGATGGAGCGTCCGCTAAATATCCTAGGTTACTATTGGATGAAATAAAGAATGCAGAAAATAAGAATGTTTATTTCCCAATGAAAATTCAGTCTGTGGATAGTGTTACATATACAGAAGAGGATCTTACAAACATCGAACAATCAGGAATGGCAGATAAGATCATAGGATTTCCAATATCAGTCTTTGAAGAATCTGGAGAGTTGTCGCCACTATCATCGGTGAAAGTTACATATGGTTCAAAGGAAAATGAAAAATTTTTTACTTTAAATAAAACAAACTATGATTTGGCGATGGGTGGAGATTCTAGTGACGAAAGTTCAAAAATAAACGAGTTTGTGAATAAAGTAAAGTCTGATATAAGGTCATTGTTACCAATAAGATATAGCAATTTCCAATATGATTTGTTGGTTGAAGGTGGTGAATATACAGTGACAAGTATAGGAGATTATGCCTTCTCTCGTTGCTCCAACTTAACCAGTATAGAGATACCAAGCAGTGTGACAAGTATAGGAGACGCTGCCTTCGGATATTGCGACGCATTACAAGAAGTAACATTTGGAGATAACTCACAACTAAAGAGTATAGGAAATTATGTCTTCGATGTTTGCTCCAGCTTAACCAGTATAGATATCCCAAGCAGTGTGACAAGTATAGGAGAAGGTGCCTTCGATTCTTGCTATGCCTTAGAGACAGTAAATATAACAGACATAGATGCATGGGCTATGATAGATTTTGGTAGTAGGGTTAATGGTGGTTCGAATTTTAGTATTGGCAATCCATTATGTTGGGGAGATGATGCATATTTATATTTAAATGAAGAATTAGTAACGGAAGTAACACTAACCACAGCAACAAAGATAGGAGATTATGCCTTCTTTGGTTATGACTTACTCACCAGTATAACGATACCAAGCAGTGTGACAAGTATAGAAAATTCTGCCTTCTCTGGTTGCTCTAGCTTAACCAGTATAGAGATTCCAAACAGTGTGACAAGTATAGGAAATTTTGCCTTCTATAATTGCTCTACCTTAGAAACAGTAACCTTTGGAGATAACTCAAAACTAGAGAGTATAGGAAATGATGCCTTCTCTGGTACACAATGGCTTACAAATTTACAAAAGACTTCATATGGAATAGCGACAGCAAGTGATGGACAAACAAGATTTGTAATAGACGTCCCAACCAATATAACGGATGGCAAACTTGATATGACTAATGTAAAGGTGATTGCAGGTTATGCCTTCTATAATTGCTCCAACTTAACCAGTATAAAGATCCCAAGCAGTGTGACAAGTATAGGAGATTATGCCTTCAGATATTGCGATGCATTAGAAACAGTAAGCTTTGAAGATGACGATAGTGTATGGATACTTGACAATACTTCAAACACTGAGATTACAATAAGTGGACATACTACTCAAGTACTTGCGGATTATTTAACAAGTAATTACTATAGGTACACCTGGACAAAAAAGCAATCAGCATAGATATAAATAAAAAATAAGCACGCTTGAATAATAACTTCATCAGCGTGCTTTTTTTGTAGATTATTTAATTATAATTGATTCAAGGTTAAGTGTTCCACGTTTTACGGTAATTATAATGGTATGCTTTTCGGCACTTAGTGTTTCGGATAGAAATGCTAGGTGCTTTTTGTTTAGTTGGTCAATGGTAACATTGTATTTTTTGTTATCAATCTCTATTTCAAGTTTGACATTTTGATTTTGATTTGTATAAATTCCAAATTGTGTTCCTTCAAATTCGATTTTTACTTTACCTGATGTGGAGTTTACATGTCCATACGTTGACTGTGTGTAAATTTTTTCATATTTACTATAAAGTACACGGTCAGGTGAGATTTCTTCGCCATTAAAATCTAAGCACATATCAACTTTCTTCATAGCAACATATTGATGATTATTTGTGTCATACACAAGCAATGTATAATATCTTATATTTGTTTCATTAAATGTTACTTCAACATTGCCGTCTGTGTAATTTATATCGTAATTTCCAAGCAATTGCATATCTTCAAGTGTTTGCCCACCATAAAGTTCAAATTTTGTTGGCATTTGTGCAATTTGTCCACCTGTGTATTTGGAGATTATAAATTTATTTACTCTATATATATTTCCCATGTCCACAGTAACTCCAAAGGGGTTGTCTTTTGAAATATAGTAATTTCTTTTGGAATGAAATTGTAAATCTTCATCACTAGAGAGTATGTTTTCAATTTTATATTGGTCTAGATTGTCCCAATGCCCATAATCACCTTGTGTTGAAATAATACTTGCATTAAGGTTTTCAGGGTAAAGTTGGCTTACTACATTAGTTTTGGTGTAATAGGTAGGGGTGGAGAAATCTCCAATACCATAAGTGCCTTTGTTTCCCATAACATAAGTTGTTGGAATGCTTGCCATAGAGTTTGTACCATAAGCCCAGCCTAGTTCCATATATGCGTCATTGCCGTTTGAAACTGTGATTTCTTTAAAGTATAGATAATCTCCGGCATTAAGTTTCAGTTTATAGGTTTGTTCTCCGTTTGAAACAAAGTTTGGATGATTGCCGGTCAATGTAACAACATTTTGGTAGTTTAAATCGTCATTGACTGAAAGATATAGTGAATGATTACCTCTTCCTGCACGAAAACAAATTGTGTATTCTGCTGAGGAAGGTATATATATTTTTCCTTCAACCATGCCAATACTTCCATTGTTTAGTCCGTTCATAAAGTGATTTTTTGTATAGTTTTGTGTTGTCGTTTCATATCCAGCAAAGTTATTTTCCAGGGCTTCACTTGTTGTGGTGTATATTTTAGGCGAATAGGTGTATCTAGTTGCTATAGCGTTTTTACCAGATTGCTTTATATTTATTGAAATTGTAATGTCAGGTGTTTTAATTTTTTCATTATGTAGTTTTAATGTTATATAAAAAGTTCCGCTTTCTGTGTTTTCATCAGGTGTATATGTGTACACATTATCACTTGTTTTTGTTAAAGTTCCATATCTTGGTTTTGTAATATCAGTTATTTCAAAACTAAAATCGGTTGGCAAAATCAGTCTTTCATTAAAGTCCATAACAAGACTTTCACCATAGTTTATTTCATATGGTCGCATTGTTTCCACAAAAACTTCATTATTGTCATTATAGTAATTTCTTCCAGTTTGAAATATTGTTGCCACAGGTACAAAAGTAGGGTAAGATGAATATTTGTCTATCAAACTTTGTGAAACATTTTGATGTAAAAGATTTGAAAAATAATAAGAAAAGTCATATTTCATAGTTTCGCAAAGTGCAGTATACCAGTTATCAACGCCACGTGCGCCGTTATTGAACTTGGTCGCTTGAATAAATTTATCCACTCCAAATGCATGAATTATGTCAGCATAAATATTTAAAGCATCTTGTGCATTTTGTGATTTGCTGTTTGAAATTGTCTCTCTTAAACTTCGTGAAGCATCGGTGAACCTATTCCAACCGGCAAGGGTAGAGTCACTAAGGCTACGCATTGCAGATATATTTGTATAAAGTACATACGATAAAAGCGATGTTGCGTTATTTGTAACGTCATTTACAGCACTATTTTCCATTCCATAACTTTGATAGTGGTGGTTAAATTCGTGGATAGTTCCCCACATTCCTGAGGTCACGAAAGTATCATAATTTAAACTTCCACTCATCCAAGAAGTTGGCAAGTTGCACCAATTTCGACCTACAAAAGCAACAGCAGAACCAGCGGCAACAAAAGGGTCATATAAAAATGTTATGCCTATTTGCCCGCGTGAAGTACTTGGTATTTGTTTTGAAACGCGTGAAATGTTTTCCCAAAGGGTAGCCACTTTTACAACACTTTCAAAGTCCTTTGGTGCATACATTTTTGGACCCGAATGTCTAACAGAATTATCCCAAATTTCTAAATCAAAATATGGAGCAGAAAGATTTTGCATATTTTCATATTCTTCTTTTGTTGTAAGTCCGTGTATGTAATGCAAATATTTTACGGCACCAGAAATTTTAACAGTAAATGTGCAGTTACTATTATTTGGTGTTACATAAATTGGTCCACCCAAATGAAAGCCTATATATGCAGTTGTGGAATTAACGGACATAGTGTTTGCAATAACAGGCATACGATTAAAACTATCTGCACCAACCCAAACATTGTTTGCCTCATTGGTTTGACTAATTTGTCCAATACTTATACGTAGTCCATTGGTGTTTTTTACGTCTTGCTGTGAAATTTCAATTTTAATCACTTCACCAGCGGGTGCATAAAGTCCAGTGATGTAGTTACCTTGTTGCCTTGCTTTAATTGTAATTTCTTTTATAACAGCAACTTCGTCATCACTGACATCTCCATAATACATATTTGTTGAAGCACTGTGCTTATATAAAACTTTACCTGTTCTTGAACCATTTAAATACAGGTTGCCATATTCATCCATACTATCATATGTACTGCTCGATGCAAGAAGGGAATTGTTTTCATTTATTATATTTTGCATTTGCTGAGTTGTAGCAGTGTTTTTTATATTTGTTCCATATGTTGGGTAAAGGTCTAGTCCGCCGTCACTTACAATAGGCCTAATGCGCTCTACAGTTCCTAAGATTCTACTACTTTGACCTATTTGTGATGTGGTTTGATTTTCAACCGAATAATAAGTTGTGTCGCCGTCATTTAGCAAGAAGATTCCTGCAACAACAAGTGCTAATATAATTGTGCCTATAAGCACAAGTAATAATAATGTTTTTCTATTGTTTTTCTTTACTTTTTCCATAGCAATAAGATTACAATATTTTTTGAAATTTGTAAATACAAAAAAAGAACTCACCACTATGGTGAGTTAAGTTTTTTAATATTCTGCAAGACTTGCAATTCCTATAGCACCAATACCAACATGAACACCAAAGACTGGTTCAAGGCCAACTTCTTCAATATTTTCAAGTCCAAGCATTTGTTTTAACTTTTCTGCAATTTTTGGTACATTGACTTTATCATAGATATAGCAAATATATATCTTTTTCAGTTTTTTAGGTAGTAGTGAAATTGCATCGGTTATCGCTTTTGTAAGCCCTAAAACTTTTTTTGTTATGGAAAGTTTGCCATCAGCAAATTTAAATAAAGGTTTAATTTTAAGTATGTTTGCAAGAGTTGCACCAAGTGTACCAATTCGTCCGCCTCTTTTTAATGCATCCATTGAGTCTGGAACAAATTGAATAGCAAGTGATTTTTCTATTTTTGGCAGGAGTTCAAGTAAGTCATCAAAAGATATGCCCGCTTTAATGTGGTCAACAACTTCTTCAGTCATCATTCTCCCGCAAGTTGCTGCTTGTCTTGAATCGTGTGCAACAACACGTTTGCCTTCAAATGAATTTGCGGCAATTGTAGCGGAATTTATTGTGCCACTTAGTGCATTTGATATTGTAAGAATTAAAATTTCAGCATCAGGGTCTTCACTATAAATTTTATTTATTGCATCCATAAAATCTTGAGGTGAAGGCTGAGAGGTGGTAGGGAAGTACTTTGATGTTTTCATTTTTTCATAAAAGTCTGCCCAAGTATCTTCAAACCCTTCTTCATAAATTTCTTCGCCTAAAATCATTTTTAAGCGTACAACTTCAATTTTATTTTCTTCTGCGTATTTTCTTGAAATTCCAAATGTGGAATCGACGATAAGTCTAATCATTGTAATCTCCTAATTAAGATAAGAAAAATATATTTCTTTTCAAATCAATTATACATAAATACAGAAAAAAAGCAACTTTAATTGACTTATAAATTTAAACACAGTAAGTTTTGAAACAAAAATGGACTTATTGTGACATTTTTTTGACTTAAATTACAATAGTTTGATAAACTAAACTTGGAGTTATTATGAAATTAGATGAAATTGAAGATTATATAACAAAATCTCTTTTAATACTTATGAAAGACACGCCTTTTGAAAAGATAACTATGGAAAAGGTGGCAGTAAAGGCTGGTGTTTCTAGGCGTACTATTTATAGATATTTTGACAACAAGTTGCAAATCTTAGATACAATTTTTAAAAATATTGTAGATAACTATGCTAAAAAGATAAAAGATGATTTAAATTCTCAGGGCAATGTACTAGTCACTAGTTTTGAGTTTATTTTAGACTATGCAGATGTTTTTATTTTGGCATATAAAAACAATTTGCTAGACAATATAACCATGGCTATAAAAGAAGTGGTTAAGGACATTGTTTTGCATCAAAACAAAGAGGCAAAAAACTGGTCTAAAAAATACTTTGATTGCTATATTTCTTTCACCACTGGAGGAATATATAGGTTACTCTATGAATGGTTAAAGACAGGCTTGGATAAAAACCCTGTTGAAGTTTTTGATGTGTATAAAAATGTTATAGCAGATTTGGATAAAAGTTTTAGTTAATCTCTATTATGATGCCTGTATGTTATGTATTAAATTACATAAGTAATTATATACTAAATTATAGGTAAAACTCAAAATTGCTTTGAAAGTATTTTTATCTATGCTATTATAAAAAAACAAGGAGTAAAAATGGAACAGAATGAAACAATCGTTGAGGTTGTAGGGGAAGAAAAAAAGAAAAATATTAAAAATCTAATTATAGCAGGCCTTTTATCTGCTTTGTCCGGTTTATTAGGCTGTCTTGTACTTGGTTTTTTGCTTTCTGTTGGGTTTGTTGCTTCAATAAGCGGTATCATTATAACGGCAGCGATGTTTTACACTTTTCAAAAATTTTATAAGACCAATTCCAAGTGGCTTTATGTATATATTGTTGGCGTGGCAATAGTTGAGATTTTTCTAACGGTTTTGATTGCCGATGGGCTCATTGTTCAAACCATAGTGCGTGCAAATGAGGGGCTGATAATTTCCTTTGGTGAAGCAATAAGTTTAATTTTTTCAGAAGGTGAACTAATTGGTGCATTTTTTACTGACTTTTTGATGTCTGTTTTGTTTGCACTTATTGGAATAGGTATTATGATATTCGACCTTGTTCAAAGGCAAAAACGTAGAGAAGCAGTTGTATCATCAATGACAAGTGAAATAAAAAAAGACAATGAAACAGTGTTTACACCAGCAACAGTTGTTGAAAAAGAGGATGATAAGACTGATAAAGACCAAGATGTGGATGCTGATTCAGATAAACAATAATTTGCTGTTGTAAAACATAACGAATTGTGGTACAATTAAAAACATAGGAGTAATTGTGCCAAAAGCATCAAGAATAAAAAGTTTAAAAAACAAGTTAAAAGAAATTGAGGATGGTGATGGCTTTGTCTGTGATGATCAAGGTCGTGACATAATAAATGTCGGCGCAGAAAATTACGACGACATTTTTTCACCATATTGTTATAAAGGTGGAGATACACTTTCGTCATCTCTTGTGGAATATTTAAATCAAAGATCAAATGTTATTCCGCTTGAGTATGACTTAACAATTAAATTTCATGTAAAAGATGCAAATGTTGAAAAGAAAAAAGAAATTCAATCGGCAATAAAAGAAAATTATGAAAGTGCTATATATGGTGTCGACCAAAGGATGCATAGGACAACAATATTCTCACTTTGGTTTATTTTGCTTGGGATTATATTTGCTACCTTTTACATTCTGACATATGATAAATGGCATATTGCAATCACATATATAATAGATTTGCTTGCTTGGGTTTTTTTGTGGGAAGGCATAGATGCTTTTTATCTAGATAGGCGTATGATGAAACTAGATAAAATAAAAGCGCTAAGGCTTGCCACCGCAAACATCGAAATCGTTGAGTTTGAACCATACTAAAAGGAACTTTCATGTATTATCAAATTTTTCATATAGGTAACATTGTTTTCTACATTCTTCTGGCTATATCTTTTGTGCTACTTTTACAAAAGATTATTTACCATATAGTTGGATTATTTCCAGCGAAAAAATTTAAAGACGCAAAGAAAAATCATAAGTTTGCTATTTTAATCCCTGCTCGCAATGAAAGTAAGGTTATTGAGCAGTTACTAATTTCCATTGAAGAGCAAAATTATGATCATGACCTTATTAAAACTTATGTAATAGTTGAAAGTGAAGATGACCCTACATGTGATATTGCCAAAAGATACAAAAATACAGAGATTTTTGTAAGACAGCATTTGGAAAATAAAGGTAAGGGTTACGCCTTGGATGAAGCCGTAACGCACATTTTTAATAGTGGTGAAGAATTTGACGCATTTTTTATATTTGATGCAGATAATATTTTAGACAAAAACTATGTGAGTGAGATGAACAAAGCATTTGACGAAGGTTATGAAATAGCACTCGGCTATCGCAATAGTAAAAATTGGAATGACGGTTGGGTAGCAAGTGCTAGCGCATTAACATTTTCTATGGTAAATACATTTCAAAATAAATGTAGGTCACGCTTTACTAAAAATGTGATTATTAGCGGTACTGGTTTTTATGTTTCTGCAAATATTTTAAAAAAACTTGGTGGCTGGAAATTTTTTGAACTTACTGAAGATTATGAACTTTCACTTTATGCAACTATAAACAATGTAAAAGCAACTTATAATGAATATGCTGAGTTTTATGACGAACAACCAACAAAACTAAAAGTTTCTTGGACTCAGCGTTTAAGGTGGGTGAAAGGCTTTTCAAATGTTACAAAAAAATATAAGAAAAAACTGGTGAAAAGTTTTGTTGTAGATAAAAACAATAGGCTTTGTAAATTCGAATATATTATGAGTATATTGCCAGTTGTAAGTATTTTGGCGACATCGCTACTTTATACGGCATTTACGTTAATACTTGGAATTGTTGGATCAATACTAGGTGACCCTGTTTGCGTTTCTGTGTATACCGCTTGTATCATATCAGCGCTTGTCATATACTTTTTCTTTGTAATTTATGCATTTGTTATGTTCTTAGCGGAGCGAAAACATATAAATATAAAGTTATGGAATAAAATCGTATGCTGTTTTATGTTTCCACTTTATATGGCATTATATATTCCAATTTATATTCAATCGATTTTCAAAAAAGAGGTAGAATGGAAACCCATTGAACACAATGTAAAAATGGAAAAACCTAAAAATAATTGACAACATTTATTCATTAAAATACAATTTAAAATAAGGTAAGTATGGTAAACTATGGAAAAAGTTGAAAAAATTTTAAAATATTATTTGCTAACTCATAAATTAAAAGAAACAGTTCGCAGTGGTTGGAAATATTGGAATGTCAAGGCAAAACGCCTTGAAAGTGTTGCAGAACATATCTATGGTACTTGTATGCTTGCAATTGCAATTTGGTCTGAAACATTACCACCTGTCAACCTATCTGAAGTTTTGATGACGCTCGCCGTTCATGAAACTGAAGAAATTATTATAGGTGACTTAACGCCTTTTGATGCTGGATATAAAGACAAAAAAACAAAAGGTGAACAGGCAGTTAAACAAATTTTTTCTGGACTTATGGCAGAAGAAGTATTTGTAACTTTGATTAAAAATTTTGATGAAAAGTCAACTCCTGAAGCACAATTTGCATATAAGGTTGACAAACTTGAATGCGATATTCAAGCTAAGATTTACGATGAACAAAATGCATTAAAACTTGAGAATGCTGATGAAAAGATAAAAAAAGATGTTAGAATTAAAAAATTATTAGAAAAAGGTGTAAAAGAACCGCATAAATTTTTTGTGTATTTCGATAGACAGGCACTACAAAAAAATTCTGCACAAGATGACGATATTTTTATGGAAATTAGTAAATACATTGAAAAACATCGTTTGCCAAAGGTGTAAAATTTATTGACAATTTATATTGGATATGATACTATATTCTCCGTGAGTTTTTATAAGAAATGTTAAAATGCTCACAGTGCCAATCAAGCAATATGCGCCCATAGCTCAATTGAATAGAGCGTTGGTCTACGGAAGAGATGGTCGTGGGTTCAATTTCTCCCATAAAAAAGAAACAAAAAACTTAATATGCGCCATTAGCTCAGCTGGATAGAGCGTCTGTCTACGGAACAGAAGGTCGAGCGTTCGAATCGCCCATGGCGCACCACTAAAACCCAATACTAAAGGGCATTCTAGCGATTTTTACAGTCGCTAGATTTTTTGTTTTAACTATAAAATTATAAAAATAATTTTTATAACAAATTCATTTTTCATCGCAAAAATTGGCAAAACCTAAATAACGCAATTTTCATCAAAAAAGTGGTAAAAACAGGCGAGACTCGCGAATTGTCTACGAATTTTTCCAAAATTTATGCAAATTATATTTTCCTTTGTGAGGTCTTTAAGCCCGATCATTGCATTGTTACGGGTATCTGCCCTCAGCATTTGGAAACATTCGGAAGCGTAGACGCTATTATTGAAGCGAAAGGCGAGATCCTTTCGGGGATAAAAGAAGGCGGATTTGCCGTGATCGGC
>CALWOY010000061.1 GCA_944383255.1 uncultured Clostridia bacterium
AGGTCAAAATTTTCTGGCGGTATAGTTGGCATACAATATAGTGGCACAACAATACAATTTTGTTATAATTATGGAACAATTTCAAATGGAAAAAATGATCACCCACGTTCCGGTGGTATTTGTGGGGAAAGTTACGGAACAATTAAACTATGTGTAAACTATGGCAATGTAACAAGCACAACAACACCTAATGGTAGCGGAGATGTAAGGGCTGGTGGTATTGTTGGATACACCACACAATCTATTGACCAATGTGCAAACTTTGGGACAGTTACAGCAGGTAGTAGCTCTACTGATACAACATATGTTGGAGGAATTGCTGGTTATACGGACCAGAGCATTACAAATTGTTGTAATTTAGCGGATGTGAAAAAAAAAAAAAAAATAACTACCACAGATTCGTCAACATATAATTGTACGCCATATTCTGACATAAGAGTACATCAGCATCAACATTTTTATTGGTCTTGGCTTACCGATGAGTTTTTCTATACTAGATCTAAACCAACAATAACTAAAAATACAAAAAAAGCATATAGTGGTGGAATCGCTGGCAAGGCTTCTAGTGCAAAATATTGTTATAGTGTTGGAACAGTTGAGGGGGGTTATGTGTATAATATTGCGTCAGTTTCTCAGTCTGTGAAAGGAATTATGTATGTAAATGGCTTCATGTCCAAAGGATGCCCCCAAACATACACATTTAACGATGGGCCACAATGGATTGAATCTTTGTATATTCAACCAATTGTGCCAAATTGTAGTAGTGTGCAGAACTGTTATTATTCTTCTTCAATTACCTCACAAGACATTAACTCTCTTTTGTTAACAGGTGGAGTTGGATTATATTTAAAAATATCAATTGACTGGGGATATTCAATTCTTACCATGTTTACACGCGGTAGTGGTCAAGAATCATCTCTTTCTTGTGATATGGATTATTTAATGAATAAAGCAGGACAAACTGAATATGACAGCAACCCAGTTTTATTGGTTAAATATTACGAAAGCAACAATTACTTTTATATTAAATCCACTATTACAAATTATTATAATGATGAAAAAACAAATGCCGAAAATGTAAATAGTCATTCAACAGTTTTTAGTACCTCCATTCCCCAAATTACTGTTTATGGTACAAGCAGGACTGCTGATTCTATAAAAACAATTAGCCTAAATAGTAATTATTGGTCGAAAAACGATAATATTTTTGATGGTTATCCATATCTTAAAAACTTATATTGGTAATCAATATTGCTATTCTATATGTTTTTTGCTTTCTACTTTTTTCTTTTATTTTCTTTTTTTTACATTCTTTTTGTTCTGTCACTCTTTTTGTCACTTGTTTCGGTTACTCTTTTCTTGTCATTCTGAACCAAGCGAAGAATCTCTCAACGTTCTTGCAATTCAGTTTGGCAATTTTTTTATATTTTTTTAAAATTTTTACATAAAAGTGTTGACAAATTGTAACACTATGCATATAATACTGTTAGCACAATTAAAAGCCGAGTGCTAGCAAAATAATTTATTAAAGGAGCATATTATGCATCTAAGTGAACGTAAACATTTCATTTTGTGTAGTGTAGTTGAGGACTACATTAAAGATGCTGCTCCCATCACAAGTGCAGGAGTACAAGATAAACATATTCCAAAGGTTTCCACAGCCACACTCAGAAATGAACTTAACGCTTTGGAAAGCATGGGATACTTAAAACAACTGCACACATCTGGTGGTCGTATTCCAACCGCAGAGGGATATAAATATTACGTTGCATCACTGCTGGAAGATTTTCAAGTGTCGGAAGACAAACTTGCAAAAGTTGAAAAACTTTTGGATGGTGAAACTAATTCACTTTCTCAAATTCTTTCAGGAATTGCAGACCTTGTGTCAAAAGCAACAAATTATCCAACAGTTATGGTAGCAAATGGTTATGACAAACTAGTTATTGAAGAAGTCAAAATAATCCCACTAATTGATAGTGAAGCACTTGTATTGTTTAAAACGCACAGTGGAATTGTCAAGAATAGTATGACTACCAATGCCAGTGAAAAAGTTTGTGATGACGCATCAAGTTTTCTTACTCGTAAATTTTGCGGTAAAACCATAGGAGAGATGCTTGAGGGAGATATTTTAGAGCAATCGCTTGGTGAAGTAAAAACTTTCAAATCTCTTGTTAGTAGTCTTATAGATAGCATGAGAAAGTTTATACAAAAAACCAAAGTTGATGTTCGTGGTGAAGCAACTGCAAATATTTTGGATGAAAATGAAAAGTCAAGTGTCAAACAAACTAAAAAAATATTATCACTGCTTGGTGACAAAGATGAACTTTATAACACAGTGCGTGCAAGTGATGATATAACAGTTGAAATTGGCGATGAAGATGCCAAAATGGCAGGATGTGCACTTATCACAGCACCAATCGTCATCAAGGGAACGCCAGTTGCATCACTAGCAGTCATTGGACCAGATAGAATGGACTATGCAAGCATTGCACAAGCATTAAAAATTGTGATGAATGAACTAGATAAAGATAAAGGAGATAGTTAAATGGCATACAAAAAGACCCAGCCACAAGAAAAAAAAGACGCGCCTAAAGCGGAAGAAACACTAAATGAAGAGCCAGTTGTAGAAAAAACTGAAGAGTGTTGTTGCCATGATGAAAAATGTGAGTGCAAAAATTGTGAACATGATGAAAAACCAGACTTAGCACAAGAATATTTGAATATGGCACGTATCATTCAAGCTGATTTTGATAACTATCGTAAGCGAAGCATGGAGAGCATAAGACAGGCAAAAATAGACGGAAAAATTGAAGCAATTGAAGTATTTTTACCTTGTCTTGATGTGTTCAAAAAAGCCAAGCAGATGATAAATGACCCAGCATCAAAAAAAGGTATTGAAATGGTGGAAAATGAGATTCAGAACTCATTAAACACTCTTGGCGTCAAAAAGATTGAAGCAATAGGCAAACCTTTTGATCCGAAATATCATCACGCGCTTAGCACAATGATAGATGATACTAAACCTGACGGTGAGGTGCTCGATGAGTATCAGGCGGGATATATATACAATGATAAAGTAATAAAATATAGTCAAGTAATTGTCAATAAGTTAAAGGAGGAGAAAAATGAGTAAAATTATTGGTATTGACTTAGGAACAACAAACAGTTGCGTAGCAGTTATGGAAGGTGGACAGCCAACAGTTATTGCAAATGCTGAAGGTGACCGCACAACACCATCTGTTGTTGCATATACAAAAGAAGGAGAAAGACTTGTAGGTAAAGTTGCAAAGCGTCAAGCAGTTGCAAACCCAGAAAACACAATTACATCCATTAAAAGACTTATGGGTACTGACCAAAAAGTTACACTTAATGGAAAAGAGTATACACCACAGGAAATTTCTGCGATGATACTTTCAAAACTTAAACAAGATGCGGAAAGTTATCTTGGTGAAAAAGTTACACAGGCAGTTATAACTGTCCCTGCATATTTCAACGATAGCCAGCGTCAAGCAACGAAAGATGCAGGTAGAATTGCTGGACTTGAAGTACTTAGAATAATAAACGAACCAACAGCCGCAGCACTTGCTTATGGTCTTGATAAAGGTGAAAATAAGAACCAAAAAATACTTGTCTATGACCTAGGCGGTGGTACATTTGATGTTTCTATACTAGAAATAGGTGATGGTGTATTTGAAGTTCTTTCAACCAATGGTGATACACACCTTGGTGGTGATGATTTTGATAACAGAATTATCGACATTTTGGTTGACGAATTTAAAAAGACCAACAACATTGATTTAAGAAACGATAAACTTGCAATGCAAAGACTTAAAGAAGCAGCAGAAAAGGCAAAGATTGAACTTTCTGCAACTCCAAAGACAACAATATCACTTCCATTCATAAGTGCAGATGCAACAGGTCCAAAACACTTAGAATACGACCTTACACGTGCTCAGTTTGAATCAGTAACAAGTGATTACATCGACAAAACTATAGATTGCACAAAACGTGCACTTTCAGATGCAAAACTTACAATAAATGATATTAACAAAATCATTTTGGTTGGTGGTTCAACACGTATGCCAGCGGTTTATGATGCAGTTAAAAACTTTACAGGAAAAGAACCATTCAAAGGCATCAACCCAGATGAATGTGTCGCCGTTGGTGCTGCAATTCAAGCAGGTGTTCTTGCTGGTGAAGTTAAGGATGTATTACTTTTGGATGTAACACCACTTTCACTCGGCATTGAAACCTTGGGCGGAGTATTTACAAAACTTATTGAAAGAAATACAACAATTCCTACAAAGAAATCACAAATATTCTCAACAGCAAGCGATAACCAACCAGGAGTTGATATTCATGTTCTTCAAGGTGAAAGAGAATTTGCTGCTCAAAATAA
>CALWOY010000062.1 GCA_944383255.1 uncultured Clostridia bacterium
TTTCGTGATATTATAGACTATTTAAAGCCTGGGGATGTACTAGTTTTAAATAGTTCACGCGTTATTCCAGCACGGCTCTTTGGGATTAAAAAAGAAACGGGAGCCAAAATTGAGATTTTGCTTCATAAAAGAATAGATTTAAATAAATGGGAAGTGCTTGCAAAACCTACAAAAAGGTTAAAAGTAGGTACAGTAATTAAATTTAGTGATGAACTTAGTTGTACTGTGGATAAAATTAAAGATGAAGGACTATGCGATGTATCTTTTGTTTATTGTGGAGTATTTGAAGAAATTTTGGACAAACTCGGGTCTATGCCACTTCCACATTATATTAAAACTGATTTAAAAGATAAAGAGAGTTATCAAACGGTTTATAGTAAACAAAAAGGTTCAAGTGCTGCTCCAACGGCAGGACTTCATTGGACAAAAGAACTTCTAGATAAAGTAAAAGCAAAGGGTGTTGTTGTGCTAGAAGTAATGCTACATGTGGGACTTGGCACATTCAGGCCTGTTAAGGAAGACAATATACTTGAACATAAGATGCATTCAGAGTATTATGTTATTACAAAAGAAGTTGCTGATTATATTAACAAAGCCAAAAGTCAAGGAAGGCGAATAATTGCTGTTGGGACAACAAGTGTTAGAGTGTTAGAAAGTGCTTGCGACGAAAATGGCATTCTTTCACCTAAAAGTGAAGAAACAAGTATTTTCATATATCCACCATATAAGATGAAAGTGGTTGATGCCCTTATAACTAACTTTCACTTACCACAGTCGACACTTATTATGCTTGTTGCAAGTATGTTAGGTGTAGATAAAACACTTGAAATATATAATTTAGCAGTTAAAGAGAAATATCGCTTTTTTAGTTTTGGCGATGCAATGTTTATTGAGTAGGAGAATTATGAATTTTAGTTATGAAATAAAAAAGGTATGCAAACAATCAGGAGCAAGGATAGGTGTTTTTCATACTCCACATGGAGATATTGAAACTCCTGTTTTTATGCCGGTAGGAACGCAGGCGACAGTTAAAGGTTTGAAAGTAGAAGACTTGAAAGATGTGGGTGCACAAATAATTCTTTCAAACACATACCATCTATTTTTAAGACCTGGTGAAGATATAGTAAAGAAAGCAGGAGGTTTACATCATTTTATGAATTGGGATAAACCAATTTTAACTGATAGTGGTGGATTTCAGGTTTTTTCCTTATCAAAACTACGCAAGATAACAGAAGAAGGTGTTACTTTTAATTCACATCTTAGTGGTGAAAAATTATTTATTAGTCCTGAAAAGGCTATGCAAATAGAGAATGACCTTGGCGCTGATATTATTATGGCTTTTGATATTTGTTCAAATTATGGAGCATCACGTAAAGAAGCAGAGAAGTCTGCTGATATAACAAAAAATTGGTTAGAAAGATGTTATAAGGTTCAAAAAAATGAAAATCAAATGCTTTTTCCGATTGTGCAAGGAAATTTTTATAAAGATTTAAGGCAAAGATGTATAGAAGATTGCATTCCATATGCGAAATGTGGTATTGCAATAGGTGGACTTAGTGTTGGTGAACCTAAAGAAGTTATGTATGATATGTTGGACTTTATGATGCCACTTATGCCAAAAGATATGCCAAGATATTTAATGGGTGTTGGCAGTCCTGATTGCTTATTAGAAGGATATGCAAGGGGAATAGATATGATTGATTGTGTTTTGCCAACAAGAATTGCTAGAAATGGCACTGCATTTACAAAGACTGGTAAACTTGTGATACGTAATGCTGAGTTTAAAGAAGATTTTAGACCAATAGAAGAAGATTGTGATTGCTATACTTGTAAACATTACACAAGAGCATATATAAGACACCTTATAAATGCTGGAGAAATGCTTGGTGCGGAACTTTTGTCAATACACAATTTAAGACATTTAATTAGATTAACGGAACAAATTAAACAGGCAATTTGGGAAGATAGGCTTTTGGATTTTAAGGCAGAATATCTTAAAAATTATAAATTATAGACAAAAATATGTTTTGTTTTTTACATTTTATGTGATAATATTTAAAAGGAGAGATTATGGCACTGTTACTTGCCTCTATGACGGAAATTATTATTCCACTCATTGTTCTAGTGATAGTTGTAATATTGTCATGTTATCTGTAATTTGGAGGTTTATATGAGTTTAATTTTATCAAATGTAGGTGTGGGTTCTTGGATTTTATTAGGAGTTTTACTTTTAATTTTGATTGTTTCTCCATTTATTATGCGTGCTAAGAGTAAAAAAGAGATGGAAACGCAACAAAAAATGATGGATGCAATTAAGAAAGGTGATACCGTTCTGACATCTGCTGGCGTCATTGGAAAGGTTGTAGGAATTGAAGCAAACAAGCAGGGATATAAAACATTAACGCTTGAAACGGGTGATGAAAAACATAAAGGATATTTGTGTGTTGATATAAGATCAATTTATTATAATCTTAGCAATCCAGTTGTCGAAAATTCACCTGAAAAGAAAGCTGAAGAAACTCCAAAAGTTGAACAAAAAACAGAAGAAGTTATAGAAATGCCTGAGGATATTTCAACACCTATTGAAAATGTCTCTGGCAATGAAAGTACAGAAACTGTAAAAGAAGAACAACCAGCTGATGCCAAAGAACCAACGACTGCAAAGCATAAGAAAAACAAAAAGAAAAACTAAGCATAAAATAGTCTCCTTGTTCATATTTATATGGTGTGGACAAGGAGATGTTTTTATGGTAAAAACTAAAAATAAAGAAGTAAAAAGTGATGAGGAAAAGGTTTCATTTTTTCTAATTACTTTAAAAGGTGCATTGTATGCTCTATCAGTTTGCTTAATAGGTATTTTAATTTTTGCGTTTGTATTGCGTTTTGTAGCAGTTAGCGATTCATTGATAAAACCGATAAATCAAGTTATTAAGACAATATCAATTTTAATTGGAACTTTTGTAGCACTGAAGAAGTCAAAAGATATGGGACTAATATCGGGGCTTGTAATAGGACTCTTGTTCACAATTGTTTCTTTCTTAGCATTTTCAATTTTAGATGGTCATTTTGAATTTGGAATTTCACTTTTAAATGATTGTTTGTTCGGTTCAATAGTAGGTGGCATTTGCGGAATCATTGCAGTTAATCTTAGAAAAAAATAATCAATATCAAAAAGGCAACAACCAAAGTTGCCTTTTTGTGTGTTATTTAAATAAAATATGTCTAAAATTATTATAAAGTAAAAAAAATGTTTGACTAATATAAAGTATTTTCTTATAATTACTTAGTAATAATTGGAGATATAATGGCT
>CALWOY010000063.1 GCA_944383255.1 uncultured Clostridia bacterium
ATAGATTTATAAATTTGTATTATAAATGTAAAAAAAGTGTAATATTTTTGAAAAATATTACACTCATAAGCTACTGTTAAGCAAAATAAAGAACTATAATTTTTTATTGCAAATTAAACATAGAACACGGGAGTTTGACACTTCACATAAAGAGTTACTGCATTATCAATTGGGATAATGTAATTTTTTTTGACTTTTTTCTGTTTTTCTCTTGCGTTCCTTTGCGTGTTGTGTTAATATATCTGCATAAACATTCAAAGGAGAATTTTTTATGAGACTAAAAATTTCAAAATGTAAAAATGTTAATATTTTTTATGTAATTAAAACTGTCTACATTGATGGCAAAGAAAAGACTGTAACTGTCGAAAGACTTGGCTCTCAAGATGAGATCTTAAAAAAATCAAATGGTGAAGATCCTGTTTTGTGGGCAAAAAAATATATTGAAAAATTGAATAAAGAGGAAAAAGAAAAATCTAAAAAGATTCCAATTCTTAAATCTCCTTCTGCTCTTCTTGAAAAAGATAAGCAAAATCTTTTTAATTGTGGTTATTTTTTTCTAGAAAAAATTTATCACCAATTGCAATTAGATAATATTTGTAAGGATATCTCTACTAAACATAAATTTACTTATGACTTTAACAATATACTTTCTAGATTAATATATAGTAGAATCATTTATCCTTCTTCTAAATTAGCCACATATGAACTTTCGAAAAAATTTGTTGAACAACCTAATTTTGACCTTCAGCATATTTATCGAGCTTTAGGTATTATTGCTAAAGAAGATTCTTTTATCCAGTCTGAACTTTACAAAAACAGTTTAAAGGTTTGTGACAGAAAAACTGGTATCCTTTACTATGACTGCACTAACTACTTTTTTGAAATTGAAGATGAAGATGAGTTTAGAAAATATGGACCTTCAAAAGAACACAGACCAAATCCCATAACACAGATGGGGCTATTTATGGATGGCAACGGTATCCCTTTGGCTTTTTGTATGAATGCTGGAAATGTTAATGAACAATTAACCCTTACTCCTCTTGAAGAAAAAATTATTAAAGATTTTGACCTTTCAAAATTTGTTGTTTGTACAGATGCTGGACTTGCATCTAATGACAATAGAATTTTTAATACCAAAGGAGAACGAGCTTTTATCACTACTCAATCGATAAAAAAATTAAAATCTCACTTAAAATCTTGGGCTCTTTCTCCTGACGGCTGGCACCTTACAGGATCTAACAAAACATTTAATATAAATTTAATTGCTAAAAAATTAGAAAATATTTCTGATGAAAAACAAAAACAAAAAATCATGAATTTAACTTTTTACAAAGAACGATGGATACACGAAAATAATTTAGAGCAAAGATTAATCGTCACTTTTTCTTTTAAGTACCAAGCTTACCAAAAGCATATAAGAGATGGACAAATTGAAAGAGCTAAAAGTGCAATAGAGAGCAAAAACTTTAAATTAGATAGACGCAAGCAAACAGATTTTAAACGTTTCATTAAACAAACCAGTATTACTAAAGATGGTGAAATTGCAAACAAAAAAGTTTTAACTATTAACTCAGATACAATCTCTAAAGAAAGCCAATTTGATGGTTTTTATGGTGTTTGTACAAACCTTGAGGATCCTGTTGAAGAAATAATAAAAGCAAATCATAGAAGATGGGAAATTGAAGAAAGTTTTAGAATAATGAAAAGTGAATTTAAAGCAAGACCTGTTTATCTTAGTCGTGAAGATAGAATTAGAGCCCATTTTACTATCTGTTTCATTTCTCTTCTAATACTTAGATTATTAGAAAAAAAGATCGATGAAAAATATAGTAGTTTTGAAATTATCAATTGCTTAAGAAATATGGAACTATTAAATCACGGAGTTGCAGGTTATGAACCTGTATACACTAGAACAGATTTAACTGACTTATTGCATGAACAATTCGGCTTTAGAACAGACTATGAAATTACAGATCCTATGGAAATGAAAAAAATTTTAAGAATTTTAAAAAAGTAGTACACGGTACGCAAAATCAATTTAAGCTCAGCCCATTAATATCAATGGGTTGAGCTATTTAAGTGTCAAATTTGGGAATATAGCATAACTTTTTATAAATTTCAACTATTTAATGCATAATTCCTGAAAATATGATATAATCCGAAGCAGAAAGGATTTGAGACTATGAAAATAGATAAAGTAATTATTAAAAATTTTAAATCAATAGCAGATGAAGAAATTGACTTTTCACATAATTGTAAAATCTTGGTTGGATTAAGTGAAAGTGGAAAAACCAATTTATTGTTAGCTTTAAACACCTTAAATCCTTCTTTTAAAGTTGATAAGTCATTTTTGAAAGAAGGGACTAAATTGACCGATAAAGCTTTTGTAAGATTTTATTTATCATTGGACAAGCAAGAAATGAAAGAACTTACTGATAAAATAACAAATAATATTTTATCCTCTACAACAACTCAACTTTTCTTAGATGGTACTTCTTTAGATTCATTTATTAATTATCAAATATGTTACGAAGTGAATTTAAGAAGCAACGAACGTTCTTACAAATATTTTTCGTATGAGGCTAATTTGAATTTAAAATTAAATTCAAATTATGCATTTATAAAAAGTTCGTCTTGGCCAGTAAAAATAATAAAAAAAGAAAATCAGGAATCTATATCTATCGCAAATAAAGTTTTAATCAACAAAACCGAATATGATATTCCTGAAAAAAATATTGAAAATATAGAAGTAGCTGAAAATATTTATGATTTTTTTGAAGAACAAGTTTTAG
>CALWOY010000064.1 GCA_944383255.1 uncultured Clostridia bacterium
GTGGGTATTACGTAGATACTGTAGGAAAGAACAAGAAGGCGATAGCCGAATATATTGCGAATCAGTTGAAAGAAGATAAAGAGATGGAACAAATGACAATATATGAGAAAATAGACCCATTTAAAAAATAACAAGATTCGCAATAAGGCATAGTTAAGCTACGCACGATTTCGTGCAGCCTTTGAAATAGGGTTTTACCCGTTATATGAAAAACCACCAGCTAAGCTGGTGGATTTTTATTTTTGCAGTTTCGTTTTTATCCGTCTAACACATAAACAGCATATTGCGGCTTTTTTATCTTCTTATAATAAATTTAGTAAAATTTTTTCATTTTCAGTTAAAAATTATGTATTTACAAGATTATGCTTGTTATGATAACATTAAAATGTGCGGGTAATACACTATAAAAATTGAAAGTATAGGGGAATTATTTATGAGAAAAAAATTTTTGATAGCTTTGCTTTCTATATTCTTGCTACCTTGTTTTTTACTCTTGCATGCATGTTATGAAAAACCTGAGCCTATGCAAAGAAACATTAATTATATTTTGGATGGTGGTACCAACAACTCACTTAATCCAACAACTCTTAGTAGTGATGAAGAGTTTACATTACTTGCACCTACAAGAGAATATTTTGATTTTGTGGGTTGGTATATAGACCCTGATTTTGATGTGCAAATTACTAAAATTCCAAAAGTTACAGAACCACAAATATATGATTTAAAAATTTATCTTTTTGCCAAATGGGAAGTCAAAGAAGGTTATCAAAGTTGTGAGATATTAACCCAAAGCATGGAACCTGCGTTAGGGGCGGGAGATATTGTAATTTCGCAAAAAGTAACCGATGATCAATTACAAATTGGAGACATAATAGTGTTTACACCGTACTCAAATTCAAGAGAGTGGTGTCATCGTATAGTTGAGAAATTTGAAGAGAATGGAATTACTAAATACAGAACAAAAGGCGATGCCAACGCAAGTCCTGATGCTTTAGTGATAACAATAGATAATATTATAGGGAAAGTCGTGTATGTAGAGAAACAGCAGAGAGATGAGAATGACCAGGACTTTGATATTTCTGGAGATGTTGATTTTGGTGTTTGATATAGTGCTTAAATATAAATATTACAAAGAGTCAGATGTTGTTCTGGCTCTTTTTGTATAAAAAATTGACACACAAACTTGAGAATAGTGATTTTTAATGGTAGCATTTATTTAATTTGACATAAGAGGTAAATATGGAAGATTGGAAAAAAGAAATGCTTGAAAATAGTAAAAGATTAACAAAAGAAATTGATGAAAACAATAACGAAATATTAAAAATACCTGATTATTTGACTAATGAAGAAAAGAGGTCTTATGAAAAAATTGTTAGATCATTAAAAGAAAGCGTAAAGTACAAGCTTTCACATTCAGACACTGAACTCATATGGCAATATTGCCAAATTAAAATTATGCGAGATAGAGCATGGAGAGAATACAACAAAAATCCAGATAGATATATAAGGATTGTAACAGGGATTTGTAGTGATGGAAAAACGCCCAAAGTCATGGTTAAAGAGAATGAACATTACAAAACACTTATTGATTGTAATAAGCAACTTGAAAAGATCCTCAAAGATTTAAGACTTACGCCAGAAGCAAGGAGAAAAAGATAAATGCAAGATTTAAAAATTGAATATATTGAAATTGACAAATTAACTCACTACGCGAATAATTCAAAAATTCATACAAAAGAGCAAATCGAACATATTGCAAACTCTATTCAAGAATTTGGTTTTAATGACCCACTTGGCATTGCTGGAGAAGAGAATATTATATTAGAAGGGAATGGCAGGATTGAAGCAGCAAAAAAATTAGGGTTAAAAACTTTGCCTTGCGTTAGACTTGATCATCTTTCAAGTGAAGAGCAAGAGGCTTATGTCATTGCACATAATTCTACAAATCTTGAAACTGGTTTTGATGATGGGATTTTATTTCAAGAGTTAAAGAAATTGCAAGAGTTTGATTTTACAAATTTTGGTATTGATGTTGATAAATATCTCAAGACTTGCGTAAAAGTTCAAAAGAGGATACTAAAGCCTCTTAAAAGTGTGCATTATTTAATCAGTTTAGATATAAATAAAAATGATGAGATATTAAAAGTAATTGATAAATTGAGATATATAGAAGGAGTTGAAATTGAGTCGACAATCAACTAAAACAGATAACAAATCTATTGCGAACAAAATATTTATTCGTAAAGAAGCTATAAAAGATTTAAAGGAAGTCAAAGTCTTAGACCTTTTTGCAGGAAGAAATGTTTTGTGGAAAAACATCAAAACAGATAAATACTTTGGCGTGGAAATTGAGAAGAATAAAGGGAACAGCCTGAATGTTGATGTTAGAAAAGTATTTGATAACTTAAATTTAAGTGCTTATAATGTGATAGATTGTGATAGTTATGGATTGCCTTTCGACTTAATGAAAAAGATTCTGACGCGACAAGATGTGAATAAAGGGACAATAGTGTTTTATACGGCAATATCTTATCAATTTACTGGTCTGCAAGAAGAAATCAAAGATTATATTGGTTTTAAACATTTCTATAACAAAGCGCCAACTCTTTTTAATGCAAAAGGTATTGACTTTTTCTACGAATATATAACGAATTTGGGAGTAAAAGAAGTTATTTATTATTCAGTTCATGATCCAATTGACAAGCATTATGGATATTTTGTTATAAATTAATAGGCAAATTTCGCTTTCTGTGTTATCATAATCACATGAGTGTTATATACAGACCAAAAGGGATGGCGAGAGAATATAGTCCATATGCACTAAATATTTACATAGGTTGTAGTCATGGGTGCAAATATTGTTATGCGCCACACACATTGCAAAGGCGTGGTGAGGACTATTTTGGCAAACCAGAGCCAAGAAAAAATATTTTAACTGAACTTGAAAAAGACTTGAAGAAAAATGTTTACACCGAACAGGTGCTTTTGTCATTTGTTGGTGATTGCTATTGTGATTCTGCCGACAACGGCGAAACAACAAGAGCGGTTTTGAAAATGTTAAACGCCTATCATGTTCCCGTTGCAGTGTTGTCCAAAGGCGGAAAGAAAATGCTTCGAGATTTGGACATTTTCAAGGAGTTTGGCGACCGAATAACTGTCGGCACAACTCTTACATTTTTGGACGAAAAAAAGTCAAAGGAATGGGAGCCTTTTGCCTCCACTCCAAGTGAAAGGCTTGAAACACTGAAAATTTTGCACCAAAGTGGCATAAAGACGTTTGCTTCTTTTGAGCCAACCATCGAGCCAGAAGAGAGTTTGGCACTTATTCAAAAAACTCTTGAAGATAACTCAGTCGACCATTACAAAATCGGAAAAATAAATAACTACAAGTCGGCAGACAAATGGCAAGACTGGGCAAAATATCTTGAAGACTGCGTGAACCTTCTTCGTTCAACAGGCAAGCAAGTATATTACAAATTTTGTTTGCGTAAGCTTGCCCCAAATGTAGAGCTCTTGCCGCAAGAGAAAAATCCGGACGAATATATTGTGCGTGTAAAACCACCACAGCAGACAAGTTTGTTTTGAATAAGAATTGGCATTACGACTTGACAAAAATGAGAAATTTTCAGAGTTTATTTCATATTTTATCAAAATTTTCTTGACATACTTTCCTTTATTGGTGTATTATGCCTATAAAGGAGGCACATTATGTCTGTATTTAAAAAAATCATTGTAGAAACTATTCAAAATGGGCTGCGAGATAGCTGGCTTGAAAGGAAACAAATGGGACTGTTTTACGATAATCATCCATGGGTTATGAATTATAATTATGTTTTTTCTAGGTTGCAAAAACTTAACAATAGCAATGGATTGCATATAGAGAAAATTAGACGACATTCATATGAGATGGCAGTTATTTACTATGAAGATGAAAAAACATTATATACTATCTGCAGTGACAGCAAATTTGAAAGTCTTTTAAAGAGGAAAAGTATAGATAAGTATCATTTCACAGATGCTTTTTGTCTCATGAGTTCTCATAATGGAAGTGGGGTTCAAACAAACTTGTTTGGTGAAGAAGTTGAAGTAAACACATATGAGGATTTGAACGATTTGTTAAAATCTTTAATGGATCAATTTTCTGGTACTTATGATATTCAAGAGTATTGTATTTTAGTGTGTAGTTTCAATCATAGATTAGGCATAATAAATCAAATAACAGGTAAATATATGTGTAAAAATCATGATATTTTAAAGTCGGATGATACATGGAATGATTACATACAGCCAGATATTGAATCCATAGAAGAAAATGAAAATGATGACTATAGTGCAGGTACATCTTCTTATGAGATCAGAATAAAAGATGATGTTAAAGTTAGACTGAATAAAGAAAAGGCTAAAGATGAAAGTTACTATTCATAAAATAATGGGAGGAGGTTTATTTTATGAAAATTATAGGGGAGAAATTAAAAGCAGCGAGAATACTTGCTGGTTATACAATGACGGAATTGGCAGACAATTTGGGCATTACAAAACAAGCATTAAGTCAATACGAGAATAATGATATAGAACCAAGATTCGATATTTATTTGAAAATATTAAAGGTTTTAAAATGTAAAAATGATTTTTTAACTGTGCCATATGCCAATTCGATGAAAATCAAAAATACTTTTTTTAGAGCCAGTGCAGCGGCTGATGCAATTGAGAGAAAAAATCAAGAAGTTAAGACGAGCTTAGTTATAGATTTGTATGAGTTTTTGTTGGAATACTTAGAATTGCCAAAATTAAATTTGCCCCCTAATTTGAGCGATGATATGAGTATTGAAGAAAAAGCAAACAAGTTAAGAGAGTTTTGGAACTTATCTAACAAGCCAATAAAAAACATAATTAATGTATTAGAACACAACGGCATTATAGTATCAAGTTTTAATCCATCTGAGGGAAAGCTAAAATATAGAATAGATGGGTATACACAACAAGTAAAAATAAAAAATGATAAAAATGAATTTTTATTTTGTATAATTGTTGAAAACAAAATTGATAGTTGGGCTCGAAAAACATTTTCGCTAGCGCATGAATTAGGACATATCATTTTGCATAGTTCTGACAATTACTCAGAGCTATCAAAAAGTGAGCAAAATAGATTAGAGAATGAGGCAAATCTATTCGCTTCAGCCTTTTTGTTGCCTAGGGATGAGTTTATTAATGATATGAAGACAGTTAAATATTTAAATGATTTTGTTAAGCTAAAACAAAAGTGGTTTGTTTCAATAGGGGCAATGTTAATTAGAGCAAAGCAACTGGGAATAATTTCAAATGACGAATATTTAAGATATATAAAAAATTATTCATACCACAAATATAGAAAAAATGAACCACTTGACAATATCATTCAAGTTTATCAGCCGTCTTTATTTAAATATAGTTTAGAAATGTTGTTTGAAAATGGTTATACGATAGATGAATTTGAAAATGATTTAAGTGTTCATGGGATAGGCTTGCCGTTAAATCAAATTGAAGAGCTACTATGTCTTGGCTATGGTTTTTTTGACAAATATGACAAAAATAGACCAGTGATAAAGATAAAAATGGGATTAAATGACCAAAAGAAAGGTCGCTTATTAAAGGAGTAAGGTCAATAAGAAGAGACTATATTTGCTAGCAAGGTTGATAAAGAAATGTTCAGCGAGACACCTTTATTTTTCAGTACAAAATTGGATATAAAAAACCAATGCATTAGTAATTATTATGGAAGCTCCTTAAAGCAAATACTATTTATTGATAATAAATAAGGTTTTTATGATTATGTCTTTGTTTTGGTGACAATTCAGCGATTTTAATATGTCGCTGAATTTTTTGCACAAAAACTGACACATAAACTTGAAATATCTTGCAGTGAACTGTTAGGAAATTTTTTACTTTTATGTTATCATAATTTATGTGTTATATACAAGGCAATACGAAAATACAGACAAGCAACTAAACATAACAATGAAACTTAATGACAAGATAAAGTAGATAGAAAAAAACTGCAAGAGATGGATAGAAAATGAAAAAAAATAAGCAAGAGATCACAATTCGTTCAAGCACAGCTGAATATTTAACTTATATTGCATCGGTTGGGGACAACGAGAAAGCAATTGAAGTTCGTTATGAAGACGAAAATATTTGGTTAAGTCAAAAAATGATGGCTGAACTTTATGGCGTTAAAGTTTCAACGATTAATGAGCATATTAAAAAGATTTTTGATGACAAAGAGTTATCAGAAGATTCAGTTATTAGGAATTTCCGAATAACTGCCAATGACGGAAAATCTTATAGTACAAAACATTACAATCTTCAAATGATAATTGCAGTTGGATTTAAAGTTAATAATGAGCGTGCAGTTCAGTTTAGGAAATGGGCGAACTCAATTGTTAAAGATTATGCCATTCAAGGTTGGGCCATGGATGATGAAAGACTTAAATAGATTATGATCCGACCTCACAAGTTACTCAACGATTTTTCTCTGCGGTGCAAAATAAGCTTCACTATTCCGTGCATGGACAAACTGCTGCCGAACTAATTTATAATCGTGCAGATGCAAAAAAAGAACATATGGGACTAACTTCTTGGGACGGTTCGCCATCAATGGCGTTTACAAATGATACATAATATCTTGCATCTTTCTACGGAACCTGCTTGGCTTATGTACCTATATGCTCACTTTGCTGGTGGCAAAGTATCGCTCTAAGGTACAAAGCCTGCGCTTCCCCAAAAAGTTTACAAGTAATACTTTTTGGGGGCCCCGAACAGAAACCTTTGGTTCCTAATTTGGTTATCAAATGCACACAATTTAATATGCGCCCATAGCTCAATTGGATAGAGCGTTGGTCTACGGAACCAAAGGTTGGGGATTCGAGCTCCTCTGGGCGCACCAGAAAATAAAAAAATATCACATGTATGTGATATTTTTTTAATAATTGAACATTTGCATTAGTTTATAGGCAACGCCACCATATTTTCTAAAAGAGTGAAAGTTCTTTTTATTTTTCTTAAAATCTTTATATGTTGATTTTAAAATATTGTTTATATCATTTAAAATTTCTTCATTTTTATATTTATTTATATGCATAAGATATCGCATTTCAATATTTACCAAAAATTGCCATGCTTTTGCATAAGAAGCATATTTTGCATTGGTTCTTTCTGCTAAAGAAACAAGTTCTTTCATGCCATAAAGACAAGTAAGTTTTCTTTCTGATAAATTTTTTGCTGAATTACTATTTGGATTTACAACATACATATATGTTTTTATAGGTAAGTAATAAAATGTTTGGCAGTTCATAACATATTTGAATAAAAAGTTTAAATCATCAAAATAATAGCAGTTTTCATCAAATCTAACATCTTGTAATATTGATTTTTTAAAGAGTTTATTCCAAACAACTCCACCTCCATATGATGGGAAAGCTAAAATTCCTTTAACAAAATCGTCTTTTTCAACATATTTTCCATTTGCAGAAAGTTGTTTAATTGTATTTTTTTTATATTTTTCTTTTGGCTTTGTTCTTAAAAAATCTACAATGCCCATATCTGCTTTTGAAGCGGCTTTAACAAGACATTCAATGTGAGCGGGTAGCATATAGTCATCTGGGTCAATAAAAGTAAAATACTCGC
>CALWOY010000065.1 GCA_944383255.1 uncultured Clostridia bacterium
GCTTAGAGAGTGCAATCAAGCGTTTCAAGAGAAAATGTCAAAAAGACGGCATAATCGGCGACATCAGAAAGAAAGAGGCATATAAAAAACCATCAGTTGCCAAGAAAGAGAAAAAAGAAGCAGCCCGTAAACGTGCTCGTAAACGCGGCTAAATGAAAAGTAAAAGCATCCTTTTAAAGGGTGCTCTTTTATTTCGCCAATTTAACAAGTATATCAACTATTTTCTCGGTTGCGTTTAGAGTGTCTTGCTTGCCTAAATTTTTTATAAGTTCATCTTTATGTTTAAGTACATTGTCAATTTCGGTTATAAGTGTGTCGCCATTCAAATTTTCTTGCAAAAGCACATGTGCAAGTTTTTTGCTTTCAAGCAGTTTTGCATTTTCAACTTGGTCACCACGTGATGCACCTTTTGGCAGGGGAATAAGTAGCATAGGTTTAAGTATTGTCATAAGTTCAAAAATAGCATTTGCACCACTTCTTGAAACGCACATATCAGCAGCAGCAAAAAAGTCACCTATGTTATCTACAAACTTTACAGCCAAATAATTTTTTGTTTTCTTTTCTTCGCCGCTTTTACCAACTATATGAATTACGTTATATCTTTTTGTAAGTTTATCTAAATTTTTTGCTATCACTTCGTTTATCGCTTTTGCACCAAGACTTCCACCAATAACCAAAATTGTAGGCAAATTTTTATTATGTTCAAATTGATTTAAAACTTTATTTTTATCACCAAACTTTAATTCTTCTCTAATCGGAATGCCGGTAAAAACACATTTACTTTTGCTTTCAGCGGTTTTTTCAAATGCAGTGCACATAACATTACAGTATCGGTAAATTACTTTATTTGCAAGTCCCATACTTAAATCACTTTCATGGCTTACAACAGGAATTTTTAGTTTTTTACCAGCGATTGCAACAGGTATAGAAACATATCCGCCTTTAGAAAAAATTACTGACGGATTTAATTGCTTTAATATTTTTTTTGTTTTTGAAATGCTTTTTAGTAGCCTAAAAGGTATACCCAAGGTTTTAAAAGACAATTTTCTATTGAATTTTGGCGTATCTATTTCATAAAATTCAATATTGGCACGTTTTACAATATCTTTTTCCATACCATTTGTGCCTATGTAATATATTTTATCAAAATGTTTTTTAAGTTCGGGCAAAAGGGCAATATGTGGCATAATATGCCCAGCAGTTCCGCCGCCACAAAGAACAATTGTTTTCATAAACTCTCCACACATATTTTATGTATAATACAATGAAATTATCGCAAAAATATTTAGCAGACAAAAAACAAAATTAAAACTTTACTTTTTTTTAAATTTGTTTTATTCTAGTTATATAAAAATATTTATTGAGGCAACATTTTATGGTAAATTCTTCTTATGGTTCAAAAGATATTGTAGTTTTGGAAGGTCTTGATGCCGTCAGACTACGTCCTGGTATGTACATCGGTACAACTGGGCCAAAAGGTTTTCATCATCTTTTGTGGGAAATTGTAGACAATAGTATTGATGAAATTTCAAACGGCTTTGGTGATACAATCACTATCACTTTAAACACCGATGGCAGTGCCACTGTTACAGATAATGGTCGTGGTATTCCTGTAGATATACACCCAACACTAAAAAAATCTGGTGTTGAGGTTGTTTTTACACAACTTCATGCGGGCGGAAAATTCAACAACAAAAGTTATAGTTACTCTGGCGGACTTCATGGTGTTGGTGCATCAGTTACAAACGCACTAAGCGAATGGCTTAAAGTTGAAGTTGACCGCGATGGTAGAAAATATTATATGGAATTTTCCAGTCGCGAAATAGACGGGAAACTCAAAAGTGGGGTCCCACTTGGCCCACTTAAAGATATCGGAACAACCAACAAGCAGGGTACAACTGTTACATTTTTACCAGACAAGCGTATGTTTGGTGATATTACTTTTTCTTTTGATACAATAAATCGTAGAATAAGAGAGTTGGCTTTTTTAAATAAAGGCTTAAAAATTGAACTTTATGACAAGCGCACAGATAAAGATGTAAAATATCACTATGAAGGCGGAATAAAAGACTTTATATCATACATTGATGAAGGCAAAACCAAACTTTTCTCCACGCCTATGTATTTTTCTGCGGAAAGTGATGTTTTAAAACTTGAAGTTGCTGTTGAATACACCGACTCTTACACAGAAAACACCTTCAGTTATGTCAACAACATTCCAACCACTGAGGGTGGAACTCACGAAACAGGCTTTAAAACTGCTTGGACAAAGGTTTTTAATGATTATGCTCGTACATCTGGTTTTTTGAAAGAAAAAGACCAAAATTTTATTGGTGAAGATTTTCGCGAGGGAATATCTTGCGTACTCGCCGTAAAGATGCACAATGTTGAGTTTGAAGGGCAGACCAAGACCAAACTTGGAAATCCAGAAGCCAAAACCGAAGTTGAAAGGCTCACCACACTTGAACTTAGTAAAATTCTTCAAAGCAAAGATTTTGAAAAAATGGCAAATGTGGTGCTTGAAAAAGCAAAAGGTGCAGCCAAAACCAGAGAGGCAGCAAGGCGTGCAAAAGAAATTTCGCGTGCCACAAAAAATGCAGATAATTTCAATTTGGTTGGCAAACTTGCAGCATGTACATCCAGAAAAGGTGAAGAGAGTGAACTTTTTATAGTCGAGGGAGATTCCGCAGGCGGTAGTGCAAAACAAGGGCGTGATAGAAGGTATCAAGCCATTTTACCACTAAAAGGAAAACCATTAAATGCCGAGAAAAAGCGTATTGATCAAGTGCTTGCAAATGAAGAAATTCGTACAATTATCAGTGCACTAGAAACAGGTATAGGCGAAGATTATGACGCAAGTAACCTTAGGTATCATAAAGTAATTATCTTGTCCGATGCCGACCAAGATGGTGCACATATTAGGGCAATACTTTTGACATTTTTCTTCCGCTATATGCGTGACCTTATAACCGATGGACATGTTTTTATTGGACTTCCACCACTCTATAGGGTATTCAAGAAAAATTATGAAGAATATGTCTATTCAGATTATGAACTTCCCGATGCAGTTAAGCGAGCGGGTAAGGGTTATGAAATTCAAAGATATAAAGGTTTAGGTGAAATGAACCCTGAACAACTTTGGGAAACCACCATGGACCCACAAAAGCGTACACTAGTTGAAGTTACAGTTGAAGATGCGGCAGAGGCAGAAAAAATGGTCACAACATGGATGGGAGATAACATAGACGCAAGAAAGGCATATATTGCCCTTCATGCTAACTTTAATCGTGAAGATAAATTTGGTGAAGAGTACAACTCTTAGGAGGGAAAATGGATGATGAAAAAGACGACATCTCCCTTGAAGTAGTACCCGGTCAAATTTGTTATGATGAACTTGAATATCCGCCCGTGGTAGAAGAAGAAGAGCCAAACATAGTTCTTGACGGGCAAATTGCTATAAATGATATAAAAATAACAAAAAGTGGAGATAAATTAAAACAAAATAAAATACTCAAGTCGTCACAACCAAGCGAAAAGCAAGATCGCTTAATAGAAGATTTTAAAAATAAAGAGCAAAATTATACACAGCAAAATTATATAGAGGAAAACATAGTGAAAAAACACGAAATAAAAGAAAATACAAATAGTTCAAATACTGATGGCACAAAGGGCTTGATTTTTAAGTCACTAGAAGAAGTGCTTCATGATTCTATGATTCCATACACAGAGCATGTTGTTATGGATAGAGCACTTCCACGTGTTGAAGACGGACTTAAACCAGTTCAACGTAGAATTCTATATAGTATGCTTGAACTTGGACTTGAACCAGATAAACCATACAGAAAATCGGCAAGAATTGTCGGTGATTGTATGGGTAAATATCACCCACATGGCGATAGTTCAGTTTATGACGCTATGGTGCGTATGGCACAACCATTTTCTATGAGTGAAGTACTTGTTGATGGGCACGGAAACTTTGGTTCAATAGACGGCGACAGTGCAGCAGCCATGCGTTATACCGAAGCCAGACTTGCACCACTTGCCATGGAACTACTTCGTGATATAGATAAAAACACTGTGCATTTCAGTTTAAACTTTGATGACTCCTTAAAAGAGCCAGATATGTTGCCAGGTAGATTTCCAAATCTTTTGGTAAATGGAGCGTCAGGAATTGCTGTTGGTGTGGCAACCAATATTCCGCCACACAACTTTGCAGAAGTTTGTGATGGTGTAATTGCCTATATAAACAAACCGACTATGAAACTTGATGAGATGATGCATTACATCAAAGCCCCAGATTTTCCAACAGGCGGTCAACTCATAGTTGGTGAAGATTTGGTAAACGCATATAAAACAGGTAAAGGTAAAATAATTATTCGTGCCACTGTAAATATAGAAACAGATGGCGATAAACAATCAATTGTTATAACATCACTTCCTTATCAGACAAACAAGGTTGCGCTTCTCCAAAAGATAGCACAGCTCAAAGAAGAAAATAAAGACAAACTTTCAAGCATAAGCGATATTCGTGATGAAAGTGATAAGCATGGTATGCGTGCAGTCATAAAACTAAAAAAAGATGCAAACGCCAAGGCAATACTAGATTTTCTGTATAAATCAACTGGCATGCAGACATCTTTTGGTATAAATATGGTTGCTATTGCAGACGGAAAGCCAAAACAAATGGGACTTATGGAGATAATTTCCTATTATGTTGAATATCAAAGGGAGATTATTTTCAGGCGTACCAAATTTGACCTTGATGCTTGCAAAGATAGAGCACATATACTTGAAGGTCTTTTAGTTGCCATTAAAAATATTGACCAAGTTGTAAAAATAATAAAGACAAGTAAAACCACAGCCGAGGCAAAACAACGCCTCCGTGACAAATTTAGTCTTAGTGAAAAACAGGCACAAGCAATTCTGGATATGCGTCTTGCACGCCTTGTCAACTTGGAAGTGGAAAAAATTGAACAAGAACTTAAAGAATTAAAAAAGAAGATTGAAGAACTAACCAAAATTTATAATTCAAAACGCCTTCAACTAAATGTTGTAAAAGAAGAACTATCCCAAATCAAAAAACAATATAAAAGTGCAAGAAAAAGCGTCATCACTGGTTCTAATGAATTGGTGTATGAAGAAATTGATGAGGCAGAAGCCTTTGCTCGTGATGTTGTGGTTGCAGTTACGGCAAATGACACAATAAAGTGCATACCACAAAAAAATTATCAACTTGCACAAAAGGACATAACAGATACTTCATCGCTTTATGATGTCCATACAATTTTACTAAATGCAATTACAAGCCAAAACCTAATAGCGTTTACAAATTATGGCAATTGTTTTAAAATTCCAGTAAAAAACATTGCAGAAGCCAAGTGGCGTGATAAAGGTCAGTCGCTTCAATCTCTTGATAAGTCGTTTTTACCAGAAGAAAAAATTGTTGCTATGTGGGTGATTGATGAACAAATGCTTTCATCTCTTGACTTATTGTTCTATACATCGTCTGGTATGATAAAACGTTCATCGTTTGGTGAATACTTTATTGCAAAATCGCACTTTCAGGGCATAAAACTAAAAGACGGCGACCGCCTTATTGGAGTTGAAGTTTATGACAAATCAAAATCAGTATTAATGCTCAGTCAAAAAGGAATGGTGCTAAACTTTGAAACACTTGATGTTCCACAAACGGGGAGAGTAACATCGGGCGTTAAAGGTATAAATATTGATGCTGATGATAAAGTTGTTTTTGCTTCACAAGTTTTAAATTCAGGAGCACTTACAATTGCCACCGCAGAGGGATATTTCAAAAATGTTCCTGTTGGTGAATTTGAAATTATGTCAAGATACCGTAAGGGCACAAGAGCGTATAGCATAGAAAAGTTTGGCAAAATTATGCTTGGCTATTTTGGAATGGTTCCACCAAATGTAGCAGTGAAATCAGGCTCAAAAATTCATAAGGTATCAGCACGACAAATATCCTATGATAGTCGCCTTGGCAAAGGTAAACAAAACATAAAAGCAAAAATAGACGCAATGTTTGTCTATCAGTCTTAATCGTTAAAGTCTTTTCAACATGAAACCCTTTTAACTAATCCAAGTTTCCTGAAATACTTAGTGATAGTTCAAAACTGAGATTACAATAAGTGAACATACTGCGCAAGAACTTGCGGATTATTTAACAAGTAATTCCTCTTACTATTGCTATATCTGGACAAAAAAGCAATGAGCATAAATCGGTTATGGGAAAATAAGCACGCGGAAAAGCGTGCTTATTTTCGTGTCATTTCGAAGTGCGAAGCACTGAGAAATCTCTTCCTTTTGTCACACAAGCATTTTATATTGCATAAAGTAATATGAAAAGATAAAAGGAGGTAAAACGATGTCTTTTTTCATAAACAACACTAATCCTAATCGTCCAGGTCCTATCTGTGGAAATGTTTTAAATGGTCTTAATGAAAAAATACTTATTGAAGTAACTCGTGTGTTTGATGCTTGCATTCAAAATGAAACCATTCAGGGAGTGACATTAACAACAACAGGTTACACACCGGCAAATCCAACATTGCCATTAACATACATCTCAACCGAAACAGATACCACAACAGGTCCAACGGTGTCCAATGTGGTTATAACTCGTCTTGATAACCGTCCTAACTTTGCAAATGTTACAGGTCAAGTTACTTTCCCACTCATTGTGACTTACCGTGACGCAAACGGTGTACTAGGAACTGCAACTTCGACATACACAACCGATTTCGCAAGTGTTTTATGTGTGCCACAACCAGCGCTTAGCCCAGTAAATATAACAGCAACTGGTCAACTTACAAGTACAATTGGCACATACACAGCAGAGAACACTTTCACAATTACCGCTTGTGTGCAGATAATCATAAAAGTTACAGCACAGGTTGACATATTGGTTCCATCATATGGTTATCCTTGCATTCCAGAGTGTCAATCAATTCCAACCGTTTGCCCAGGCATAGGAGATATATCACTCTATCCAACAACGGTGACGCAGAATACTACTTTAAACAATACAACAACATTAAGATAATGAAAAAATCAAAAAACTCTCCACTTTCAAGGAGGGTTTTTTGCTTGTCTATTTTTTTAGTATTTGCTATTATATAAATATGCAAATATGTTTTGTATGCACAGGTAACACTTGTCGTTCTCCATTTGCTGAAAAATTGTTTAAAAAAATGCTTAAAGAAAATGGTCTTTTGGGCATTTCAGTTTCATCGTGTGGCGTAAATATAGTATCGGGCTCAAAAACAAGCCAGGAAACCATTGACATACTTAAAACTTATGGCATAAATTTCAAAGGTAAAAGGGCTCAAAAACTCACAAAAACCAAACTTAATAGCACACATCTTTTCATCACTATGACAAAGGACTTAAAAGCATTTGTGCCAGCAAAAAATGTATATTCGCTTGGTGAACTTGCGGGTGGAGAAGATGTTGTAGACCCATACGGCGGTGACTTTTCAAGTTATGAGTATATGGCAAAGCAGATTTGTGAATACTTGAAAGTACTAATATATAAAATTAAAAATATAAAGGAGATGCAATGATAATTCTCGCTTGTGACCATGCAGGGTATGAACTTAAAGAAGAAATAAAAGCATTTTTCAATAAACAAAATATAACAACAATTGATGTTGGCACTTATTCCAAAGATAGAGTTGACTATCCAGATTTTGCAAAGGCTGGTAACGCAAAAGTACTTGAAAATCCAAATAATATAGGTATATACATTTGCGGAACGGGCATTGGTATGAGCATTGCAGCAAATCGCAATCCAAAAATCCGTGCAGCACTTTGTGAAAGTACAAAACTTGCACATCTTGCTCGTGCACATAACAACGCAAATGTTTTGGTGCTTTCTGGAAGATTTACATCAAAAACAAAAGCAATATCTATAATAAAAGAGTTTTTAACTACAAACTTTGAAGGTGGTAGACATCAAAAACGTGTAAAAAAACTAAATAAAATAGTGTGAGTATGAGTGACGTAACAATTTTACTACTAAACATTGATGCTAAACTAGATGTAAAAAAACTAGTTGATTTTGTTACGCAAAATATTATAAATGCACAAATTTACATGGCGACAAGTAAAAAAGTAAAGATATCTTATCAAAATGTAAAAAATTATGTTTTTGAAAATGCCACTAACGATGAGGCACTTAACACAATTATAAAAGATGTGGATACTGAAAAACTTATAGTGGTTAGAAAATGTAGTGATTTAAATGATATCTTAAAAGTATATAAAGCACTTAGAAAATCAAATCAAATAGCAGTTTTAGCGAAAAAAACCAACAAAATACGTAGTTTTTTTGAAAAAATATCAGATTATATAACTGGATTTTTGCTTGGTTACAAATTTTTGCACGCATCACTCGGCGTGGTTGGCTTTTCTCGTGATGTCACAGCGGTATTAAAACAACTTTCAAATGCATCTACTTATACCAAAATAGACAAATGGGTGGGTATTGAAATAGTAAAAATTGAAACCAAAAAACTTGATAAAGTAAAATTTAAACCCAAATTAACAAGCGATATTTTAAAAATTGCACTTTATACACTTTTAACGATAGCACCAATTATATGCTGGATATTCATCGATACCATTCAAAAATATATAATGTTACAACTTTTATGTATCTTTTTTATAATTTTGTTTGTATGTTTGGTGGCTATTCAAGTTATACTATTAAGTGTAAAAATAAAAATTGGTAACAACACTCATAAAACGGGTGAAATAAAAAGTTCAAAAAGGAGAAAAAATGAAAAAAGCGAAGATAGCAATTAACGGATTTGGAAGAATTGGAAGGTTGGTTCTAAGAGCAATTACAACTCGCGATGATGTCGAATGTGTGGCAATCAATGACCCATTTTTAACAGTCGACTATGCAAGATATATGTTTGAGTATGACTCAATACATGGTAGGTTTAAAGGCGAAGTCAAGGTTGACGGAGATTATTTGGTGGTCAACGGCAAAAAAATTAGATTTTTTGCAGAAAAAGACCCAGCACTTATTCCATGGCGTGAAGTTGGTGCAGAGTATATTGCAGAAGCAACAGGTGTGTTTACAACCTACGATAAAGCAAAAGCACATCTTGACGCAGGTGCAAAAAAAGTTATTGTAACGGCACCAGGTAAAGAGATGCCAATGTTTGTTATGGGCGTCAATGAAAACACATACACAAAAGATATGAATATCGTTTCAAATGCAAGTTGTACAACAAACTGCTTGGCACCACTTGCAAAAGTTATCAATGATAAGTTTGGAATTTTGGACGGGCTTATGACAACAGTACACTCCACAACTGCAACACAACTTACAGTTGATGGTTCATCAAAAAAAGACTGGCGTGGCGGTAGAGCGGCATCATATAACATTATTCCATCATCAACAGGTGCAGCAAAAGCAGTAGGCGAAGTTATTCCAACCCTTAAAGGCAAACTTACTGGTATGAGTTTCAGAGTTCCAACTCTAGATGTTAGTGTGGTAGATTTAACATGCAATTTAAAAACTCCTACAACGTATGACGAAATTGTTGAAGAAATTAAACGTGCCTGTGACAATGAACTTAAAGGCATTATGAGTTACACCGATGAAGCAGTTGTGTCAAGTGACTTTATTGGCGATCCTCATACTTGTATATTTGATATAAAAGCAGGCATTATGCTAACCGACACATTTGTAAAACTTGTAGCATGGTATGATAATGAATGGGGCTACTCAAACAAAGTTGTCGACCTAATTGCACATATGAATAGTGTGGATTAAAAAGAGAAACCTTATTTAACATCTCCAACTAAAAAATCTAAACTAACATTAAAATATTTGGCTATTTCAATCAAATTATTTGTTCTTGGGAAAAGTCCATTTTTCCACCTATAATAGTTATATTCACTCATATTAAGTGCTTTCATGGCTTGAGCAATACTTAAATTATTTTCTTTAATTATTGTTGTAAAATTGTTTATAAATTTATTTTTGTTAGTTTCAAAATTTTTTCTTTGGTCAGAAAACCCAAATAAATAATCTAGTGAGCAGTCAAAATATTTTGCAATTTTGACTGCTATTTTAATGTCTGGATAATAGCCATCATTAAAATATCCGTTTATAGTTGTGGAAGATATATTCAAAATCTTGGCAAGAGCCAACCTTGACAAACATTTTTCATCTAATAATTCTTTTAGTGTTTCTTGGAATTTGTTCATTTTATATGGCAATATTATATCAACTTTTTTGTTGACATCAAACCTTTTTTGTGGTATACATTTTAGGTATGCCACATATAAAAGGTTTTTTTAAGTGCGGCTAGCCACCTTTTGTAGTGAGATTTTAGTATAGGAGGAACTTATGTTTGCAGTAATTAAAACAGGAGGAAAGCAATACAAAGTTCAAGTTGGCGATGTTATCAAAGTTGAAAAACTTGACAAAAACGTTGGCGATAAAGTTGAATTTGAAGTTTTGCTTACATCAAATGAAGGCAAAGTTGTTGTAAAACCAAGCGATGTCAAAAAAGTAGTTTGCAATGCTGAAGTTGTTGCACATGGCAAAGGTGACAAAGTTGTTGTTTACAAATACAAGCCAAAAAAGAATGTTAGACGTAAACAAGGTCATAGACAACCTTTCACACAAGTTAAGATTTTAGAGATTAAATAGTATGATAAATATCACTATTTATAGAACTTGTGATGGCTATAAAGGGTTTGAAATCAGCGGGCACAGTGGTTACAGCGAAGCAGGTAGCGACATTGTATGTTCAGCAGTTTCAAGCATAGCAAATAGCACAGTGGTTGGACTTTGTGAAGTTCTAAATGTTCCTGCATCGGTTAAAATTGATGAAAAAAAAGGTTATCTTAAATGTACTTTACCAAAAGTTATAGATGACAAAAAGGGTGAGAATGTACAAACACTTCTTGCCACGATGCAGAAAAGTTTGGAGTATATCCAAAAAGATTATAAAAAGTATGTTAAACTGGAGGTTAAAAATGAGATTTAATATTCAACTTTTTGCCCACAAAAAAGGTGGCGGTAGCACCAAAAACGGTAGAGATAGTCAGTCAAAACGCCTTGGCGTTAAAAGATATGATGGTCAAGAGGTTCTTGCTGGCTCAATAATAGTTCGTCAAAGAGGCACAAAGGTATATCCTGGTGTAAATTGTGGACTTGGCAAAGATTACACAGTTTTTGCCACAGCCGATGGTGTTGTCAAATTTTCAAAAAGTGGCGACAAGAAAATCGTTAGCGTAATTGCAAAATAAATTGTCATTCTGAGTCGAAGGCGAAGAATCTGTGACATTTAAGACCCCAATATAATAGGGTCTTTTTTATTTGTCATTTTTGTAAATTTATTTTGACATTCTAAGTAGTATATTTTAAATAGTCATACTGAGGAGCATTTATTTTGTCATTCTGTTGCTTTTCTTTTTGTCATTCTGAGCCGAAGGCGAAGAATCTTTTCTGCTTTATATTTTTGCTTATTTTTAAAATAATTTTGGAAAATACATATTAAAGTGTTATATTATTTATATGGAAAATACAGAAATACATAATTCACAAGAAAATGTTGACACTACTCAAAGTAAAAAACAAAATGTAAAAAAAGATTTATGGCAGGCGCTTAAATTTCTTTTATTTTCAATTTCGGCTGGAATAATTCAAACTGTGGTTTTTACACTACTAAATGAGTTGTGTAATTTTTCTTATTGGCCAAGTTATTTAATTGCTCTCACACTTTCCGTTGTGTGGAATTTCACTTTCAATAGAAAGTTTACTTTCAAGTCTGCAAATAATGTTCCAATTGCAATGCTTAAAGTACTTTGCTATTATCTTGTATTTACTCCGCTTTCAACTTGGTGGGGCGATGCGCTTGAGGGTGTTGGCTGGAATGAGTATTTGATTTTGGCTATGACAATGGTAATAAATTTTGTTACTGAATTTTTATATAGTAAATATTTCGTTTTTCGTGAAAAAAAGATTAAAAATCAAGATGTGTAACAAAATATATGTATGAAAAAATTATTTTGTGTTTTATTAGTTTTAAGTTTAAGTATATTTAGTGGTTTTATAAGCATTAAAGGAGAAAGCGTGAACAACAGTTATATAATGGTTATAAAAGATTTTGATACGGTGGATGAAGAATTGCAACAACAATTTCTTGATATAGATGCACCGTTAACTTTTGTAACGCATCATCGAGAAAATTTTACAGAAACAGCGGACAAAAAATTTATTGATACACTTGCTGTCCCACGAATTTTTATGTCAATGATTGCGTTCGGTACGCCAAGCGAAATAAGAAATACAATGTATACTGCACTTTCTTATTCTAAAGAAAAAGGTAAAGTAATAGTCATTTTTGATTTAAAAAATGCTGAAGCCGAAGATGTATACTATGCAATAGTTGACAGCCTTGATATGCTAAAATCGCGGGGTGCAAATTTAAGTGTATTATCTTTTAAATAATATTTGACATATTTTGTAGTATTTTCTACACTTAAATAAGAGGTTATTATGAGCAAAGTAGTTATAGTTGGTTGTGGCAATGTTGGTATGAGTTATGCATTTTCGCTTGTCACAACGAAAAATAAAGTTGATGAAATAGTTTTAATAGATGTTTTAAAGGACAAAGCCGTAGGTGAGGCAATGGATTTAACCCATGCTGCAACATACAATTCAAACCGTATTAAAATTCGTGCAGGAGAATACTCAGATTGCGAAAATGCGGATATTGTTTGCATTTGTGCGGGTAAGAATCAAGAGATAGGCGAAACAAGGCGAGATTTAATAAATAAAAACTATGGCGTATATAAAAGCATTATAGATGAAATCAAAAAAACCAAATTCAATGGTATATATTTAATTGCAACCAATCCACTTGATGTAATGACGTATATTACTAAAAAACTTTCCAAATTTCCAGCCGAAAAGGTGATAGGAAGTGGAACTGTGTTAGATACTGCAAGACTTAGATGTTTAATTGGTGATAAATTAAAAATAAGTCCCAAAAATATCCATGCGTATGTAATTGGTGAGCATGGAGATAGTGAATTTGTGCCTTGGAGCAATGCCATTATTGGCTTAAATAAAGCAACCGATTATTTAAATGATGATGATTGCTCTAGGCTTTTGTATGAAGTTCGCAATAGCGCATATGACATAATAAATAAAAAGGGTAACACAAGTTATGGTATAGGTATGTGCCTTACGAATATTACAAATGCCATTTTGGAGGACTCAAATTCAATTATGACTGTGTCCGCCTATAACGAAGAAAATGAAATTTATTTTGGTATGCCTGCAATAATCGGAAGGCAGGGCATAAAACAGGTTTTACCACTTGAACTTACCACATCTGAGAGAGATAGACTTAATAAAAGTATCGATTGTATAAAAGATACGATAAGACAAATAAAGTATTGATACCCATAAGTGTCATTTCAAGTGCATATTTTAAAAAAAACTCCAGCATTTGCTGGAATTTTTTTAATAATAATATGGAGTAGAAGCAGCAGCGGCAAAAATTATAATAATAAATATTATCATAAGTGCAAATACAATAGCATAAGTAATACACCATGCTTTTATGAATGTTTTTCTTGCGACAGTTCCGCTTGGATATAACATAATTCTAAAATATAACTATGAATAAATTTTCTGAGCGTATAAGAGAACTTCGTTTAGAAAAGGGAATAAGCCGAAAGCAATTAGCAGAAGCACTTTTTGTTAGCGAACGGCTCATTTCGTACTGGGAGAATAATAAGCGTGAATGTGATTTTGATATGTTAATAAAAATCGCAACATTTTTTGATGTTACGATTGATTATTTACTCGGAAAATCTAATTTTTAGATTGTTCTTCTTGTGAATTTTCTTTATTTTTATTAGACTTTGTTTTTAAATTATTAAAGAAAAATTTCGTTTTTTGCCAAATGGTTATGCAGTCATTTTTAAAATTTTTATGGTCCCAAATAAGCGAAATTAAAAAGCATATAGGAGTAAGGTAGACCATAACTGGTACAATCATCCAAAACCAAGGCAAATATTTTTCTTCACCGGCATGTGCACCAACAGGTACAGTTTTGAAAATTTTCGGGCATAGGGCGGTGAGTATAACCGCAAAACTTTCATTGCCAGGACCCCAAATTAGTGATGAATTTTTGTAACCAATATCAAAAAATGAGTCATCACCACCACGTAGAGGGACAAAACCAAGTTCGCTTTGAAGTACTTGATTTATCATAATAAATAACATAACACCAAGCAAGCATATAGGTGCATAGATGATGCGCTTGTAACTTAATTTATGTAGTTTAAAAAGTACCATTAAAAGTGGAACATACCAAAGCATATCGTGATGAATATAAAATCTTACAATATCTAGCCACTCAGCCGCTTGATTTGTCTTGTTTAGTGGTTCTAGAGGATATAGAATAGATACAAGTCCACTTAGTACTCCAATATAGAACATATAGTCTTTAAGTTTGTCACTTTTTGATAAAAAGAAAAATGGGAACAAAAATATATTCGCCCCACAAATATTCACAAACCAACTATCTCTATACCATCTGGATATATATGTTGAATATGGTGGAATAAATACTTTTAAAAAATGAAGCAAAAGTCCAAACAATAAAAAGCAAA
>CALWOY010000066.1 GCA_944383255.1 uncultured Clostridia bacterium
CGATACTTTTGCTGTTTTTTATGTCACTAATACATTTTTCCAGCGAGTGTATCATACATTTATCTCCTTTTTAATTTAAACAAAGGGTAATATATCACAAGTGAGATTATTTGTCAAATCTTATATGTATATGCTATCCAAATCTACTATGTCATTTTATAGAGCAAAGTGATGTAAGTACCTCTTAGACGTCTCGCTTCGCTCGACACGACATGAAGGTGTTCGAAATGACGGGTCATCACTTTCTATTTAAAAAGAAAGCGATGTGGTTGCAAATCAATTTATTTTATGGTATACTCCTGTAGTTTGTTAAAATAACACTTATTAAATTATTAGACAAGGAGAAAAAATGCTACAAGTAAGTAATGTAACGTTGCAGTTCGGCGGAAGAGTTTTGTTTAAAGATGTAAATCTAAAATTCACTAAAGGCAACTGCTATGGTATAATTGGTGCAAATGGTGCGGGTAAGTCCACATTTTTGAAAATACTTACTGGTGAACTTGAACCAAATAAAGGCGAAGTCATACGTGACGAAAAAGAGCGTATGAGTGTTTTGATGCAAAATCAAAATGCTTATGATGACCAAACTGTGCTTGAAACTGTGCTACTTGGTCATAAAAGACTTATGGAGATTGCTAAACAAAAAGAAGAACTATACTCAAAGCCAGACTTTTCAGAAGCTGACGGTATGCTTGCAGGGGAACTTGAAACGGAGTATGCGGAACTCGGCGGTTGGGAAGCAGACAGCGAGGCAAAAACTCTTCTTAAAAGTATAGGCATAGATGAAGATTGCTTTGAAAAAAAGATGAGTGAAATGGACTCAAAACAAAAAGTTAAAGTGTTACTTGCTCAGGCACTGTTTTTGAATCCAGATATACTTATTCTAGACGAACCAACCAACAACCTTGACTTTAAAACTACAAGGTGGCTTGAAGAATATCTTTTGAACTTTGAAAATACAGTTATAATTGTGTCGCATAACCGTCACTTTTTAAATAAAGTTTGTACACATATTTGCGATGTCGATTATGGTCAAATAAATATGATGCTTGGTAACTACGATTTTTGGTACGAAACCAATCAACTTCTTCAAAAACAAGCCAAGGACCAAAACAAAAAGGCGGAACAAAGGGCAAAAGAACTTAAAGACTTTATTGCTCGTTTTAGTGCAAATGCTTCCAAAGCGAAACAAGCAACAAGCAGGAAAAAAGAACTTGAAAAACTTACACTCGATGACTTCAAAATTTCTTCAAGACGATATCCATATATTGATTTTAAATATGAACAAGAGATTGGCAAAGAGATTTTAATAGTAAAAAATCTCACAAAAAAGGGCTTTTTTGAAAATCTTAGTTTTTCTGTTGGGCGTGATGACAAGATAGTCTTTTTGGCGAACAATAGTCTTGCAATAACCAAACTCTTTGATATACTCATGGGCAAAGATGTAGCAGATAGTGGAACAGTCAACTGGGGCAAAACAATAAAAGCAACATATCTTCCACAAGACAACCGTGAATATTTTGAAGGTAAGTCGGAAAGTTTGGTTGATTGGCTTAGACAATATTCAAAAGAACAAAACGAAACATATATTCGTAGTTGGCTAGGACGTATGCTCTTTTCTGGTGAAGAAGCATTAAAACCAGTCAATGTGCTATCTGGGGGAGAAAAGGTTAGGTGTATGTTTGCTAAAATGATGCTTGAAAGTGGAAACTTTATAATTATGGATGAACCAACAAACCACCTAGACCTTGAGTCCATAACTGCACTCAATAAAGGTATGATAAACTTTAAAGGTTGTATGCTCTTTACCACGCATGACCAAGAGATTGTTGAAACTGTTGCGAACAGGGTCATAGATATTGTTGATGAGCATACAATAAGGGATAAGATGATGACTTATTCTGAATACATGTTAAACTAACAAAAAGCATCGCAATACTTCGTTTGCTGTCAAGCAGGTTCACACAGTCATTTAGCAAACTAAACTCTTGCGTGAACCTACTTGCCGAGCCTAGTCTTGCTTGCTTTTTGTCAGTTTAATAGTAAGTGGGAAAGCGAAATTAGTGTAATGTATACGCGTTATGATACTTTGTTTCTGTCGGGCAACTCTCACACAGTTATATTTTGTCATTCTGAGTGTGTCTTTCTTGACGGCTGACGAAGAATCTCATTTTTATTAAAAAAACACTTTCATTGAAAGTGCTTTTTTATTCTATCAAATCTTCAAATGTGATTCCTAAAGTTTTGAGTATCTTCACAATGTTAGAGAGCGTTGGTTCAATTTCGTCACACTCCCATTTGCTGAGTTGTACCTATTTTTTGGGCATACAGGGAAGTTCTTTCCGTGAATTTGCTGCTTTATCTTGTCTTCTACTTCTGGCAGGTTATTGACTGTTTCCACAAAATATTTATGTACCAGCAGCATCATTACATTTGTATCAAAGTACATCTCCTTGGTCAAATTATACAAACAAGATATTTGAAATTGTGTAAATATTCATAGTATAAATATATTTAATTTTCGCATACTAAATGCGGAGGGAACTATGGATATAACGCATTGTAAAGTAAATTGTGATGTAAATGATTGCATACACAATGAAAGTGGTTGTTTTTGCCAAAAAGAAGAAATAAATGTAACAAATAAAACTAAGAAACATCATTTTTGTGGAAGTTATAAACAAAAATAATGATAAAAAAATCTGGCACGAAATGAGTCAGATTTTTTAATTTTTGTTATTATTTACTTGCATTTTCACGTTTTTGGAATTTTCCGTCTTTTTTCTTAACGCTGATATTTAAGTCTTGACTATCAGCAAGTTTTTCTGCAACTTCCATTGCTTCTTTTTTAGTTTTGCATCTTTTTGAAGCACGTGTTGCACCAGTCTTTTTTACAACCCAATCTTTATGTTCTTTGTCATAGGTTACCGTATATTTTTGAGTTGTCTTTTTCTCTTCCATTTTTTCTCCCTCTACTTCAGTATTTTCTTCTTCAACTGTTTCAGTTTGTTTAGGCTGTTGTGATGTTTGTTCTGTTTTTGTTTTTTTTTTTTCTTTTGCAGGTTCATTTATTGCTATGTCACTATTATCACTTTCAGCGACAACTTTTTCAGCCTTTTTGGTTTTTGCCTTTTTAGGCTTTTGTTGTTTTTCTTCAACTTTTTCTTTTGGCTTTTCTTCTGTAGGTTGTTCTTCTACTGGTTTAATTTCGTCTTCGCTTGGTGTTTCATTTGCGATTTCAGTTTCTTCTTTTTCTTTTGTCTCCTCAACTGGTTTTGCATCTTCTGTTTTATTTTCATCAACTGCTACATCAGAAGTTTTGTCTGCTTCAATATTTTTGTCTTCCGCCTTGTCCCTGAAAACAATAAGTATGACGATTGCAACAATTATCAGCACTACACACACAAGAAGTGGCCAATATTCTTTTAAAAATTCCATAATTTCTCCTTAAAATTTAATCTTACAATTATTGTACACTACAAAACGACAATTTTCAATGTTTTTTTCAAGATTTTTTTATTTTTTTACAGTTACTTGAAAAGTATACTATTTTATG
>CALWOY010000067.1 GCA_944383255.1 uncultured Clostridia bacterium
GGAGTGTTTGGTTCAACTTGAGGATTTTCGTTTTGATTTTGATTTTGGTTTGGGGTAGAGTTGTCAGTTGAAGGAAGTTGCTCAGGTTGGTTATTATTTGGTGTGTTTTCTATACCATTTATCTGAAATTTTGCTTTTACACACGCTTCAACTCTTATTTCTCCATTTTGTTCGTGACTGTAAAGGCTTACTTCAAACATATCTTTTAAGGTTACGTTGCCATATAGTGCTTTTGCTTTTTGTTCAGCATCATCTTTTGCCTTTGTAAGTGCTTGATTGTAAGCATCTTGTTTGTTACTGAGTTCTAGGCATGCACCATGGAAACTTGTTGCTCCATTTTGTGCAACTGCTGAGATTATTTCATCTCTATTTTCTGGATTTGTTGAAGTTATAACAAAGTTGCAATTAAATTGATATTGCAAAGTGCCGGCATGTGAAATTGGATAACTTGAAAAATATCCAATATTTACTTTTGCATCTGTATCGATGTTTTTAATTGCATTTTTTATTGTGTCAAGTTGAGTATTTAAATCTGTGTTACCATTTTCAAGAGTATCTGAAACTTTTGTAAGCCCGAAATTTAGTTCAACGGTATCTGCTTCTGTAAATATTTCGCCATATCCCATTGTCATAACATATTGGGCATTTTCATCATCAGCAAAAGTTGGCTGGTTTTGGTCTTGAACTACTGTTCCAAGTGTTAAACATAGCACTAATACCAAAAGCATTGAAATAAATGTTTTTTTCATAATTTTCTCCTTTTACGTCTTTAATTTGTGAAAATAACAAGAAATTATCATAAAAAAAATGTCATATTTGGGGTATTAAATAGTTTTTTTGTATTCTTTTCTAATCATCAGGGAAGGTACAGTTGATATGACAATGTCATGCTTGAATCATAGTAAAAGTTGATTAAATTTTTATTTATTTAACATAATATTTTTATGAAATTAAAAGAGTATAAAGACAAAAGAGATTTTTCAAAGACAAAAGAGCCTAAAACCAGTGGTAAGGCGCACAAAAACCCAATTTTTGTTGTTCAACACCATTTTGCAAGGAGGGAGCATTATGATTTTCGCCTTGAATATAACGGCGTTTTATTATCGTGGGCAGTGCCAAAAGGTGTTCCAACAACTACAAAAGATAAAAGACTAGCCGTAAAAGTTGAAGACCATCCAATAAGTTACGCAAATTTTAGTGGAACAATTCCAAAAGGTGAATATGGTGCAGGAGTTGTTGAAATATTTGATAGTGGTACATATATAGCGAACCAAAGTTTTAAAAGTGGGCTTAAAGAAGGTGCGTTAAAGTTTTCTTTAAATGGTAAAAAACTTAAGGGGAACTATGCTTTAATTCGCACACAAATGGACAAAAAGCAAGATAATTGGCTTTTAATAAAAGAAAAAACATCTAAAAATCCGTTTAGTAAAATAAGTGTTGAACTTGCCACCCTTTTAGAGCAAGTTCCAGAAAATGATAATGACTATGCCTATGAAGTAAAATTTGATGGGTATAGAATTGTTGCATATATTGAAGGCGGAGAAGTTAGACTTGAAAGTCGTAATCACATAGATTTTACTCAAAAGTTTGATAGTATTACACAATCATTAAAAACATTTTTTGGGAATAGAAGTTTGGTGCTTGATGGTGAAATTATAGTTTGTGATGAAAATGGAAGGTCAGATTTTAATTTGTTACATAGGCATCTTAGGGGTGAAAATTTTGTGCCTATTTATGCTATTTTTGATATATTGGCAAAAGACGGTGACGATTTAAGAGAACAAACTTACCTTTGTAGGAAAAAGATATTGAATCAGGAGTTAAAAAATTGTCCTGACAATTTACTTTATGTAACGCACGTTATTGGTGGTGGTGAAAATTGTTTTGAATTTGCCAAGAAAAATAATCTTGAGGGAATTATTGGAAAACTAAAAAATTCAAAGTATATTGGAGAGCGTAGCTTAGATTGGATAAAAATTAAGTGTACAAAACTTGAAGAGTTTGTTATTGGTGGCTATACCCTGTCTAAAGACAAAAGCGAGTTAAATGCTCTCCTTCTTGGTAAATTTGTCAACAGAAAGTTTGAATATGTTGGTAAAGTTGGTACGGGGTTTGACACTAACGATAAAAAGCAAATTATGCAGAAATTAGATAAATTAAAAAGAAAAACATCACCTTTTACAAAAAAAATTGCGCAAAATAAGCATACAGTGTTTGTTTCGCCTAGTGTTGTTGTGCAAATTCAATTTAGTGAATATACCGAAGACGGAAGTTTACGGCATCCTTCATTCAAGGGAATTAGAGAAGACAAGACTAGCACTGAATTAAAAAATCAACTAAGTAACAAAGATGATTTTAAAGTGAAAAATGGAGATAAGATTTATTTTCCAAAAGGTAAAATTACAAAACAAGATTTGGTAGATTATTACAATAAAGTTGCAAATAATATGCTTTTATATATTGAAAATAGATTTTTAAGTGTAATTCGTTGTCCAGATGGCATAAAAGGGCAAGTGTTTTTTCAAAAACATTTAGATGGAAAACTTGAAGGAATTAAAACAAAAAACGATTATTTTTATATTATTTCTAAACAAGGATTATTTTCTTTAATATCTCTTGGCGTGGTAGAGTTCCATCCTTGGTGTTGTGTTTATGACAATCTAAATCGCCCTGATGTTATAGTTTTTGACCTTGACCCTGGTGATAATGTAGATTTAGATAAAGTAAGGCTTTGTGCAAAAAGACTAAAAAAAATATTAAAAGAGTTGGCTCTTGAGTGTTTTATTAAAACTAGCGGTGGTAAGGGATATCATATTGTTGTGCCATTATCACAAAGTGTAACTTGGTCTAAGTTTGAAAAGTTTTGTAAAGATGTCGCCTTACTTATTGAAAGCAAGTGGCCAGATGAGTACACGACAAACATTCGAAAAAATGAGCGACAAGGGAAAATTTTTATAGATTATTTGAGAAATAAAAAAGGGCAAACAAGTGTTGCCCCATATTCTGTACGTGCACGCGATGGTGCTACTATTTCGGCACCAATAACTTGGTCAGAACTAGATACTATTGGTCCGCAAGATATTACTATAAAAAATATTGATAAAAGACTCAAGAAAAATCCATGGAAGAATTTCTTTGAAGTAAAACAAAATCAAAAAATTAAATAAAAGCGAAATTTATTTATGCGGCATAAGTATCTTCAATTGAAGTTCTACCTTCAAGATTTTCTAAGTAAATTGCTTTATCTGTACTAGAATTGCCTATTGCTATGCTTGCTTCATTTGCAGCTTCACCAGTTGTTATACCATCCGAAAGAGATGGCGCATTTTCAGGACAAGTGTAGTTTAGTATGAAATTAAGCGTGGGACTAAATTTGCAATTTATTGTTCCTCTTTGTGAAGATATATAATTTTTTAAAAGAAGATTTGCAAAATTTACATTTATTGTACCATTATTTGATTTTAAATTTACAATTCCTTGATCTTCGGCATAAGATTGTGTATTTAGGTCGGATGCTGTATCAATATTAACATCAATTTTACCTGACTGTGTTGACACCCACAAAAATGATGTTGCTTTTTCAATTGTGACATCCCCGGAAGTGGTTACAATATCTCCACGACCATTAAGGGTTTTTATTGTTATATTTGAAGATTCGGCATTTGGTAGTAAGACGTCTCCATTAATTGTTCCAGCAGTGATATTGGAAATAAAAACATTATCAACACCTTCGCCACAATTTAAGTTCCCATTGATGTCCCCAACAATCATTACGCCACGTCGTGCATTGTAGTTGAAGTTTGATTCAACTGTTATGTTGCCAAGGTTTATAGAGGAACTTTGTGTGAATAATGTAAATTCAT
>CALWOY010000068.1 GCA_944383255.1 uncultured Clostridia bacterium
TCATCAAGTAACAAATATTATTATGCAATGTATTACATACCACAAACATTAAGGAATGTAACAATAACAAAAGCAACAGGAATATCTGCAAACGCATTCTATGGTTGTAGTTATTTAACAAGTGTTATATTAAATGCAGAAGTTGAAACAATTCACGATTATGCATTCTATGGTTGTTCTAATATAGAAAACATATTAATACCATACGGATTAAAAACTATGGGGTATAATGTATTTGCAAACTGCTTTAATATTAATATTAATTGCCAAATTGATGAGCAACCTAGTACTTGGAATTCAAGTTGGAACCCATTAAATCGTCCTGTAACTTGGAATTTTGGATGTATAAAAGGAACAACCGAGGGTGGTTTTGATTGGATATGTTTAGATGGTGAAACTATCAGAATTCGTGGATATAACGGGAATGAAACCGAACTAACAATTCCAAACAGTATTGACAATAAGCCAGTAATTCGCATTGATGAAAATACCTTTAAAGACAATTCTAACCTTACTTTAATAAAAATACCAAATAGTGTTAATTTTATAGAAACAAATGCTTTTTACAATTTGCCGAATTTATTAACTGTAATTATTCCAAGTAGTATTTCAACAATACAAACCAATTCTTTTAGTAGTTGTTCAAAAACTTCATTCCTTTGCGAAATTAGTTCGAAACCAACTGGTTGGCAATCAAATTGGTGTTCATCAACAAATCCAATAGTATGGAATTATGCTAATGAAAATGGAGTTACGGAAGATGGCTTTAAATGGGCATTAAGGACTGATGATACTATTATTATATATGGTTACAACGGGACATCGGACATAATAACAATCCCACAAACTATAAATGAAAAAACTGTTTGTGCAATAAGTATGAACGCTTTTAGAAATAACAAAACTCTCACAGCTGTTCATATTTCAAATAGCATCACGTTTATTGGCGACTACGCTTTTAGTGGGTGCTCAAATTCTATAATCTATTGTCAACCAGATAGCAGACCTTCTGGCTGGTCATCATCATGGATTGACTCTAGCATGACAGTATATTGGAGTATGTAAAATGTAATGATAATGACTAAAATTTAGATGATAGTTAAAAAAATGGAGATTAGAATGGAAAATTTTACAACTCAATTTGATAAGTTTTGTAATAAATTGGGCGAAAAATATAAAAATGACTATCTTTTAATATGTGATGATAATAAGTATAATAATATGAAAACTCTAGATCAAAAACTTGATAGTCCACAAAAATATATACAGGCAGCTTCTGAACAAATATATTATTATTGGCTAAAAAATCGATGTCCTATAATTCAATATGATGTAAAAATCAAGCCTCCAAAAGATGTTGATTTGTATTGTGATGGATTGGATTATAATTTAAGAATTGAAGTTAAGACACCTGAAATAGATAAATTAGATAAAAAATATGATAGAAATGTTATTACATTAAAAATGGATCATAGATATGATAATTTGCCAAAAGAAAACTCGCCATCATATAAAAATTTTCAAGACAAAATGGAAGAAATCTCTGAACAGCTTAATATACACTCGGTAGAAACAGGTAAAGTTGTAAAAATTGGCAAAAATGAGGATTTAAAAATAAAAACATTTCTTGATAGTGCGAATGAGAAAATGAATCCTTCAGATGATAAAACAATAAATTCCCTATTGATTTGCCTTGACACGTCAAAATTGGGCGAGTATTTAAATTATATTATAAATGAGTTTTGTGGATGCTTTTCTGAAGACCCCTATTTAAATGTAAAAGAATACAAAAATATTGATTTTCTTATTTTGTCTAACTGCTGTGAAGCTCATTTAGACTCTAAATTTAATTTTAATGTATGGGATGCAAAAAATTATTTTAATTTTGTTATTCCGTTACATATAAAAGAAACGGGTATTGCTAAATGTAAATTTATTAAAAATCTTTTTAATGATGAGTTTATGAAATTTTTAGAAGGTAAAGATTCAAAATACAGCCCAAAAGGGATTGAAGATATTTTTCTATTACAATATGGAGAGTTTATTTCTATAGAACACCCTTGTTTTTGTCCCAATATAAACAATCGCAAATATTGATTTAATTTTTATAAGCAAGTTAAAAAACAAGATTGACGTAAATATATGAAAGGAGAATAAATAATGAGTGATACAATATTAGGTGCTTTAATTGGCATTGGAGGTGTCTTAGTCGGTGGCATACTGACATTTGTATTCCAATTTATTTTATCTAAAATAAATTGGAAAAAGGAGAACAGAAGGAGTACTTACCAATTAAAAATTGATACATATGCTGATGCTATAAGGTATATTGCCTTGTGTTGTACTGGTTTTCAACATAAAAAAGAAATTGAGTCTTTTAAAGATATTGTTATTAAACAAGATGAACTATATAATAAATTTCATCCAATATTTTCTGTCATAGCAAATAAAGATACCATAGAAAAGTATAACGAATTACGTAAAGAAGCATCAGATGGTAAAATAAACCACGCCGATGCATATAAAAAGGTTGTTCAACTCCTTAATTTTAATATAAATGATGAAATATAAAATTTAATTTTATAAAGGATGTGAAACATTTAATAAAAATGATTTAGCAAGATGAATTAAATAATTTTATAAATGATTTTGGTATATAAAGATAAAAAATCAACATTTTAGAGAAATCTAACTTGTTGATTTTTTGTTTGATAGTAATTATGGCATTAGGCTTATTATATATATTTTAGTTTTATGCTATACTATTTCAAAGGAAATAAAGATTATGTGGTATTATAATGATGGTTTAGATTACTTTAACCCAGCGGATAGAGAGATTATTGAAAAGCGAAAACAGTTAGAACGAGAAGAACGAATAAAGTATATAAAAGAGCAAAGACGCTCGTATCTTAAAGGTCAGCGCGGCAAAAGACTTTATTATGATAGAGATGACTATTATCTAGAAGATGAAGAAGCACAAATCAAGTGTGTTTTCACAAGAGATTTGCGTAGAGAAAAGTTGTTTGCGTATTTAAAATATTTGAATGGCAGAAAAGTTTTTGTTAGAGATTTGGCTTGGAAATTTGCAGTAACTGAAAGGACAATTCAAAATGATTTGAAATTTTTGATAGACAATGGTTTTATTGAAAGACAAATAAACAAAACTTTTAAAGGTAGACAAACCAAGAATTCCTACATAGTCCACCTTGAAAAGCAAAAAGACCTTGCCTATGGTGGCGACAGAATGATTATGCCAATATTTGTGGCAAAACAAGATGATAATTATTTTGTCTGCTTAATGACAGATTACAAACGAAACGAACACAGAAACAAGATTGAAGATTGTGAATTTTGGCTAAGTGAAAGAACTATAACAGACAAGACCAACCTTGAAAAAGCAACGAACAAACTATCTCAGGAATATTTTAAACAAAAAGTTTCTGGTAAATATATGGGCGAGATATGTGAATACCAAACTCATGGCGAGTTTTATGAAGAAAAAGAAAGACGACATAGAAAATATAGAAGTAAATTCTTTTTCACTTTGACACTATTAGATGCATTATACCCCACAAAACGCAATGCAACGTGGATTAGTTTAAAAGTTGCACCAAGAAGAATAAAACAATATCATATAAACAAAGGAATTCATCAAGCGAAAAAAGTGTTAGGGGTGAAATAGACCGAAATATTGAACCATTTTTTGATGAAAAATTAAAATTTTTTTAAATTTTTTTAAAAAATTCAAAAATTGCGATAAATAAAGGAGTTTAGGCGTGTTGCTTGGACTTTTTTATTGCTAAAAATCATCAAATTTGACTAAAAATAGTAAAAATACAAGTGCAAAAACAGCCAAAAAACATATATAGGTGTAAGGAAGTATAATGTTTTCCCAGCATTATATTTCTTGTTTTGTAGAAAGATTATTTAATTTTTAACAAAGAAAAAATAATGCAATTTTTTCAAATCAGCAAACTAAACACAATTTTATATCTAACAAAGAAAAATGAGTTCGTCCCCACTCTTGTATATATAATAATAAAAAAATATATTTTTCTTATTTTGTTAGATAAAGAAAGAAAATTTGATAAAGAAAGAAATTTTGGTTGAGAAGTTACAAGTTTGATATTGTTTTTTTCTTGTTAGAAAAATTTATAGAAAGAGATACAACGAAATATTGCCTATTGCACTAATAGGTATTTTTTCGTGCAAACAAATTTAAACAAAAGGAGGATTTTAAGAATGTAAAAGCAAACAAAAAAATCATTGCCCCTTTAATTAGAAATAGAAAGAGATGTAAAAATTCTACGAATTTTTGGTACGGGCGGAAATATCTCAAAATGTGCAAACAAGATTTGCCCTTTTGCGAGATTTCCTACTACATAGAAAGACTAGAAAATAATTAGGAGGCTAAAATGGCTAGAATTAAAACAAAAGATTTGAAAACTCAATACATGATTAGAGTTTACAGTCAAGATGAGTATGAGATTTTTAAACGAGCACTTGAAAAGTTTAAGGACAAGTTTGATAGTCTAAATGACGCTATGAAATATTTTGCTTTGCTTGGTGCTGACAAAATGCTTGGAGATAATGCAATAAACCAAAGCATAAATTTCAGCGAGATTAGAAAGAATTTGCAAGAGATAAACGACAAACTTACGACCATATCTGCAAACCAAAAAATGGACTTTGTGGACACTAATGCAAATGTGAGAATAAATCAAGCACTACTAAACTTAATCACTAAACTAATCAACAAACAAAGCCCAATAAACCTAAACTCTTACTCGCAAGACTGGAAATATGACCCACTAGATGAAAATGGTATTGATACCGAGCGAGATAGAATTTTAAAGGAGCTCATAGATGTCAGATAAAGTTCCAAATGTGGTTTACAAACAAGAGTTCTTTTTGCCGAACTACAAAGACAAAACAAATCAAGACAAGCGAAATTATTATTCATCTAACAAGTATGACGATTACCTAAAATATGTCGCTACCGGCATTAAAGATTTAGAGAAATTAGACTTTGTTGAGTATTCAAACAATAGCACAAAATCTAGTGGAATCTTTAACCAAAACGGACTTATGAGCAAAGAACAAATCGCGGATTTTAGAAAGGACTTGCGAGAAACCAAATCAGTTATTTGGTCAGGCATAATTTCCTTTGAAGAAAACTTTGGTAAGAAATGGTGTGGCTGTTATGAGCAAGCTTATGAACTTATAAAAAGCGAACTACCAAAATATTTCAAACGGGCCGGACTTAACCCAGACAACATTGAGTGGTTTGCTGGACTGCATGAGAATACAGACAACAGACATATTCATTTATTGTTTTTTGAGAAAGAACCACAGCGAATGAAAAACAAAGAAAAGCATTTTTCTCGTGGCTATATTTCAAACAATGCAATGGACTTTTTGAAAGCCAATATTGAGCTCTCTGCAACCGATTTTAAGGCTCGTGAGAAAGAAATAAGGTTAAGACTAACAAAGAGTGTTAAAGAGCGATTAAACGATGTTTCTGGGCTTAAATTAAAGCAAATGTTACTAGACTTAGCAAATCAATTTCCAGAGCAAGGACACACATTTTACGACTCTGATAATATGCAAAAACTACAACCAAATATTGATAACATTTCAAACTATATCATCTCCCACAATGTTGATATAAGCATTTACAAAAATGATTTTGATGACCTTGTTAGTGAAAAACAAAAACTTGTAGATAGTTATTGCAAGCGTAATGGTGTGGACAAACCACAACAAAATTTGAGTGAAAAATATACAAAAGATTTGTATCGCAGACTTGGAAATTTGGTTATTGAAAGTGCTAAAAATTTGAAAGGTCAAGAGATTGAAAGATTAAAACTTAATGCAAAATATGTAGTCCAAAAGCGAATGCAAAAAGGTAAACTTTGGAAAGAACTTGAACATTGTATGTATCTAAATTCAAAGTGTGAATATGAAGCAATTAAGTGCTTTCAAGACTATATGAGAAAACTTGAAGAAATGCGAATTAAAACACTCATAGATGAAGGCTATTTATCTAGTGATTTTGAGATGTAGAATAGTATTTTTGGTAGATATTTAGTATAGAGCATAAGCGAGAAACAATTATTAAATTTAGTGCGTAAAAGTCCGATAAAATCGGCACTTTTAACTGATACACTTAAATTTACTATGTTTTCTCGTCATTTTGGAAGCTG
>CALWOY010000069.1 GCA_944383255.1 uncultured Clostridia bacterium
CCTTGACAACATACATACATAAATGTTAAAATCCCTGTGCATTTGCGAGTGTGGCGGAATGGCAGACGCGCTTGTTTAAGGGGCAAGTTCGAAAGAGTATGGGTTCAAGTCCCGTCACTCGCACCAAAAAACACAAAATTGTGGGCTAATACTATGTTTACTGCAATGCTAGGCTAGACAGTCATTTAGGAAACTAAACTCCTGCCTAGCCTAACATTGCGAGCCTTGTCTTAGCCACACAATTTTGTGTTTTTTTACTACAAAAAAATGTATTTACTGTCGTGTTTGCCTTTACAGTCATTTAGGTAACTAAACTCCTGCGTGGCTTGATACACCGAGCCTCGTCTTTCTTGCTATTTGGTGGTTTTTCTATTCTCAAACTTTTGTTTTAATAGATTGATTATATATGCTTAGCCACACAATTTTATGTTTTTTATTTCACTGCAAAAAAATGTTTTTATTGTCGTGCTTACCTTCACAGCCATTTAGGCAACTAAACTCCTGAGCATTAGTATGAAGTTTCAAAAACTTATGCTTATTTTTTCGTTAAAGTATTTAAATGTTACTTTAGAAATAAAATCTTTTTCAATCTTAATGAATGCAACAAATAAATTTACTTAATCAAAATTAAGTGTTATATTATGTTTATGGTAAAAGTTATTAAAGCAAAGAAAGAGCATTTAGATATCTTATGCACTTTCGCAAATAAATTATGGCAAGCTGATGAAACTCAACATAAAAGTGAACTTGGCAAAATTTTGAATAGTGATTTTGCTGTGTTTTTTATTGTTTATGAAAAAAATTTGCCCGTTGGCTTTGCTCAGTGCCAACTTAGAAATGATTATGTTGAGGGTTCAAGTAGTTCACCTGTTGGATACCTTGAGGGAATTTTTGTTGAGAAAGAGTTTCGACATAAAGGCTATGCACATAAACTTTTAGAATATTGTGAATTTTGGGCGAAAGAAAATGGAGCAAAGGAATTTGCAAGTGATTGTGAACTTGAGAATAAAGATAGTATAAGATTTCATACTGCAGAAAATTTTAAAATAGCAAATAGAATTATGTGTTTTATTAAAAAATTATAGGAGAATTTATGGAAATAAATTTTAATGAAATAAAAAACGAAATAAATAATATATTTGGTGATAATATTTTAAAAATTGTAGTAAGTAATTCCAAAAATTCCGCACCTTATAAAAAAATCGACATAAAAAAAATAAATAACTATTTTTTCGTAAGTGCATACACACAAAAACAAGTATTTAATAAAAATATAAAAAATAATGAAATTGTAGATTTTATAATAGATAAATTAACAAATTATAAACAATTTAATTTCTATTCTCCAATTGCTGAATACGCTATAAGAATTACCAAAAAAAATAAAATATTTTTCACTAAAAATACAAAAGAAAATAAAATAAATGAGCAAAAAACTCAAAATAGACAAAAAAAATATATATTCAGCGAAGGCGAAAATATTCTGCCACTTGTAGATATGGGTATTATTACTGCTGACGGCAAAATAATAAAATCAATGTACAACAAGTTTAAACAAATCAACAGATTTATAGAAATTATTGATGATGCCGTTGATAAATTCAATTTAAACAAAATAAACGTAATTGACTTTGGATGCGGTAAATCATATTTGACATTTTTACTTTACTATTACTTTAAAGAAATAAAAAAGATAGACGCCAATATTGTTGGTCTTGATTTAAAACAAGATGTCATAGATAAATGCAATCAAACGGCACAAAAATATGATTATGAAAACCTAAAATTTTATGTAGGTGACATTAAGGACTATCTTCCAAACTTTGATGTAGATATGGTTATCTCACTTCACGCTTGTGATACCGCCACAGACTATGCACTTTACAATGCAATAAAATGGAATGCCAAACTCATTTTTTCAGTGCCTTGTTGCCAGCATGAAGTCAACAAACAGATACAAAGCGAGAAACTCCCAATTCTTACAAGATACGGAGTAGTAAAAGAAAGACTTAGTGCACTTTTTACCGATATAATTAGGTGCAATTTGCTAAGAAGCGAAAGTTATCATGTTGACCTTGTGGAGTTTGTAAACTTTGACATCACTCCAAAAAATTTGATTATACGCGCATACAAAACCGATATTCCACAAAGCGTAAAAGGTGAAATGTTTGATGAAGCAAAAGATTTGATGAATGAATTTAATTTCAAACAAACACTTTTTACACTCCTTAGCGAAAGTAAACTTAAAGTAGAGTAAATTCTACACTTTTTCGGTTTAGTTTTGATATTTTGTATAGTATAATTTTGAGTGGAGAGTAAAAATGAATTTAGGTGAAACAATTTCAAAACTAAGAAAACAAAAAAATATGACACAAAGCGAACTCGCTCAAAAACTGAATGTAACAGATAAGGCGGTGTCAAAGTGGGAAAGAAACGTTTCTTGTCCCGATGTGTACACCATAGCCAAAATTGCCGAAATTTTTAATGTTTCTGTAGATGAACTTATGTCGGCTCAAAAGTCAAGTCAAAAAAAGTTGGAGTCAAAACAAAAAGTATTAGATATTTTTCATTTGGTGTTAAAAGCAGTTGCACTTGCAATGGGTATTGCAGTGGTGGTTTTAAGCATACTTGATGACGAAGTGGATATTAAAACTTTAATAATGTTTCTCGGCATCGGCCTTTTTGTTTTGGCACTTGCTGTGTTTGATGAGAAAGGAAATAAATAGCATTGTTATTACAGTTGACAAAAAACAAAAAACCAATTAATATAAAATTATGGACAATGAATTTTTGTTTGATGACTTTGATGCACAAAAAGACGCACTCCCTGAAGGAAAAAGCGTTGATGTTTTTAATGCACTTTCGCTTGTAGATGAGTCACTTGGAAAACTTTATGTAGAGAAAGACTATAACCCTTATGGCAAAGATTTTGTATTAACAGAAGAATATGCTAGCGAAATTTTACAAAACAAGATAAATGCAAATGACCTTTCAAGCCAAAATTTTTTGGAGCATTCAAATAGCGAAATTGCAAAAAATTTCACAACCGCACTTGAAAACTCTGAGGCAATTTTAAATGCTCTTGAAAATGAAACTTATGTTCAAAGTGACCCAAAGGTAAAAGAGCAAATTCAAAGGACAATAGTAACGCTTAAAAACAGAAATGAACTTTTGAAATTAAACATCACAAAACTTAAACAAAAAGATGCCAATGCACTTAAAATGTATATAGAACTTTACGGTATGGACGGAGAACTTGGTGTACTTTTAAAAGATACCTTTACAGAAAAGGCAAATATTCAGGCACTAATTATGCAGTTTAGGGCACTTATTCAAAAACGTGCCAAAACGATTTATAGAAAGGCACAAAACCTCAAAAATAAGGTTGTTGACGAAGCATCTTTAAAACAAGAAATTGAAAAGGCGGTTGCAGAGTCTCAGGCGGAAGAACAGAACCGCATAAATGCCGAAAAACAAGTAGAAATACAAAGACAACAAGAAAGAGAAGATATTCAAGAACAAACCGAGTTAAAACAACAGGAAGAGATAGGAAAGGAACAAAATACACAATCAAGTCAAAATGAAGAATTTACAAGATAAATGTAAAAAAACAATTGACAAATAAAATAGTATATGATAATATAGCCCTGCACCATGAAAAAGCGGGTGCTATTTTTTAAGTGATAATAACTTAATATAAGGAGAAATAAAAATGGCAAATCCAAAGAGAGCATTAGTTACACTTGCTTGTACAGAATGTAAAGAACGAAATTATTCTACAAGCAAAAATAAGAAAAATCAGGCAGAAAGAATTGAAATAAATAAATTTTGCCCAAGATGTAACAAACACACACTTCATAAAGAAACCAAGTAAGGAGAAGTTTCATGGCGAAGAAAAATAAACAAAAAGTCAAGCAAGGTTTACTCACACAAGATTCACAAAACACAGAGGAACAAGTAAATGTCGAAACTATTGATACTGCCTTGGCAGAAGAAGAAAAGCCAGAAGAAAAATCAGAGCAAAAGCCAGAGTCCCCAAAAGACGCAAAAACCAAAAACGTCCAAAAGGACAACAAACAAGATAAGCAAAAAGACAAGAAAAAGTCAAAAGTAAAAAAGCCATCAAAAACAGCAAAACGTATTAAAGAAACAACAAGTGAACTTAAAAAAGTCACTTGGCCATCATTTGGCACTGTTGTAAAAAAGACGGGCGTTGTTTTGGCTGTCGTACTTATCTTTGCTATTGTTCTTTTTGGTATAGATAGATTGCTTTCATGGCTATTTGAACTTTTGACAACATCTGTGTCAGGTTAATATAGGAGTGAATTATGGAAAAAGTTGATGTTGAAAAAATAGAACCAAAGTGGTATGTCCTGCACACCTACACGGGTTATGAAAATGTTGCAAAAGAAAACCTAGAAACCATGGCAGCAAAATATGGACTAGAAGATAGAGTTATGGATATTGTCATTCCTATGGAAAATGTCATTCAAGAAAAAAATGGCAAGAAAAAACTCATTCAAAGAAAAACCATGCCAGGATATCTTCTTGTCAAAATGCGTTATGGTGATGACATTTGGCACAATGTAACACGTACACACGGTGTAACAGGCTTCACTGGTCCAAAAGGTAGACCACTTGAACTTACAGAAGATGAAGTAAAACGTATGCATCTAGAAAGGGTTACTGTTGAAATAGACCTTGAAGTAGGTGACAAAGTTGAGGTTATTGACGGCCCACTTTCAAGTATGATTGGCACTGTTGTTGAATTAGACAAAGAAACATCAAGATGCAAAGTCAGCGTTGAAATGTTTGGTCGTGACACAGTTGTTGACCTTGACTATTCACAAATAATAAAAATTAAAGAAAATAACTAATTGGTTTTTTCAAGGTTATTTACCTTGTTAAAATAAATTTCGTGGGAGAGATGTAAATTTTTGCATGCATCTTGATATCACCACATAGGAGGAAAATTTTATGCCAGCAAAAAAATTAACCGCAGTTGTAAAATTACAATTGCCAGCCGGCAAAGCAACAGCCGGCCCACCAGTTGGTTCTTCTCTTGGACCACACGGTGTAAACAGTGTGCAGTTTGTTAAAGAGTTCAATGACAAAACTGCAAGCCAAGCGGGACTTATTATCCCAGTGGTTATCTCTATTTATCAAGATAGGTCTTATGACTTTGTCTTAAAGACACCACCAGCAGCAGTGCTTATAAAGAAAGCACTAGGTCTTGAGTCAGGCTCAGGCAAACCAAACAAACAAAAAGTCGGTAAACTCACCCTTGCACAAGTTCGCGAAATCGCTGAAACAAAAATGCCAGATTTAAACGCATCAAGCGTTGAACAGGCTATGGAAATGATAAAGGGTACAGCACGCAGTATGGGCGTGACTGTTGAAGAGTAGAGGAGGCAAATATGAAGGGTAAAAGATATACACAAGCAAAAAGCCAAATCGAAAACAGACTTTATGATGTTGAAGAAGGTTTTGCACTTTTAGAAAGTTTGCCAAAAGCAAAGTTTGACGAAACCGTTGAACTACATGTTCGTCTTGGCGTTGACGGAAGAAACGCAGACCAACAAGTTCGTGGTGTGGTTGTACTTCCAAATGGTACAGGTAAAACAGTTAAAGTCTTGGTTATCGCAAAAGGTGACAAGGCAAAAGAAGCAGAAGAAGCAGGTGCAGATGTTGTAGGAGCAGAAGACATTGTTCAAAAAATTCAGTCCGAAAACTGGCTTGATTTTGATGTCTGCATAACAACACCAGATATGATGGGCGTTGTTGGTAGAATAGCAAGAATACTTGGACCAAAAGGACTTATGCCAAACCCAAAGAGTGGGACAGTTACAATGGATGTTAAAAAAGCAATAAACGATGTTAAAGCCGGAAAGGTTGAATATCGTTTGGACAAAGGAAACAATGTTCATGTTGTAATTGGAAAAGTTAGTTTTGGAAAAGACAAACTTGTTGAAAACTATAATGCACTAATGAGTGCACTTATAAAAGCAAAACCGGCCGCTGCAAAAGGACAATATATCCGTAATGTTGTTGTAGCAACAACAATGGGCGCTGGAATTAAACTCGCAACAAGAGTATAATCTATTAAACAACACGACTTGGAAATATACTCCAAGTCGTGTTTTTTATCGCATTTTTTTGTCATACTGAGCAAAATTCTGTCATTCTGAGCGAAGCGAAGAATCTCTAGACCCTTCGCTTTGCTCAGGGCGACACAAAAAGAGTAAGCGAAGAATCTCATCATCTACTTTAACTTTTTCATAAGTTCAACAACAATTTGCTTGCTTTCATTTGAAAGCGAACCATATAATTCAAGAATGTTTTTGTCATGTGGGTTATAATCTTTTCCAAGATAAATAAAGTCTTGAATTGAAATATCAACTATATCACAAAATTCCAAAAGTGTTCTAACTTTAAGTTCAACACTTTTGTTTTCTATTGTTTTCATGAATTGAGGGTTGTAGCCCATTCTCATACTTGTTTCTCTTAAAGATAAATTTGCTTTATTTCTAAAGAAACCGATACGATTTATTATGTCGTCATAAGTAATTTTATTCATTATTAACTCCATAATTATTGTATCCTAAGATTTCCCCAAATATGAGTTTGTCACTAATCTAAAATATTAAAAATTATATCAATATAGTTGATTGTTTAACTCAAAGAGTTTATTATATAACCATGGAAAACAAAAAATCATGTTTATTTTATGGGTCTAAAAAAATAAAATATAAAAAAGATATCGAAATTTTTTTAGAATTTTTATTAAGCGATTATATTCAAAACGGGGTACAAAACTTTTATTTTTATCGCATGGGAGAATTTGTTGATGTGGCTTCTCGCATTCTAAAGAAAATGGCAAAAACCAATAAGTCAATACATTACGCATACATTTTAGATGATGTTAAGGCAAAGGAGTATTATGACGAATGTTTGATAGATAATAATGGTTTAATGTACGAAGAAGTTATTGATGAAATAAATTACGGCATAATTGACAAAATGGACATAGTAATTTTTTACATTTATGGAGATGAGAACGAAGATGAAGCAAAGGCTTTTTACTATGCCAGAGAAAAAAAGAAACAAATATTAGAAGTTTGTATATCTATGTATAGAAGTGGCTTGTTAGATATTTAAACCTTAATATGTCCAATAAGATTTGCTTGCAAGTTGGAATTATAAAGTGTGGTGTTTGCAAATTGAAGTGGATAGGTACGTTTGTTTTCAACAATGTTTGAAAGTGAGATATAAACATCATAATTTTGCTTTGGTGGTAAATTGGTTAAACTGAAGTGTAAATCTCTTTCGCCATTAAATTTACCTACATTATATTCATATGTTTCGCCATTTTCTGTAACAAATATAAGGGTAACATCTTTTTCACGCACATAGTTTGAAAACCCGCTGTTTTCTATGGTAAGGTAAATTTCAAGTTTACGAAAGTCGCTGTTATACCAAAATGCTGAGTTTGTAAGTGCAGGACGGTAGCCCATATGTGTTTGTATGTAGTCAAAGGCGGAAGAGTTTTGATATTCCGTGTTTTTCCATTGTTCTATAACACTTTCTTGATACTCATAGTTAAGGTATGAAAGGTTTAATGCATACATCTCATCAAGGCAGTTTGGGAAATTATTTAGACCAATGCTTGAAGATAGCACTTCTCCGCCATAAGGTGTGTGTGTTATATTTTGGCTTATCCAATTGATTTCTTCTTCGCGGTCATAGGTGTATGTTCCTAAATCGTTTTCGGTGGACAGAAAGGCATCGTTAAAAAGACCTAGCCTTATAGTTTTTTCGTCTAAATTAAAGGTGTGGCTGGAGATATTGTTAAAATCTATTCCGAGATAGTCATATATCATCTTGGGAGTGCGTACAAGCACACAAAGGTCAGAGCAATTATTCAGCCAAGCATCAATCACTTTGTTTATATTTTCAGATGTGGCAATTTCGCTTGTATGCATTTCGCCCCAAGGACCAATCATACCCGCTTCAATTGCGGTGATTGTTGGTGCAAAATCATTTAATATTTCGGAGAGTTCACCAATATGTGAAATTATTGTGTCGATAGGTGGTTCGTTATTTGCTGTGCCTTCAAAATATGGGTCATAACTAAACCTAACTATCACATTTTTTTGATTTTGAGAGTAAAAACTAAGTGCACTTCTTAGCGTTCTTTGTGCTTGATAAGATATTTCATCAGAAAAATCACTTATATCTATGCGAAGGTGATACATTTGAAAATCTTCATATAAAACCGGAGTAAAAGTTCCGCCATCTTCGGTGAGTTTTATAAAAACTGTCCTATAAAAGCCTTGGTCTGGGTTTTTAATATATTCATTTGATATGGAATAATCTAAGTTTTGATAATAGTTAAATAAAGGTACTTGCCAAAACATTAAAAGTAGCACCAGCGCCGCAGCAAAAAGTGCCGAAAGTACAAATGTAGTGATTGTAAAAATCTTTTTAACCATATTTGTCTTTTTATAGTATATAGAAATAGAATTGTTTTCGCAATTTTTTTTGATGTTAAAACTTTACTTACTTGTATTTTTTTGTTATTCTAAAATTAAGGAGGAAAAATTATGGGAATAGAAAAAACAAAAAAAATTAACCGCGTGTATTCAACTTTACTTGTGGCACTAGTGTTTGTATTTGCTTTATTTTTAACTGCTTGTGGGGGTGAACCAATTGAAAGACAGGAGGCACTTGACGCATTAAACAATGCGCTCAGCGCAGAAGTTGCTGAAACTGTTGGTGATTATGAAATAAAGAGGACTTACAAAGGAGAAACCAATCAAGATGGCACTCGTGCAGTTACAACTCAAGATAGTACACTGCGTGTTGACATAGACACAAATGTTGCATATCAAACAACAAAACTTAAAGCCACTTTAAATATGGAGGGTGCAGTAAAGGGCGAATTACTAACAAAAGCCAGCACAGAATATTATATGGGCAAAATTAGCGATGTTGCATATAAGTTAAATGATAAAGAAAAAGCATATCAAGTTTATGGGCAGGATTTTGAAGATCATATAAATTATCAAACTACATTAACTGTTGTTTCTGCACCAACAGAAGACGAACTCGCGCTTGAAGACATAACTATGAAACTTACAAAAAGTGGTGACGGTTCTTATGATTTAACTTTTGTATTTACACAAATAGTGCAGTCATCTCCAGATGCCGATGAAGAAAAAACTGTTACTACAAAACAATATAAAATTCGCGATAACAAAATAAAAGAGTACACAATCAATGTTAAAGAATATGTTGCAAATGAACTTGAAACAGAAACCAATATGTTTTTAGAATATAATTATGGCAATGTAAACTTAAATATGCCAACCACTAGTTTGGAAGGCTATACAGAAGCGGATTTTGATATTTCATTATAAAATATAAAGTGTTTCGTTTGATATAAAACACCTTTATATGCCATAAAAAACCATAATATTGATTTGACGCTGAAGTTATTCATATGTTACGATTTTTTTGGGAGGTAGATATGAAATTAAAAAAAGCATTACTACTTAGTTTTTCTTTGATATTTTTAGCGGGAAGTGCTGCTACACTCTCTGCTTGTGGAGATGAACAAGGAGAAACTAGCGCTCAAGACTTTTATGCAATGGCGGCATTGTCAAGTGTCAACTATTTGCAAATGCAAGATGTAGGAAATTTATCAAATACACTTAGTCAAACATTGGCAGGGGAAACGCGACCTGACTCTGTTTCAGAAAAAGATGTGCAAGATTTAGCA
>CALWOY010000070.1 GCA_944383255.1 uncultured Clostridia bacterium
TCTATGATTGTGACTGGCGTAGATGTTGAAAATAATATGTTTGAACTCACAAAAGATATAGATAAATATTATATCGCTTGTGCCATTTTAGATGTGGTAAACACTGTCTTAAAAGAAGGTGAAACCAATGCTCCATTATTTTTGGAAACGCTAAAAGCACTTGGTGCTATTGCCTATGATAATGTAAACGATAAATATGTTTTGATTAAATATCTTGTGTCGGTATTTTCTGCAATGGGATATTTTGTTGCACTTTCAAATTGCTCTGTTTGTGGCGAAAAATTTTCTGGCAAACGTTATTTAAATTTAGATTTTGGTGAAGTGGTGTGTGTGGCGTGTAAAAGTGCGAATTGCATTGAAATTTCTGCAAGGGCAGGTACAGCCCTCAAATTGCTTAGTGAAACCGATTATGATAAACTTTCAACACTGAAATTATCTAAGGGTAGTGAAGATGAGGTATTAAACATTTTGAATATAAATTTTGACAGGCGTTTCAACAAAAAATTAAAATTACTATAAAAAATAAGCACTATTTGTTTGCTTATTTTTTTTTGATGCTTTACACTATATTGGTTTGAAATATGGAGGAAAAATGACAAAGTATGTTTATCTTTTTAGTGAAGGCAATGCGTCTATGCGCAACCTTCTAGGAGGCAAAGGTGCAAACTTGGCCGAAATGACAAATATTGGGCTTCCAGTGCCACAAGGTTTCACAGTTACAACAGAGGCTTGTACAAAGTATTATGATGACGGCAAGGTGCTTAATGACGAAGTTATTTCGCAGGTAGAAGCAGGGCTTAAAAAACTAGAAGAAATTACAGGCAAAAAGTTTGGCGACAAAAAAAATCCACTACTTGTTTCTGTTCGTTCAGGGGCAAGGGCGTCTATGCCTGGAATGATGGATACAATACTCAATCTTGGAATAAATGATGAGGTCGTTGAAGGTTTAAGTACACTTACTGGAAATGAACGTTTTGCTTATGATAGTTATAGAAGATTTATTCAAATGTTCAGTGACGTTGTTATGGGTCTTGATAAGAGTAAATTTGAAAGAATTATCGATGAAATGAAAGAGAAAAAAGGCATTAAACTTGATATAGAATTTACTGCAGAAGACCTTAAAGAAATGGTTGTAAAATTTAAAGAATTTTACAAAAAAGAGATGAAATCAGATTTTCCTACTGATCCAAAAACTCAACTTATTGAGGCAGTAAAGGCGGTGTTTAGGTCATGGGATAATCCAAGAGCAAATGTTTATCGCCGTATGAATGATATACCTTCAAGTTGGGGCACGGCGGTAAATGTTCAAACTATGGTGTTCGGCAATATGGGTGAAACTAGTGGTACAGGCGTTGCATTTACCCGAAACCCAGCAACTGGCGAGAAAAAACTTTTTGGTGAATATCTTATGAATGCACAGGGTGAAGATGTTGTTGCAGGAATAAGAACACCAAATCCAATCTCAACTCTTGAAAAACAAAATCCGGAGATATATAAACAATTCATTGAAATTTGTGAAACACTTGAAAATCACTACAATGATATGCAAGATATGGAGTTTACGATTGAAAAAGGTAAACTTTATATGCTTCAAACCCGTAATGGTAAACGTACAGCAAAAGCCGCACTAAAAATTGCCGTTGACCTTGTTAATGAAGGTAGAATAAATAAAGAACAAGCACTGCTTATGCTTGATCCTAAACAGCTTGATGCACTTCTTCATCCAACTTTTGATGAAAAAGACCTTAAAAATGCAGAAGTTATTGCTCATGGTCTTCCAGCATCCCCAGGTGCTGCAACTGGCAAAATTGTATTTACAGCCGAAAGAGCAAAAGAACTTAGTTCAAAAAAAGAAAAAGTTGTTCTTGTTCGTCTTGAAACATCGCCAGAAGATATAGAAGGTATGGCAGTTAGCCAAGGTGTTTTGACAGCACGTGGTGGTATGACATCACACGCAGCAGTTGTAGCACGTGGTATGGGAACAGCATGCGTTGCAGGTTGTAGTAGCCTTTCTGTTGATGAAGATAATAAAGTTTGTACAATTTCTGGAAAGACATATCACGAAGGTGATGAAATTGCTTTTGACGGTTCTACAGGTAACGTTTATGGCAGAAAGATAGATACAAAACCAGCCGAAGTTTCTGGTGATTTTGCTACTATTATGGAATGGGCAGATAATGCACGAAGACTACAAGTCCGCACCAACGCCGACAATCCACGTGATGCAGAAGTTGCATATAGGTTTGGAGCAGAAGGCATTGGACTATGCAGAACAGAACATATGTTTTTTGAGGCAGACCGTATTCCAGCAGTTAGAGAAATGATTGTTTCATCTACTGTAGAAGAGAGGGAAAAAGCACTTGCCAAACTTCTTCCTATGCAAAGAAAAGATTTCATAGGACTATATAAAGCAATGAAAGGTAAGCCTGTTACTATAAGGTTTTTGGATCCACCACTACATGAATTTTTACCACACACAGATGAAGAAATTCGTGCACTTGCAAAAGATATGGGCTTGACTTTTGATAAACTTAAACACACAGTTGAAAGTTTGCATGAATTTAACCCAATGATGGGTCACCGTGGACTTAGACTTGCTGTAACATATCCAGAAATAGCCAGAATGCAGACCCGTGCAGTCATTGAAGCAGCACTAACAGTTAAAAAAGAAGATGGATATGACATTCATCCAGAGATTATGATACCACTCACTTGTGAGGCAAAAGAATTTAATTATGTTCGCGATATTGTTGCACAAACCGCAGATGAAGTAATCAAGGCTAGTGGCGAAAAACTTGACTACAAAATTGGTACAATGATTGAAATTCCTCGTGCAGCACTTACAGCCGATGAAATTGCAAAGACGGCGGAATTCTTCTCATTTGGAACAAATGACCTTACTCAAATGACTTTTGGTTTCAGCCGTGATGATGCTGGTAAATTCTTAGACGCATATTACGATAAAAAGTTATTTGATAGCGACCCATTTGCTCATGTTGACCAAAAAGGTGTTGGCAAACTTGTAGATATGGCAGTTAAACTTGGAAAAAGTACAAGATCAGATATAAAACTTGGTGTATGCGGAGAACACGGTGGTGACCCTCAATCTATTGATTTCTTCCACAGAGTAGGGTTAACATATGTTTCTTGCTCACCATATCGTGTGCCAATCGCACGCCTTGCCGCAGCACAAGCAGCAATTAGGAATAAATAATATATCTAATTTAGAAATTTAAAAATACTCGTAAAGTTAAACTTTAACGAGTATTTTTTAATGATAGATAGTGTTGACAAAATTGTCGGAATATGATAGCATATAAATGCATTTTATTCGACCATTCCAATTGCGTTTTTTGTGAGAATTTATATTCTAAGAATGGCAATCTTGATACGCAGTTTATTTGCTGTTAAAATTGTCGTAGGGGAAAAAGGAGGTAAATTCAACAGCAAAAAACATTTTTTGTATAGGGAGAAAAATTCTATGGAAGAATTAAGAACACTTAACACAACATTAACAGTATTTTTTAAAGATAACAAAATACTTCTTGGTGAAAAGAAAAGGGGGTTTGCAAAGGGTACCTTAAATGGAATAGGTGGAAAACAAGACAACGATGAAACCATTGACGAGACAATGATAAGAGAATGTCAAGAAGAAATTGGAGTAACACCCATAGATTATGTTTTGATAGGAAAAATTCATTTTGATGTATGGTACAAGGGCGAACGTGTAAATATGTATATGCATGTTTACGCTTGCACAAAATTTGATGGTGAAATAATAGAAACTGAAGAAATGCTTCCAAAGTGGTACGATATAGACAAGATACCATATGAAAAAATGCTTGCAGATGACCTTTTGTGGATGCCTATGGCACTTGAAGGCAAACAATTCGTTGGAGATGTTAAGTTTGATAAAGATATGAAGATGCTAAGTCATGACTTTAAAGAAATTTAATTCAAGGTTTGTCAATAAGTTTAAACAAGAAATCTCTTATAAATATTCAACTTTTATTAGTCAAAAAAATTGAATTATGATACACTTATATACAAGGTGATAATTATGATAGAAAGTTTAATATTTGGAGCATTAAGCATAGTTTTTTGTATAATTTTTTGTATTTTTAGAGCACAAAAAGCAGATGTGTTTACATTAGCATTAAAATCCATTTCTTCTATTTTCTTTGTTTTATGTGGCATTTTTGCAATAAATTATGTTTCATCTAGTATATTTAATTTATTTATAATAACAGGGCTTGTATTTGGTCTTGTAGGTGATATTATTCTAGATTTGAAAGTTATGTATAATGAAAATAGTGACCAGTATTTCGTATTTGGTACATGTTCATTTATGATAGGGCACTTTTTCTATTTTGCTAGTGCACTTATATATAATATCGATGTGTTGCCGACTCATACTATTTGGAATATTTTGGCATCACTTGGGGTTTCAATATTATTGACCCTTGTAATACTATTATCATCAAAAAAACTCAATATGGACTTTGGAAAAATGAAGTGGCTTGTGGCAGTATACAGTTTTGTACTTACATTTATGGTGGCATTTTCAATTTCAATTGCAATATTTAATCCAATATTTTGGGTATTTGCCTCGGGAATGATTGTTTTCTTCTTATCAGACCTTGTACTTTCAATGCAATATTTTGGTAATAGGACGGAGAAAGTTTGGATATATGTAAATCATATTCTTTATTATGTAGCACAAGTAATGCTTGCTTTATGTGTACTATTTATCTAAAATTTTTTAAAAAAAAGATTGGTTTTTGCCAATCTTTTTTGGTGCACCGCACACGATTTGAACGCGTAACCCTCGGTTCCGAAGACCGATGCTCTATCCAGTTGAGCTAGCGGTGCATAAAATATAAATCAACAAGCCAAACAAACTGTATTACTTATAAGTTAATTTGTGAACTGGGAAGATTTATATTGTTTAACATAATTTTTGTATGGGAATTATCAAACCCATTAGGTTATAATGTCATTCCGTTATCTTTTACATAATGAGCAGTTTCTTTCATAAATTCAACATAATCGCTTGCGGTTAAAAGTCCACTTTCTTTAAGATTTGTTAAAAAGCATACATCATTACGAATTTTTTGCTGTGATTTAATATCCATTGAATAAAAGTAGTTTCTGATAATCTCAGGACCATTTTTATTTTCTTCTTTTACCAATTGGTTTAAAAGTCCATTATAAAAAGATTTTGAACATTGTATGTGGGATGGTAGTTGTTTTTCATTATTTAGTAAAAAATATACATTATTTATACACATTTTATCAAATAATAATTTGCTATTTGAAATGCATTTTATAATAAGATCTTTGTTTATGTACATTGTAATATCAAAGTTATATTGATCCATAATTTCTAAATATTGATTTACAATTTTAATTTTTTCATTTTTATTTTTTGGCAAATAATTTTTATCTTCATTAAATAATCTTTGAAATAAATTTTGTTTTGATATGACATTTCCATTTTTATCATAAATAATAGAACTAGGTGCAAGCACTTGTTGATATATTTCAAAAATTTTGTAATCATCAGGATAAAAATTTGATAATTCTACATCGTTAACAAAGCTTTCTATAAATTTTTTTTGGCAAATAGGGAACATATTAAGGCTAAATTGGGATACTTTGGAAGATGACAGTTGTTTATTTTTGTAATAATCAAAATAAGCACGATTTCTTCTTAAATCAATATATGAATTTGATTTTTTACCTATTTTTTTTGAGAAAATATCTGAAAATTTTAATGAATTTAATTTATCTTTAGCTTCGGCAGCATATTTGTCAATTACCATTTTTGAAATCATATTATAAAGTGCAGAAAAACTTGCTGAAACATTTGATTTAATATAAGATTTATTATTTTTTAGTGAATACTCATAGGAATGATAGCAAGCATCAAATAATAATGATAATTTCATAATATCTGTTTGTGTTTGATGGAAATTTGATGCGAGATAGTTAATAAAACCATCGACGTTTGATGAAAAGTAAAAATTCATTATCTTTTTATCATCGCAAAGTTTCAAAATGGTACTAAACATTTTAATAGGAAAGTCGTAATATTTTTGATTTACAGGTTCATATCTTTGTGCCAATATTTCGGTGTATGCTTCATTAAGTATTGTATGTATATTTTGCTTAAATATATTTCCTGATGAAAAACACTCTAAATTCGTACATCTAAAACCACATTTATTATCGTTTGCAGAAACCGAATGTATCATTTCATGAAGTAATACATGTGTTAAAAGTGGTGATGATAAATAACTTGCATCTATAGTTATACAATGGGTATTGGAGCAGTATGAGCCAGCACCGTCTTTAATGTTTTTAATGTTATAATTAACTGATGTTAACTTATCAGACATTTTTTCTCGTAACTTGTCTGGCATTTCAGAAATGATGTCTAGCATGGATAGTTTTGCTAAAATAAGAGCATTATTAAAATGTGCATTTTCCTGTTGAGAAAACTGATTCAAAAGTATATCTTCAAATAAAACATCATCGACAAAAGGTTTTAAAAAAGCATCTAGTGACTTGGATTTTACATTTATGAATTTTTCATTTTGTAACTTAAAGTAGGTATATGCTAAATTTTTCTTGTCACGGCAAACAAAAATCTCATTTCCTTTGTGAGAAAAAGAATAAAGTATGTAATAATCTTTATCCAAATTGTCAAAATTCATTATTATTCCTTATTTTTTCCAAGCCCAGTTGAACCGAAACCACCAATTCCCCGCGTAGTGTTCTCAAGTGTTTCGACAACTTTGGTTTTTGCATAGCAAACTTTGTTGATAACAAGTTGTGCAATTTTTTGACCTTGTTTAATTTCATAGGGTTTATTTGATAAATTATAAAGTATCACACAAATTTCCCCACGATAGTTTTCATCCACTGTGCCAGGCGAGTTAAGAACGAAAACACCATTTTTGAGTGCTATTCCGCTTTTACTTCTAACTTGACCTTCTGTGCCTTTTGGAAGTTGCATTGAAAGTCCTGTTCCAACTTTTTGCCATGTAAATGGTTGTATAACTATGTCTTCTACGCTATATAAGTCCATACCTGCGTCACCAACATGAGCATAGTCAGGGATAATGGCATCTTTATTTAGTTTTACAAATTTTATTGTTTTCATCTTTTCTCCTTAATTATAAATCAAAGTAAATATTTTGTAAATACCTTAATTTATTTTTTTAACATTTCTCCTTAATTATAAATCAAAGTAAATATTTTGTAAATACCTTAATTTATTTCTTTAACATTATCAGGTATGAAGATATTATGAGCATCAGCATCTACATCGTTTGAAACAATTTTGTCAGTTGTAAGTTTTAAATATTTTATATTTGCTTGTGCCAAAACATTTCCATCTATGTCCAAAATTTTTGCTTCACTTTGAACAAATCTTGATGTATTAGATATGACTTTGCCAATTCCTTTAAGCGGTACATTATATGGAACGGGTTTTCTGAATTTTGTAGTTATCTCCATTGTTACGCCAAAAGTATTTTCAAGTGGCCATAAACTTCTAAGACCAAGTTCATCTAGCATGGCGGTTATCATCCCTCCATGTGTGCGCTCTGGGTAACTTTGGTGGAATTCTTTAAACTCAAATGTACTCATTACACTGCCATCTTCCATTTCATAAAAAGGTGCTTTTAAACTGCTAGGGTTTTTCACTCCACAAATAATACACATTTTACTATTACATTGTTTTGTTTTTACTTTCATAAAAATAATAATAACACAAAACTATAAAATTACAAATCATTTAACAATATTTATTTTATCGTCATACAATGAAATGAATACACTTAAAAGGAGAAGGAGAATGCCATGTAATTGTAATAATACGCCACCACCATGTTGTGAAAATATTTTCGTAACAAACACGGTGACGAGAAGTCAACGCGGTCCACAAGGTCCTACAGGTCCAACCGGACCAACAGGCCCTTCTACTGGAGCGACTGGTCCAACTGGGGCAACAGGTCCAACAGGTGCCACAGGTCCTACTGGAGCGACTGGTCCAACAGGTGCACAAGGCCCACAAGGAATACAAGGTATTCAAGGATTTGCTGGTATACAAGGTCCTACGGGAACAACGGGTGCCACGGGACCAACAGGAGCCACAGGAGCGACTGGTCCAGCCGGAGCGACTGGTCCAACTGGACCTGCCGGAGCAACAGGTGCGACAGGTGCAACCGGACCAACAGGTGCCACGGGTCCTACTGGTGCCACTGGAGTTACGCCAACATTTACAATTGGTACCGTAACCACTGGAGCACCTGGAACCACTGCAACAGCTAATATAACTGGAACTGCACCAAACTTTTTCTTGAATTTGACTATACCGCAAGGTGCAACAGGTCCTACCGGAGCAACAGGACCAACAGGTACGACTGGTGCAACTGGACCAACAGGGCCTGTAGGAACACTGGGAGCGACTGGACCAACAGGTGCAACAGGACCAACTGGACCAACAGGAGCGACGGGTCCAACAGGTCCCGCAGGTACTACAGGAACGACTGGGGCAACGGGTCCAACGGGTCCAGCAGGAACATTGGGAGCGACGGGACCAACCGGACCAGCGGGTGCAACTGGAGCAACAGGGCCAACAGGACCTGCCGGAGCAACTGGTGCCACAGGTCCAACAGGACCAACAGGGGCGACAGGACCAACCGGACCAACCGGTCCAACAGGACCATAAAGACAAAAAATATCCGCATTATTTGGCGGGTATTTTTTTATATCTTTTTGAATAATATTTATTTTAATTATCTTAAATATGAAAAAATTTTAAATGTTTAAAGAACTCATAAAGATATTCTCAAATTTAATTTTACAATTCTAAGAAAAAATGATATATTGTTATGTACTTATTGAGGAGTATATAATGAAAAATAAAGCTATAACTTCACGTGATCTTGATTTCGCAAAGTGGTATACTGACATAGTTAGATGTGCAAAACTTGCAGAATATTCAAATACTAAAGGTTGTGTAATTTTAGAGCCAAACGGTTTTGCAATTTGGGAAAAAATGCAAAGTGTATTAGATAGGATTTTTAAACAAACTGGGCATCAAAATGTTTCTATGCCTATGCTTATTCCTGAAAATTTGTTAAGAAAAGAAGGAGAACTTGTAGAAGGTTTCGCACCTGAATGTGCTTGGGTTACTATAGGTGGACAAAATACTCTCGATGAAAGGCTTGCAATACGTCCAACAAGCGAAACACTATTTTCTGATTATTATAGTTTAAAAGTTAAATCTTATAGAGATTTGCCAAAACTTTACAATCAATGGTGCAATGTTATGCGTTGGGAAAAGGAAACTAGACCATTTTTAAGAACGCGTGAGTTTTTATGGCAAGAAGGACACACTGTCCATGCAAACAAAGAAGAAGCCGAAGCGGAAACTCTTAGAATGCTTAATGTCTATAAAAACTTTTTTGAAAAATATCTTGCAATTCCTGTAATTTGTGGAAAAAAGACAGAAAAAGAAAAATTTGCAGGCGCTGAATATACTTATACTGTTGAAGCACTTATGTACAATGGAGTTAGTTTGCAAAGTGCGACATCGCATTATTTTGGACAAAAATTTGCAAAGGCTTATGATATTAAGTTTTTAAATAAAAATAATGAGTGGGAATATGCTTACCAAACTTCTTGGGGTTGTTCAACTCGTATGATTGGTGGGTTAATTATGGTGCATAGTGATGATAATGGTCTTGTTCTCCCACCAAACATAGCACCACGACAAGTAGTTATTGTTCCGATAGGTGATGACGAAGAAGTAAAAGCACTTGCAAGCAAATTTCTTAAACTTTTATCAGATGCAGGCATAACAGTTTTTTGCGATGATTCCGACCGCTCACCAGGGTATAAGTTTGCTGAACATGAGGTAAATGGCATACCAGTTAGAATTGAAATTGGAGCAAGAGATCTTGCAAATGGAGAAATTACACTTTCAAGACGTGACACAAGAGAGAAGATAAATGTAAGTGCAAATTGCGATATTGTTGAAATGGTTAAAAAACTTATGAGCGATATTCAAGAAAATCTTTACAACCGTGCTTTGAAGAGAAGAGATTTACTCACTTATAGAACAGATGATATAAAAGAAGTTGAAAATATAATCAAGACAAAACCAGGCTTTATCTATGCTCATTGGTGTGGTGATGAGTCTTGTGAACTTAAAATGAAAGAAATTGGTGGTATAAAATCAAGATGTATAACAAGTGAACCTGTTTCTGACGGCGACAAATGTGTTGTTTGTGGTAAAACGGCAAAACATATGGTTGTTTGGGGAACTCAGTATTAAGAATTTTATTTAATAAAAGAGATAATATTTTTATCTTCGCACTTTTATTGGGTTAAGTTTTTGCCTTTATAAAGAAAATTATGAACATAATTACGAAAAATAATAAAAATATTTGTAAAAACTTAAATTAGAGAGTAATATAGACATATGAAACATTTAACAAGTGAACAATTAAGGTCGATGTATATAAAGTTTTTTGTCGATCACGGACATGTACAAATTCCTTCTGCATCAGTAATTCCAGAAAATGACCCAACGGTACTTTTCACCACTGCAGGTATGCATCCATTAGTGCCTTATCTTCTTGGAGAAAAACATCCAGCAGGGAAAAGACTTACTGATTATCAAAAGTGCATAAGAACAGGTGATATTGACGATGTAGGTGATTCTTCACACTGCACATTTTTTGAGATGCTAGGTAACTGGAGCCTTGGAGATTATTTCAAGGAACAAATGATTGCATGGAGTTATGAGTTTTTAACAAGTCCAAAATATCTTGGAATTGACAAAAATAAAATTGCCGTATCAGTTTTTGCTGGTGATAATGAAATGCCTCGTGATGAAGAAAGTGCAATGCTTTGGGAAAAAGCAGGAATAAACAAGGAAGATATTTACTATCTTTCAAGAGAGCATAACTTTTGGGGACCAGCGGGTACAACGGGTCCTTGTGGTACAGATACAGAGATGTTCATAAAAGTCAAAGAAAAATGTTCAAAAGACTGCTCACCAGCATGTTCGTGTGGTGCATTTTTGGAAATTTGGAATGATGTTTTTATGGCTTATAATAAAAATTCAGATGGTACCTATTCTCCATTAAAGCAAAGAAATGTCGACACAGGAATGGGCTTGGAACGAACATTGTGTGTTTTGAATAACGAACAATCAGTTTATGATACCGATCTTTTTGAAAATGCTAGGAAAAAACTGGAAGAACTTACGGGGCTTAACTATGGTGAGAATGAAAAAATAACAAAGGCTTTTCGTGTTATTTTAGACCATATTCGAACTGCTGTTTTTATGCTTGGTGACCAAAACGGAATTGTTCCAAGTAATGTTGACCAAGGTTATATCTTGCGTAGAATACTTCGTGGCGCAATTCGTCATTCACGCACAGTTGGGCTTAAAGAAGGCGGACTAAATGAAATTGCAAAACAATATATTGAAAAATATAAAGATGTTTATCCAGAACTTTTGCAAAATAAAGATAAAATTGATGAAGAAATCACCAAAGAATATAAAAAGTTTATGAGAACACTTGAAGGTGGACTAAAAGAATTTGAACGCACTGTTAAAAAATTAAGTGGTGATACAATAGACGGTGTTACAGCATTCCATCTTTTTGATACCTTTGGTTTTCCACTTGAGATGACTGTTGAACTTGCAAAAGAACAAAATCTTAAAGTTGATGTGGATGGCTACAAAGAAGCATTTAAAAAACATCAAGAAATTTCACGTGCGGGGAGTGAGCAAAAATTTGCATGTGGTCTTGCAGATAACCAAGAGGCAACCACCCATCTTCACACAGCAACACATCTTTTGCATGCAGCACTTAAAAAAGTAATTTCACCTGATGTAAATCAAAAAGGTAGCAATATAACAGCGGAAAGGCTTCGCTTTGATTTTAATCTTGATAGACCTTGCACAAAAGAAGAATTGCAAAAAATTGAAGATATGGTCAATGATGTCATAAAGCAAAATATTCCAGTCGTTATGGAAGAAATGACTGTTGAAGAAGCAAAAAATCGTGGTTTTATAGGACTATTTACAAATAAATACGGTGACAAAGTCAAAACTTATAGAATAGGTGATTTTTCAAAAGAAATTTGCGGTGGACCTCACGCAAGTTCTACTGGAGAACTCGGACATTTCAAAATTGTAAAAGAGCAGTCTTGTAGTGCGGGAGTACGCAGGATTAAAGCCATCCTCGAATAAAAACGCAAAATTGTGGGCAAATACTTCGTTTCTGCCTTGCTGTGTCACACAGTCATTTAGGGAACTAAACTCCTGCGTGACACAACAAGTCGAGCCTCGTCTTTGCCGCACAATTTTGCGTTTTTTATATAATATTAGTGTGTCTATGTTGTTTATACAGTACGCTCGTGCGTGAGGGTACCCGCCGAGCCTAGCATCCACCGCACAATTTTGCGTTTTTATTTATTTTAATTGTACTGTTAAAGTCACACAGTTAATTTTAAGCCCAGAAGCGAGAGTTTTGACGATATCGAGCTTCGTCTTTGTCGCACAATTTTGCGTTTTTTATATTATATGAGTGTGTCTACGTCGTTTGCAAAGTACGCTCGTGCGTGAGGGTGTAATAATCTCTACTTGTGTCATTCTGAGGAGCGTAGCGACATGAGAATCTTCATTAAAAAGACTTCATTTTTATGTGAAGTTTTTTTATTATATATTGGTTTTTTTATTTAAATATGATAATATATTAGTTATAGAGAGTGTATTATGAAATTTGACTTAAATAAAATTTTTTTAAAAAGAAAGGCCAAAGTTGGTATTGCTTTTGGTGGAGGTGGAGCAAGGGGATTTGCACACCTTGGAGTAATAAAAGCTTTTGAGGAATATGGAATAAAGGCGAGTGATTTTGCCTTTATTTGTGGTACTAGTGCTGGCAGTATCATTGGTGCATTTTATGCCGCTGGTTATAATTTTAGTCAAATGATGAAAATTGCGAAGAACATAAAAGAAGAAGATATACGCACAAACAAAATTCCTTTTATGCCATCTAAAACTGATGGTATAACGGATCTAATCATTGCACAACTTGGTGATATAAATATAGAAGATTTGCCACTTCCTTTTGCCTGTGTGGCTTGTGATATAAAGTCAACAAAAGAAATAATTATCAAAAAAGGCAACCTTGCAAAAGCCGTAGCGGGAAGTTGTTGTGTTCCAGGAGTTTTTGTGCCTGTCGTGTTTGAAAAATATCATCTTTGCGATGGCGGTCTTAAAAATACAATTCCAACAAGTGTTCCTAAAAGATTTGGTTGTGATTACTGTATTGGTGTGGATGTCAATAAACATAGAACATATGGAACAGACAGTTTAAAACTTGTTGATGTGGTATCGTGTTCAATTCGTGTTTTAATGGAAAATACTGCACTTAGAGGATATCTTAGTGCTGATGTTATGATAGGCCCTGAAACTAAACGATTTTCGGCGTCAAAAACCGAGGGTATGATGGATATGGTGGATGAAGGATATAAGGAAACTATAGATAAAATGCCTGAAATTTTAGCATTGCTTAGTAAAAAACCACAAAAATCAAAGTTTAAAGAACAGTTTAGTAGTGAGGAACCAGAAATCAATGGCTAAAAAGAAAAAACAAAAGAGAAATTTAATAGTAAGACTTTGTATATTTTTTCTATTGTCACTTGTTGTATGTTCAACATTTTTCTTTAATAATACTTTAGAAGTTTGGATAAATTCGCTAATCAATCCACCAATTTCTGAAGATGTTGAAAATTGCGAACTTAAAGTTCATTTTATAGATGTAGGTCAAGGTGATAGCATTCTTGTTGAATTTCCAGACGATAAAGTTATGCTTGTAGATTCTGGACCAGGCTCAAATGAAGATGACCTTCTTACATATCTAAACAATGTTTTCGCGACAAGAGAAGATAGAGATATAGATTATTTTGTTGCTACTCACCAAGACGAAGACCATGTTGGCGGTGCTGATGTTGTGTTTGATAATTTTAATATACTAACATTTTATAGGCCAAATGTTTACACTGATGATGAAATGGATGAGTTTGGTTACTCATCTGCACAGGTCAATACTTGTAACACAGATTGTTATACAACAATGATAGAAAAGGCATACCAAAAAAATTGTGAAATTTTTGTTTCAGAGCGTATGTTAAATCCACTATTTTTGGAAGATACCAGCGAATATGATGTGCAATTTTTGTCACCAACGGAGCCAAAGTATACTGATGCAAACAATTACTCACCAATAATACTAATAGAGTATAAATATCGCAAAATAATGCTTGCTGGTGATGCCGAGACTCAAGTTGAAGAAGAAGTTCTTGAAAATTATGGTAATATACCAGGGTTTTTACAGTGTGACATTTTAAAATTAGGTCACCACGGCAGTAACACATCAACATCTCAAGCGTTTTTGGAAGCGGTTAATCCTAGTTATGTAGCAATTTCAGTTGGTGAAGGTAATAGTTACAATCATCCAAGTGATGAGGTTGTTGCACGCGTATCAAATTTAATAGGTGAACAAAATATTTTTAGAACTGACACTATGGGAAATATTGTATTTGGCATTGATGCTGATAATATGATTTCTAGCAAAGGTGCAATTCAAATAATGACTTTGAAGGGTACAATTTTTAACATGCACATTGAATGGTGGTGTATTGTGCTTGGAATTGAATGCGTTTTATTTATAATAGTGTTTATGCCAAATAAAAAAGCAGATAAAGCATAGATTTTTAGGGGTTTGGAGTGTTTAAAATTTCCAACAATTCCTATGACAAGCAATATTGCCCATTTCTAGAGGAATATTAGAGTTCCGTCAACAATTGACTTGGTATAAATTATGTTAATATTGACAAAAAGTTAAAGTAATTTATTGCTTCAATTCTTATTGCTAATGCCATAATCTCAGGACCATATAAACCAATGATGGTTACCAAACATAAAAGTCCCCTTCCAACTGCCATTACTTGTTGACTTCTAAGCGATAGAACCATTATCTATTGTTTTTGGTATCTACGACAATTAAAAGAAGCATTGATAGGCAACTTTTATATAGGTTGATTTAGATAAATTGCTATAGTACAGACAATTACTATTTTATAGATAAAAACGGAATTTCATTTGAAGGGCATGTGTACATGGGATGTAAAGATAGATATATTATATAGGGGAGAGCTGGTAAAGATTGTTTGTAAAATTGGCTCTATAATTTAATTGTAATTTTTGGCAAAAATAAAAATCCTTTAAATTAGCTAAAAGGCTTTATTTTAAAGGGTTTAAGGGCTGGAGCTAACGAGCAGATTCGAACTGCCGACCTCGCGCTTACCAAGGATTGAGACACCTTAGAAAGAATTAGATAGTCAATTTTAGTAAATTTTAGGCGTATTCAGTCAAAAATCAGTTCGCAAATTTCATTATCTTTTATAATTTTATAGGAGGTAATGATATGAAAAATATTATAAGAAAAATAAGAAGACCAAATGGTGAAGGTAGTATTTATTATTGTAATGGTTATTGGTGTTGTAAAAAGTGGATAACAGAAAATGGGGTTAAGAAGCGAAAAACAATATATGCAAAAACAAAAATTGATTTAATGAAAAAGTATATTGAAAAATTTGGTAGTAAAACAAATAATGAAATTTTGAATGATGATTTTTGTGATAGTATGATGTTTTGGATTTTGAATGTTAAAAAACTATATGTTTCTTCAAGAACCATTAGTGGCAATATATCTACATTTAGGAATCATGTAAAACCGTTCTTCACGAATAAACGAATAAGTCAAATTGGAAACGAAAGTATTATATTTTATTTTAATTATTTGCTAAATAAAGGTATTACAAAAAATTGTTTTTACAAATGCAAATTTCTCATCAGTCAGTTTTTTAGATACATAGAACAACAGAATAATTTAATAAAATATCCCTTTATATTATCCGCCATAAAATATAAAGGGATTATTAATTCTATTAACAATTATAAAGCTATTCCAAAAGATATACGCAAAGAATTTTTAAAACTATTGGAAAAGAATAAACTTATAAAAATTGTGTGTTATTTAGGAA
>CALWOY010000071.1 GCA_944383255.1 uncultured Clostridia bacterium
ACTGATGCTCTCTAAAAGCATTTATTTTTATTTTTTTGTCAATTATCTTAAACTTTAAAGTTTTTGATTTCTGTGCTAAATAAAGTGACACACAAATTGCTAAAAAAGTTAAAAAAGCAGCAATGGAACTGATTAGTTCAGACGATCCAAAAGACCAAATACTATTTAATAATAAAGTCATACAATTCTCCTAATCATATTATAACAAAAAAAGAAGGATTTTTCAATCCTTCTCATTTTGTTTTAATGATTGTTTTGCAAATGTTTATATACAACGTTTGCAGAAAGTTTTGAAAAGTTGCCATTTGTTTCGGCAAAAGTTTTTAAATCGTGAGCAAGAAGAAAAGATATTTTTTCTATCTGCTTTGAGTTTAAATTAACTTTACCTAATTTTAGTTCATTTAAATTAAAATCAAAAACAGCAGTGTTTTCGTCTATATCTTTACAATCAATAAAACATTTTTGTTTGATAGTTTGTTTTAAGTTAAACATGCTTATGTTTAATGAACGAACAATATACTATCAAATATGGACTTTTTAAAATCCACATTAATTATAACATTTTTCTTATAATACTGCTATGTTTTTAACAAAAAATGACAAGTGGGTGTCCCACTTGGTCTAATAATGGGGAATGACTCAAAAGTGAAACTTTAGCTTTTTGGGGGTGAATCATCAGAAAGTCTTATTTTATAAGGCTTTTTCACCACTAAAAAATTATTTTGAGTCCATTCCTTATCCTGCTTACCATTATTTTAATGATTTATAGATGTTTTCAATGATTTTTTCTTTATCTTTAGTATCAAAAATATGAGTTGCAAATTCAAAGCACTTTGGTTCGTGTTTTAACATCTTTGATATATTTTCTTTTTGATCAACTTCTAAACCCGCACCAGCTTTAATCTGACTATGACAAACCGGACATAGTTTTACTAAATTATCTTCAACATCTAATTCTATATTTTTGCCAACAGATATGACATGATGGATTTCAAAATATGGTCTATTTGTTTTTCTACTAGTAAATGTTCTATCCTTGATATTATATTCTTCTTGGCAGCAAGCACAAACATCAGGTGTGAACAATCTAACAATTTCAACAATTTCCATATTCCTTCTAAATTTGCCTTCAAACTCATCACTGAATCCAATTTCATTTCGAAGGTTTTGAATATCGAGTGTAGAGAGTTCTTTTCCTAATAGCTTTTGTGAATAAATAGCAATTCTATTTTCAAATGTTGTTTTTTGTTGAGAATTTTTATCTGGCGTAGTGAAATATATTATATCGTTGTTAATTGGTTTTGGAATAAATCCATAATATGCATTTTTTATAAGTGCTGCTTTGTAAATATTTATTATTCCTATATTTTTAACATACCAAGATAGAATAAATCTTAATTGTGAATTTCTTTTGTTTTCGCCGGTAATATATTGATTTTGAAGTTCTCTAAAATTAAAGTTAAGATATTCAATTGGAACACATAAAAGGTCAACTAATAATCTAACTCGTTTTAACTCAAATTCACTTTTAAAGAAATAATCTTGAGCTAAATAATCGGCGGTTCCATCAACACTTCCACGCAATTCCATGAATGCACGTATAAACATTTTTTTGTTTTCTGTCAATCCATCTTCCAATGTAAATGGATTGCTTACGATTTTAGTATATAATTTATTGAAAAAGCTTTCTCTATTTAGTTGTAAATCGTTTTCTAACAAACAGGTGTATTCCGACCTGTTTATCCCTTTAATTTTATCCATTGTCCAAACATTTTGTCCTGAAAACTTATTTAGGATATCTAAATAGTATTTTTTACTCTTTGAATAAAATTCCATATCATCACAAAATTTTGATGATTTATATGTAGATATTGAATAAATGTATTTTCTATCGTCAGTTATTTCAAAACGACCATAGAATGCACCAAGAAGAAATGGTGTAATATCATCTTTTTCTAAAAATTCACTTACTTTCATATTCTTATCTCTCCATAAAGAAAAACATTCTATAATGATTATACCAAATTTAGTTGTATTTTCAAATTTTTTGTTGTATAATGTTTTGTGAGGTAATAAAAAACAGTCCCTCACAAAGGAGAAAGCAATGAAATTTAGAGTTTTAGATTTGTTTTGTGGTGCTGGTGGGTTTTCGGCGGGCTTAGAACAAGTAAAAAATTTTTCAACCGAAGTTGGTCTTGATTTTGATAAATATGCAATTGAAACATTTTCTAAAAATTTCCCTAATGCCATTTCTATTTGTGGAGATATTTTAGACCAAGATACAAAAAATCAAGTGATAGATAGTTGCAGAAAAAGAAAAGTTAATATGATGGTTGGTGGCCCCCCTTGTCAAGGATTCAGCTTAAAAGGCAAAAATTTAGGACTTGATGATAGTAGGAATTTTTTATTTAAAGAATATTTGAATATTGTTAAAGAGTTACAACCCGAAGTTTTTATAATAGAAAATGTAAAAAATATATTAAATTCTTCTAGTCATTATTTCAGAGATGAGATTTTAAAAGAAA
>CALWOY010000072.1 GCA_944383255.1 uncultured Clostridia bacterium
TATGAAGCAAAATCTCAATTTTGGCTCCCGTTTCTTTTTTAATCCCAAAGAGCCGTGCTGGAATAACGCGTGAACTATTTAAAACTAGTACATCCCCAGGCTTTAAATAGTCTATAATATCACGAAAGATTTTGTGTTCTACTTTATCAGTTTTTCTATCATAAACAAGCAAACGTGCACTATCTCTAGGCTCTGCTAGAGTCTGTGCAATTTGCTCTTCTGGTAAAAAATAATCATAAGTTTTTTTATTTAATAAATCATTCATTTTCTTCACTTACACTTTTATATACTTCAAGTGATTTCCTCTTTTCGTCACTTAAACTTAGCCCTAAATGCTCATATGCTTTTGGTAGTGCAACCCTACCGCGTGGAGTACGAGCAATAAAACCAAGTTGTAAAAGATAAGGTTCATAGACATCTTCGATTGTTGCATTGTCCTCACCAGTTGCAGCACTTAAAGTATCTAATCCAACCGGTCCACCACCAAATTTTTTTATTATATTTTCAAGTATTCTTCTGTCGACAAAATCTAATCCAAGTTCATCTATTTCCATTAGTTTTAAAGACTTCTCCGCAATATCTTTAGTGATTTTCCCCTCACCAATAACTTCAGCAAAATCTCTAACACGCTTTAAAAGTCTATTTGCAAGTCTTGGTGTTCCCCTACTTCTAGATGCCAAACACAAACTTGCTTCATCATCAATGTCAATACCTAGTATTTTACTTGACCTTTTTATTATTATCATAAGTTCTTGTGGGGTATAAAGTTCAAGTCGACATATAACTCCAAACCTATCTCTTAAAGGACCAGTAATCATACCAGCACGAGTTGTTGCACCTATTAGAGTAAAAGGCTGTATTTTTAAACGCATATTTTTTGCCGATGGTCCCTTCCCCACAACAAAGTCCAAGGCGAAATCTTCCATTGCGGGATAAAGTATTTCTTCAACAGATTTATTAAGACGGTGAATTTCATCAATAAATAAAACATCACCTTTATTCAAATTTGTCACAATCGCAGCAAGGTCAGCGGCATGCTCAATAGCTGGACCCGATGTAATTTTTAATTGTGACCCCATTTCATTTGCGATAATATGACTAAGTGTGGTTTTGCCAAGTCCTGGTGGCCCATATAAAAGCACATGGTCAAGTGTATCATTTCGTTTCTTTGCAGCTTCTATATATACCTTAAGTGTACTTTTAATTTTCTCTTGACCAACATAGTCATCCATTGTCCTTGGTCTTAGAGAATTTTCAATTTCAAGTTCACTTGCATTTTTTGTACTGGTAATAAATCTGTTATCAGTTGCCATTAGTTACCCATTCCTCTTAATACTTTTGTTATAATTTCTTCTACGCTTGCACATTCTTTTGCATTTTCTCTTGCAAGCCTATATGCTTCATTTTTCCCAACACCCAAACTAACAAGTGCATCTGTTGCCTCATCTACATATGACATATTAATATTGTCATTAGACGATTCAACTACACTTGGTAATGTTTTGTCTTTTAATTCAACAAGTAATCTTTCGGCTGTCTTTTTCCCCAGTCCTTTAACTGTACAAAGCATTTTTATGTCTTGTCTAAATATTGCATTTGTTAAATCCACAATAGAGATATTCGATAATATTCCCATAGCCATTTTAGGTCCAATACCACTAACAGAAATAAGTTTTAAAAACATATCTTTTTCTTCTTTATTGGCAAACCCATAAAGAGTTATTCCGTCCTCTCTAACATTCATATATGTAAAAAGTCTTGCCATTTCATTTTGATAAATTAGCGTGTTTTGCGTAAAAGAACTGACATATATTTCATAACCAATTTGATTGTTCTCTATTACAACATAATCTTCCTGTTTATCTACTACTTTCCCTTCTATAAAATTTATCATTATTACACTCCGTTATTGTTGAGATTTGGATTTATTTGCCCATGGCATATCGCTACTGCCAAAGCATCAGCCGCATCGTCAGGTTTAGGAACACTTTCAAGTCCTAAAATCGTTTTAACCATAAATTGTACTTGTGCTTTCTCTGCTCTTCCAATTCCCGTTAATGCCTGTTTTATTTGTAGTGGCGTATATTCATATATTGGCACATTATTATCTTTACAAGCAAGCAGTATTACTCCTCTTGCCTCAGCAACTGGTATGATCGTTGTTTGATTTCTAAAGTAGAATAACTCCTCAATTGCCACAACATCAGGGGTATAGGATTTTATTAAAGTTTCAATTGAACTATATATTATTTCCAATCTTTCTGGCAAAGACAATTCTTTTGGTGTGGATACAACGCCATAATCTATCATTTTTGGCTGATAGCCACCTTCAATTATGCCATATCCGACAATTCCATAACCTGGATCAATTCCTAAAATTTTCATATTATTCTTCACTATTTTCTACATTATGATAAACATTTTGGACATCATCCAAATCATTTAATGCATCCATCATTTTTTCAAATTGTTCAAGTTTTGATTGTTCAAGTTCGATATAATTATCTGCAACCAGCGTGACCTCAGCAGATAAAAATTGATAATTATTATTTTCTAAATTTTGTTTTACCATATCAAAATTATTTGGTGATGTATAAACTTCCATAACATCGTCCTCTTCAACAACATCATCTGCACCAGCGTCAAGAGCATCCATCATGAGCGTATCTACATCTGTATTTATAGTTTTTTCTATAACAATAAGTCCACGGCGATTAAAAAGATAACTTACGCATCCAGTTGAACCAAGTGAACCACCATGTTTATCGAAAGCATGCCTGACATCTCCAGCGGTACGGTTTTTATTATCTGTTAAGCACTCAACAATTACTGCTGAACCACCTGCTCCATAGCCTTCATATGTTATAGATTCATAATTTACACCAGAAAGTTCCCCGGCCGCCTTTTTTATTGATCTTTCTATAGAATCATTTGGCATATTGTTTTGTTTCGCCTTTTGAATTACATCTTTTAGTTTAGAATTTACATTAGGGTCGCTGCCACCTTGTTTTACCACAACAGCAATTTCTCTACCTATTTTTGTAAAAATCTTGCCTCTTTGGGCATCTGATTTTTCTTTTGTTCTTTTTATATTATTCCATTTACTATGACCTGACATTTTTACCTCCAAAAGTCAATTGATACATTATAATACTTCCGCTAACCCCCGCATTTAAACTTTCAAGTCCATTTTGCATAGGAATTGAAATAGTTTTATATGAAAGACTGCGAAATTCTTCACTTACACCATGTCCTTCATTTCCTATTATTAAACCAAAATTTTGATTAACATCAAATTTGAAAATATTTTCGCCATCCATATCCGCTGTTAAAATTTGTTTGTTCCATTGTTTTAGTGTTTTAATAAAAGTTTCATCAACTTCATAAAACCTACACTTAAACAATGCTCCCATTGTGCTTCTCACTGTTTTGTCAAGTGACAAACTTGCACAATTGTACAAATATATATCTAAAAAATTTGCCCCAACAGCACTGCGTATAAGTGTTCCTACATTGCCCGGATCCTGGACATTATCTAATATTAGAAAATTGCCATCAGGAGGTCGCAGGTTATAATGCTTGAGTTTAACAAGAGCAACTACACCTTGAGTTGTTTTTACATTTGTAAACTGATTTAAAACATTTTCTGATACCAAAATATCAGAAGTGGTAAAAACATCGTCAATTGATTTAATAACCGCCAATATTTCCCAATTATTTAACATTGCTTCTTGTATAAGTTTTGGATTATCTAAACATAAAACATCTTTTTGTTTGGATAATTTTTTCAAACTTTTAATTTTCTCGTTGTGTACTGATGTTAACATAATATTTATTATACATACTAAAAGTCACAAAATCAAATTTATAACATAAAAAAACAAATCCTAATGATTTGTTTTTATTTATTAATTTGCTTTGCTAGCTACAACTACTAGTGATGCAAAACCCTCTGCATCGTTAACAGCCATGTCTGCAAGAACTTTCCTATTTAGATCAATTCCAGAAACTTTAAGTCCATGCATAAAGCGACTATATGAAATGTTATTAAGTCTGCATGCTGCATTTATTCTTGTTATCCAAAGTGAACGGAAATTTCTCTTCTTCTGTTTTCTTCCAATATAAGCATATTGTCCACTCTTCATAACTGCTTGACGAGCGACTCTATAAAGTTTAGATTTTGCTCCGCGATAACCTTTTGCTTGTTTTAATATTGATCTTCTCTTTTTCAATGCATTAACTGATCTTTTAATTCTCACTTTAAGCCTCCTTATGCGTTGATCATCTTTCTAACATTGCTTGCTTGTTCCCCTGAAAGATAACCGCCTTTTCTTAATTTTCTTTTCCTTGATTTTGCTTTTTTAGCCAAAAAGTGACCTCTATTTGGCTTAGCATACTTAACTGTGCCAGATTTATTAACTTTAAATCTTTTCTTTGCACCACTATGTGATTTTTGTTTTGGCATAATAATCTCCTTTTAGTTACTTTTTTGGTGATATAATCATTATAATATTTCTTCCAACTACTTCGGGTTCCTTGTCATATGTTCCATACTGCGACAACATATCATAAAACGACTTAACAACCTCAATAGCATTTTTTACATACGCTTGTTGACGGCCTTTCATTCTAAGCACAACTTTGACCTTATCACCATCTTTCAAGAAGCGTACACCATGTTTTGCTTTGACTTCCTTGTCATGAGTGTCAATAGTCATAGATAGTTGAATTTCTTTTAAGGTACTCACCTTTTGATTTTTTTTAAGTTCTTTTTCTTTTTTTATGGCATCAAACTTATATTTGCCATAGTCCATAATCTTACATACATAAGGTGTGGATGAAGAAGACATTAAAACAAGGTCAAGCCCTGCACTCTCAGCAATATCTTTTGCCTTTGACAAACTAACAATGCCGTGTTGTTCTCCATTTTGACCTATTAACCTAACTTCGTTGGTTGATATCTGGTCATTGATCAGAAGTTCTTTAAAAATAGTTATATCCTCCTACAATAAAAAATGAGTGAAATAGAACATTTTCACTCACCCTAAAACAATAATAATATAGATAAAATTTGTTTTATTACACAGTCCAAGTTGCCCTGACTGGTGAGAGAAAACTCTACTTTACGGATAAAATAATATCATATTGCTTTAATCATGTCAACAGTTTTTTAAAATTTTACTGAAAAACTTCTACATTATAATCGTCAATGTCTTGCGAATCAACAACCAAAGAGAAATTATTCATAACTTTTTTAGATTGCATACGCCTAAAAACATCAACATAAAAATTAGCAGTATCATTATCTATTCCAAATTTTCTAATAAGTGTTCCTCTAAGTGACCTTAAATCAGTAATATTGTTTGCCTGTACATAAATTCCCAAAGCCTTAACTCTGATACGATTTAAAGTTTTATCAGTTGGCCAAACTGTAGGGTTCTGCATATTGTACTTAGGAAATTGTTGATATCTATCTGTAACAGAATATCTTAAGCCACCTTCAATTAAAACTATATTTGTATTTTTCCAAATTGCAAAAATACGACGAAGTTTTAACAAATTATAACTAAGTTCTTTACGAAGCTTATAAGCATATTTTGTTTTAACTTGCATATGCACAGTTTTATATTTTAAAGCAAAATCATTGCGAAGTTCATCGTTGCTTTTCTTTAACAAAGCAATTAGTCCTTCTTTTCTAAGTATTTCATTAAGCTTTTCATCATAATTTGCAAGTAGTACTTCTAACTCTTCTTTGTATATATTTCTCATCTTCACCCACCCATAGTAGTTTATTTATTATAATAATACTATATAGGCAAGCAAAAGTCAATATACTATTTTACAAAATTTTCAAAATGTTTTGCTTTCTTTCAATTTACGGTTTCTTTAACAAATTTCACTCGTTTTTCAAATAATTTACAAATTAAAGTCTTAATTTTACTAGATAAAATTTCACTACAATATATATTTATACTTTTTGGGCTTAATGCGATAAGTTCTGTTACTAACTTTTCTTCGTCCATATCTTGTGACGGCTCAATTATATCAAACTTAGAATCAAATATTCCATATGATTTATCAAGCGGCATTATGTTTACAACATCGTTTTTTACTTCTATGTTGTCAACTAAAAATTTAATCAATTCTAAAAATGTATCATCTTTATATAAATAAATTTCATTCTGATTGGAAATATCCACAAGTTCTTGCCACTTTTGTTTTAAGGACTGCAATCTAAAATTAAAAAAACTCTCAATATTTATTTTATTTTCTATTTCTAAGTACTTATTAACAATATAACAATCAGTTTCATTATCAAAATAAAGAAGTGCTGAAATAAAAGCTTGTCTTGACACACCATCTACAATATCTATGTGTAAATTTTGCATTAAAAAACTTTTTTTATAAAAATAACAAATCACCTGTGATATAATTTCTTGAAGTGTTAAAATAAGTCTATTTTTTTCAAACTTATTACATGCCACCAATATATCAGTGCACTGCCCCTTATTTAAACAAGTAATCACACCATTGCAATCTTTAATTTCACCATCCAATTTTTCTAAGACAAAATCTATAATTTGATGATGGTTTGTGTTTATGCTAATACAAAATTCCCACATAATTTATCCTTTATCGTTTGTATTTTATGCAACAATGTACTTTTTACTCATAAATAATTTCGCCAAATTTGTAATATTCTAAGTTTTTTGTGCCAA
>CALWOY010000073.1 GCA_944383255.1 uncultured Clostridia bacterium
TACACTTGGACAAAAAATTAAACCCAAAATTCACAGTCTGTTTTTTATTGTAAAGAATTTACTAAATAATAATATTCAAGAATTTCTCTAGAATAATCAATTATTTTACCTTCTGGCAAAAGTAGCATTCTTGTTATACCAATTTGTTCCACAAAACTTGGGTTGTGGCTTACAAGCAAGATTGTACCAGTATAGTCGCCAAAATTTTCACCAATAACGGCTTGTGTATCTGGATCTAAATGGTTAGTAGGTTCGTCCAAAACAAGTAAATTTGCATTTTTTAATAAAATTTTGCATAGTGCCACTCGTGCCTTTTCACCAGGAGATAAAAGTTTAACTTTTTTAAATACCTGTTGTCCAAAAAACAAAAAGTTACTAAGTGCTGTGCGTAACTGTAAATCTGTGTAGTGCTGATTTTGAACATTCTCAAATATCGTTTTTTCTTCGTCCAAAATTTCAAGTTCTTGTGCATAGTATGCGGCATCGGTTTTTGCATTAAAAGAAATTGTGCCACTATCTGGCTTTAATTTACCCATAATTAGTTTTAAAAGTGTAGATTTTCCAACACCGTTTTCACCAACTATTAAAAATTTTTCGCCACTTGTAATACAAAAAGATAAATTTTCATACAATAGTTGCTTATCTCCATAGTGGAAAGTCAAATTATCTACAGAAAGGGGAACTTTTGCTCCTGCGTTTTTAGGTTCTATATTCATTTTTACTCTTTTGTAGATTTTATCTCTTGTTTCAAGTTCTGCTTTTTTCTTTTCAAGTTTTATCTCTCTATCTTTTCCAAGCCTTTTTAAATTATGGTTGGTTTGGCTGGCTTGCCTTGCTCGCTTTACTATTTCTTCTAGTTTTTTTATTTCATTTTCTTGTTCTTTTATTCGTGCCTCTTTAAGTTTGCGTTCTTCAAGTAGTTGCTTTTTAAAGTGTGTATAATCTCCATTGTAAATTTTAATTTTATGTTTTGTTTTATCTATATACATAATTTTATTTACTATCATATTTAAAAAATCTGTATCATGACTTATAATTAACATGGAACCTTTATAATTTTTTAGATAGTTTATGACATATTGTTTGGTGCTTGTATCCAAGTGATTTGTAGGTTCATCGAGTAGCAAAATGTTAGGGTTACTATAAAGAACACTTGCAAAAGCAACTTTGGACTTTTGACCACCAGAAAGTGCTTCAAGTTTTGTGTCTAAAAGTTCATCGTCAAATTGCATATCGGTAACTATTTCTAATAGTGTGTTTTCAGCATTATAACAATCAAGCATATTTAAAGTTTCTTGCAAATCATCGACCTCTCTTAAAAGTGCTATAGTTTCTTGTTCGTTTGATGTTGCAAGTTTGGTGTATATATCTTCAAGTTTTTTGTTTATTTCTTCAATAGGGCGTGATGTTGATAAATATTCCCAAACAGTCAAATTTGGATTTTTAAATTTTATTTCTTGTGGCAAAAAACCAATTCTTGCCTTGCCAGTTTGTAGTAGTCCACTATCAAGTTCCTGTTCGCCCAAAATAACTTTAAAAAGAGTTGTCTTTCCGGCGCCGTTAACACCAACAACTCCAATTTTGTCAAGGGGAGCGGTTTGAAAAGAAGCATCGTCATAAATTACTTCTGTCCCAAGCGTTAAGTGCATATTTGTTCCTTTCATAAATTCCTCAAGTATATTATTTTTGTAGTTCTTTGTTTACTAAATTCAGTGCCTCGCGTATGACATTGTGCATATCATAGTATTTATAATTTCCCAGTCTACCACCAAATAAAACTTTGTCTTGGCTGTCGGCTAGAGTTTTATATTTATTATATAGTTCGTTGTTCCTTTCATCATTTATAGGGTAGTATGGCTCATCGCCTTTTTGCCATTTTGAAGAGTATTCCCAGCTTACCACTGTTTTTTCTTGTTTTCCAAATTCAAAATGCTTATGTTCAATTACACGAGTGTATGGAATGCTGGAGTCAGTGTAATTTATTACAGCATTGCCTTGGTAGTTGTCTGTGTCAAAAACTTTTGTTTCAAACCTTACACTTCTGTACTCAAGTGCACCATAGCAATAATCAAAATACTCATCAATTGCACCAGTATATATTATTTTGTTAGCATTTTTTAAATATTGCTCTTTGTTTTTATTAAAATCTTCATTAAGTCTAACTTCTATTCCTTTAAGCATATTTTCAACCAATTTTGTATATCCGCCAATTGGGATACCTTGATATCTATCATTAAAGTAATTATTATCAAAAGTAAATCTAACTGGTAATCTTTTTATTATAAAACTAGGGAGTTCGCTACATTTTTTACCCCATTGTTTTTCAGTATAACCTTTTACAAGTTTTTCAAATATAGTTTTGCCAACCAAATTTATTGCTTGTTGTTCAAGGTTTTGCGGATGTTCTGTAAAGTATGCTTTTTTCTCGCTTTCAATTTTTCTTTTTGCATCTTCTGGTGTAAAGACATCACTCCACAGTTTTGTGAAAGTATTCATATTAAATGGCATATTGTATAATTCATTTTTATATCTTGCAATAGGTGAGTTTATGTAGTTGTTAAATTCAGCAAAGTTATTAACATATTCCCAAATTTCTTTGTCAGATGTATGAAATATATGTGCACCATATTTATGCACATTTATTCCTTCTATTTGTTCTGTGTAACAATTGCCAGCAATATGTGGTCTTTTGTCTATGACCACACATTTTTTACCCGCAGAAGTCAACTCTCTTGCGCATACTGCACCAAAAACTCCTGCACCAACTATTAAATAATCCATATTTTTCCTCTCTTTTTTTAATTATATAAAATTAAATTAAGAGTAGTCAAATATATTGATATAAAGCATAAAATTGACATTTTGTAGTTTTTATGTTAATATAATTTTACTTGGAGGTAAAAAAGCATTGCCATTTTCAATAATGTTGCCCATGATAATATTTTGGATTATTTTTATATTGGTTGCAGTATTTATTTTAAAAAATATTATAAAAAGTTTTAAACATACAAAAAAATTACAAGATATGCAAAATACTGCCTTGCATGATAAAAAAGACGATAGTGACCAATTTATAATTTGTGAATATTGTGATATGCCAAACGACAAACAAAATAAAGTATGTTCAAGTTGTGGAGCAAAATTAGATCACAAAAAAACTACAAAGCCATAATTTATGGAAGAAAAAGATTTAATAAAACTTTCCGCAAGTGAAATAAAAAAAATAATAAATCGATTTTCAAAAGATAATATCTAAGATAATTTAATTTTTTTCAAAAATATATAAATTTGCTTGACTTGGAGTTGACTCCAAGTCTTATTATTTTTATAGGTTAATAAAAAAGGAGATTTAAAATTATGAAAAAACAGACAGCGGGAAGAGATAAGAAGTATGATAACTGTAACTGCACTTATGACAAAGGGAATTTTTGATAATTCACTCAAATCACATATACAAAATGCAAAAAACAATGGCGTAACCAAAGAAGAGATGATAGAAATCATAACTCATCTTGCTTTTTATGCGGGTTGGCCAAATGCGTGGGCGGTTTTCCCTATGGTAAGAGAAGTATATGCGGATGCCACCACAAATAATATTGATTCGCTTTTTGGGCTTGGTGAACCAAATGTCAATTTTGCGAAATATTTTAAAGGCAAAAGTTTCCTTAAAATGCTAAACACAAAAGGTGTCAATGTTGCAAATGTAACATTTGAGCCAAGGTGTAGAAATAATTGGCACATTCACCACAAAGGTGGACAAATACTACTTTGCACAGACGGGCAGGGTTGGTATCAAGAGTGGGGTAAGCCTGCTCAAAAACTTATGCCAGGTGATGTTGTGTACATTGCTCCAGAAGTCAAGCATTGGCATGGTGCGGGGAAAGATGGATGGTTTACACATATTTCCATTGAAATTCCAGCACAAGATGCTAGCAATGAATGGTTAGAAGAAGTAAGTGACGAAGAGTATGATAAATTGGGTGGTTAAA
>CALWOY010000074.1 GCA_944383255.1 uncultured Clostridia bacterium
TCAAGTTTTCTTTCAAGTTTTATTATTTCAAAATCTTGTTTTTGATAATCTAAAATTTGCTTTATATCCATATTCACTCCTTTTTATAGGATAATTTTATCACTCCATAAAGTCAACAAGTTTTTTACTTCTATTTGGATTTCGGAGTTTTTTTAATGCTTTTGCTTCAATTTGACGAATACGCTCTCTGGTTACATTAAATTCTTTACCAACCTCTTCTAGTGTTCTTGGATGAGAATCATCAAGACCATAGCGAAGTCTAATTACTTTCTGTTCACGAGGTGTCAAAGTTTCAATTACACCAAGAAGTTGTTCACGAAGTAAATTTTGTGTAGCTACTTCCACTGGAGATTTTACTGATTCATCCTCAATAAAGTCTGCCATTTTGCTATCTTCTTCTTCACCTACGGGAGTTTCGATAGAAATTGGCTCTTGTGCAATTTTTTGAATTTCAGCAACTTTTTCCTCTGACACATCCATTGCCTTAGCAATTTCTTCTTGGGTTGGGTCACGACCAAGTTCTTGAAGGAGTTGCCTTTTTACACGCGTAAGTTTATGAATTGTTTCTACCATATGCACTGGAATTCTGATTGTCCTTGCTTGATCAGCCATAGCACGAGTAATGGACTGACGAATCCACCAAGTTGCATATGTTGAAAATCTAAAACCTTTTGTGTAGTCAAATTTTTCAACCGCTTTTAAAAGCCCAATATTACCTTCTTGAATAAGATCTAAAAATTGCATACTGGTTCTGCCAGAATATCTTTTTGCAATGCTTACAACAAGTCTTAAGTTTGCCTCTGAGAGTTTTGCCTTTGCATATTCATCTCCATTTAGCATACGTTTTGCAAGATCGATTTCTTCTTCACTTGTTAAAAGCGGTACTTTACCTATGTCTTTTAAATACATCTTCACTGGGTCATCACTGACTTGACTTACAAGTTCATCAAAGTTTTCCTTTTCAACTTCAGGGTTCTCAGCCTTAATTATTTTTATGTTAGCATTTTCAAGTGCTTTTAAAATATCTTGAATTTCTTCAGCAGATGCTTCATATTTAAGAAGTCTAAAATAAATGTCCTCTTCATTTAAAGAACTTTTTTTTGTACCTATTTCAAGTAATTTTACTAACTCTTGTTCTATTTTATCTCTCAAAATTTAATCCTCCAAAATTTTTTCCCTTAGTTTTTTTTGTACTAAACTTATTTCTTTATATATTTCGGCTTTTTCCTCTTGCGTACAACTCTCTAGTTTTTTTGTTAATTCCTTACTTTTGTTTTTTAAATAATTTTCCCTAATTTTCCAAATACATTCCTTAAAATATTTATCTGGGTCATTTATATCTTCAAAATTGTAATCTAGTATTTCGCCAAGTGCTTCGTCAATTTTTTCATCATTATCATAAAGATTACTAATTCTAAATGGTTTGTTTTCATTATGATATTGTTTTAATGTTTCATAAAGGTTTTTAAAAGACGGATTTTGCAAATATTTAGAAAGGTCAAAATTAAAGTTTGCATAGTCTTTTTTAAAACATAGGCTTGCTAGCACAAATTTAACCGATTTTAAAACCGCGTTTTCAAAATAATCAATTTTTTGTTCTTCAGTTTTTACTACATCTTGTGAAGTTGTTAAATCACGCTTTAAAACATCGATTGGTACATCGGTGAGTTTTTTTATAACATCAAGATAAAGTTGTTTTTCACTGCTTGTTTGAAGTTCATTAACTATAGATATTGCGGTATTTACAAATTTTGCTTTTTGGTCTATCTTACTTAAATCATATTGTTCCAATTTATGATATATTTTAAACACAACATGGTCTAGTGCTTCATTAAGAAGGTTTTGATAGGCTTCTTTTCCATAGGCTTTTATGTATTCATCTGGATCTTTCTTTTCAGGAATTTTTATGGCTTTGACATTAAGCCCACCTTTTACCAAGGCATCTATAGTTTTAACTGTGGCATTTTGACCAGCACTATCGCCGTCAAGTGAAACTATTACATTGTCACAAAGATACTTTAATTGTTTAGCATGATAAGGTGTAAGTGCAGTTCCAAGGCAGGCTACACAGTTTTTATAACCTGCTTGATGAAGTGCAACAACATCCATTTGCCCTTCAACAATAATGATATAATCCAAGTTGTGCTGTTGTTTCAGTTTTTTCAAAAAGTTCATACCAAACATTATTTTACTTTTATCAAAAACAATATTATTTGGCGAATTTTTGTATTTGGCGTAATCAGTTGGTACCAAACTTCGTGCACTAAAACCAACACACTCATCCATAATGTTATAGATAGGAAAAATTAGTCGTTCTCCAAAGGTATCAAAGTAGTGGTCCTTGTATTCAACAACACCAGATGCCACCATATCTTCATAAGAAAATCCTTTAGATTTTAGAAATTGTACTATATCTGTCCAATTTTTACTGTAACCAATATGAAACTCTTGAAGTGAAGTGCGAGTAAATTTTCTACTCTTGACATAATCTTGTGCACGTTTTGCAGTTTTTTCATAAAGGTTTTGTTCATAGTGTTTTGCACTATTCGCCAAGATGTTTAATACTGCTTCTTTTTGTTTTTTGCGTTTTTGTACATTTTCATCAGTTCTGAAAGTGGGAACTTCCATTCCAGCATTTTTTGCAAGAATTTCAACAGCGGACATAAAGTCACAACTTTCCATTTTTTGTATAAAAGTTATTACATCTCCATGCTCCTTACATCCAAAGCAGTGATAGTATTGCTCATAGGGATTTACGCACATTGACGGCGTACGTTCATTGTGGAATGGACAGCATGCCCAAAAGTTTTTTCCTTTTTGAGTTAACGTTAAATAGCGCGACATGACTGTCACGATATCATTTTTGTCCTTTAATTGTTGTATAAAAGTTTCGTCAAAACCGTTATTCAAAAAAAATACCTCTTATGCGTCAGATGCTTTTTGCTACAATTACATTATTCGACACAAGATAGGTATTTCCTTTATTTTTTTAATTTTATTGTTTTGTTTTTATTACTTAGTTAGTGATAAGCACAACAGTTGAGTTTAAATCTATATTAGTTCCTGCTGGTGGAAGTTGTCTTTCAACAGTTCCGCCGTCACCATCAATTTCATAACTTATGCCAAGATTATTTAACATCTTTATTGCCTCTGTTAAACTTTTTCCAACAACATCGGGCATTGTGGCATATTTCGTTTCCACATCAGTCATTTTTTCATCACCTAAATACTCTATAATATTTGCTAAAATTTCCTTTCCATAAGGTGCTGCAACAATACTACCATAGTATGCACCCGCTCCTGGTTCATCTACCAAAAACAACATCACATATTTTGGATTTGATGCAGGATATGTGCCTATGAAACTTGATACATATTTACCACGCGCAATAGTGCCATTTTCATACTTTTGTGCTGTACCTGTTTTACCACCCACATCATAGCCAGGTATAAAACTGTATTCTTCAGTTTTATTTACAACTTTTTTTAGCATTTCATTTAAGGTGTTTGAAGTACTCTGAGATATTGTTGTATTTTTTAATACTGGTTCAAAGATATATTTATTCACACCATCACTTGATGTTATACGTTTTATTATGCTTGGAACATAAAGTTTTCCACCATTTACTGCACTACACACTGCCGTTACAAGCTGAAGCGGAGTTACTGCCACCGCTTGACCAAAACCTATGCGTGCAAGGTCAACATTTTTAACATTTTGTTTATTCATAAGTATACCACTACTTTCCGATGCAATTTGAACTCCAGTTGCACTACCTAACCCAAAACTTTGTAAATAGTCATAGAAAACATCTACACCCATTCTCTGACTAAGTGCCATAAAAACGCAGTTGCACGAATTTACAAGCCCTTGAGTTAAATCAATTGAGCCATGACCAATAGTTTTCCAACATCTTATTCTTTGTCCATCAACCGTGGCACTTCCACCACAATAGAAATGGTCGCTAAGGTGTGCATTCCCACTTTCAAGTGCTGATGCCATTGTTAGTATTTTGAATGTTGAACCCGGTTCATAGACATCTACAACAAGTCTATTTCTCGACATATCAAGTAAACTTGCCGTATCATCTCTTGGTATATCATTCAAATCAAAACTTGGTTTACTACTACTTGCTACAATTTCACCAGTTGTGGCATCCATAATTATGCAAGACGCACTTTTGGCTTGTTGTTCTACCATAACTTTTTCTAATACACTTTCAACTATGCTTTGTATATTCACATCTATTGTCAGAGTTATATTATCTCCAGCAACACTATCTACATATGTTCTTAGTGAATTATCTATTTCTTTACCTTGAAGGTCACTTTGAACCAAAAAGTAACCATCTTGTCCTGATAGCACATTATTAAAATATGCTTCAATACCCGCTTGACCAACATTATCTATGGTTGTATACCCTAGTATTTGAGTTAAAAGGTTACCATATGGATAATATCTTTCTATACTTTCAGATAAAAATATACCACTTATATTTTCAAGTGCAATACTTTTTGCAGTATCACTATCAACTTGAAGTTTGACTAACACTTCGGAAACATTGGTTATTGTCGCTTTTGAATAAATAAGGTCATAACTCATATTGAGTTTTTTGGACAAAAATTGCGCAACTTTGCTAGCATCTTTGATCTCCCTACCACGAAGATATACATCGTAAGTTGTAAAAGAAACTGCGAGTGTGGCTCCGCTTGTATCATAAATTTTTCCCCTCTCTGCCGTTATTGGAAGATCTCTTGTCCACTGAGAAAGTGCCATATTTTGAAGCCTTTGGCTATCAAGTGTACTGACAAAAAATAATCTCACAATTAGTGCTATAAATAAAAGGGATATCGCTATTATAAAAGCCGATATCCTCTTTCGTAAACTATGTAGTGTAAATTCACTTTCTTGCAAATTAGCCTCCAAATAGATTTCTTAGCCAATTACAAATACTATCAAAC
>CALWOY010000075.1 GCA_944383255.1 uncultured Clostridia bacterium
GTTCATACCCGCAAGGTCAGTGGTTCGAGCCTACTCATCGCCACCATATATGGTCCCATGGTCAATCGGTTAAGACACCGCCCTTTCACGGCGGAGTGAGCAGTTCGATTCTGCTTGGGATCACCAAAATATAAAAAATCGTTACCTACTTTGGTAACAATTTTTTATTTGACACAGTGTGTTATCAGGAATATAATAAAAATATGAAAGAAAATATTTTGATATGCCCTATTTGCAAAAATAACCTAACACAAAATCTGCATTCTCTGTCATGCAACCTTAGACATTGTTTTGATATATCTAAGGAAGGATATATAAATCTACTACTTGTAAATCAAAAAAAGACTAACGACCCTGGAGATAATAAAGAGACTGTTGTCGCAAGACAGAATTTTTTAAATAAAGGCTATTACTTTCCACTAGCAAAAGAAATTTCAAATATAACCAAAGTGTTTTGTGACTCAAATAGCATTATACTAGATGCTGGATGTGGTACAGGTTTTTACCTTTCAAATATTGATTGTGGCTCACAAAAAATAGGAATAGATATATCAAAACATGCTATAAAAATCGCTGCAAAAAAATACCAAGATATACGATTTATAGTGGCTTCTATATTTAACTTACCAATAAAGGAAAATTCAATAGATTGTATTTTAAATATTTTTGCACCAAAGGCAAATGATGAATTTATGCGAGTTTTAAAGCACAAAGGTATTATAGTTGAAGTTATACCTGGCAAACTACACCTTGTTGAACTTAAAAAATGTTTATATAACGAATTGCATTATAATAGAACAGATGTTAAAAAATTTGATACCCAATGTATTTCTGAACATCAACTGACATATAAGCAAAATATAGGTCACAACGATTTAATACAATTATTCGATATGACCCCCTATGCTTTCAAAACATCTCAAAACGATAAAGAAAAACTTGATAAAATAGATAATATGGATATAACATTTGATTTTATTATAAAAATATGGAGAAAAATATGATTTCTAAATTCACAAAAGTAAAAAAAATAAAAATAAACACTTATGCTGTATTTAATTCATTGACAATGCAATTGGTTTTTTTAAATCATAAAGAGCTTAAACTTCTCATTAAAGAAAAATTTGATCAATTAAATAACATAAATAAATTAAAGGAATTTGGAATTGTTATTAACGATCAAAACGATGACGAAATTGCATTTGATAAATTAAGAACTGCAATTATAAATCATTCAAAAAAAATAAGAATAATGTATTTAATTTTAACTACTAATTGTAATCTCGCATGTAAATATTGTTTTGTAGAAAATAATCCTAATAATACAAAATGTAGAGAAATTATGACAGAAGAAACTTGCACAATTGCAATAAGTAAATTTTTGAATGAAGTAAAAAATTGTATCGATGAAGCACAAATTATTTTTTATGGCGGAGAACCACTTATAAACAATAACTTGCTTTCAAAAGCAATAAAAATGATTAGAAATTATAGTCAGTCACTAAAAGTTACTGTATTAACTAATGGAACATTATTGACAAAAGAAATTTGCGAATTTTTTAAAAATAATAATGTTGGTGTTGGATTATCATTAGACGGACCTAAGAAAATCAATGATAAAAATAGGATATTTAAATATTCTAACGAAAGTGTTTATAATGTAGTTAAAGACAAAATAAAATTATTAAATGAAACCAATTGTCCTTATTGCGTTTCCGCAACCGCAACAAAAGCAGTCGTTAATCACGGTCATAAAGTTTTAAAAGATTTTAAAGAATTAGGCATAAATAATGTTTTTTGGAACTTATTTCATTTTTCAAAGCAAGACTCACATGCTGATAAATTTTACAAAAAAATGAGTAAATTTATTTTAAAAAGTTATGACAGACTAAATAAATTAAATATTAAAGAAGGAAGAATTCTTGATCATATTAATCTTTTTATAGATAATATATTCAAATTTCAAAGTTGTGGTGCTGTAGGCTTAAATCAAATTACAGTGCAACCAAATGGGGATGTGTGTATTTGTCAAGGAGATCAACGTTCAAAAGATAATGTATGTGGGAATATTAACATTTCTTCAATTCCTGATATTTTGAATAATCCAATAAATGATAAATGGAACCATATGTATACTATTCAAAATCAAGAATGTCAAAATTGTGAGGCATTATTCGTTTGCGGTGGTGGCTGTCCACTACAAGCATTGGTGCTAGAAGGAGATCAACAAAAATTAGATAAAACATCTTGTATTTTCTATAAAAAATTAGTTGACTGGCTGATAAAGAAATGTTATAAAGTATATATAAGTGAGGTGAAAAATGATAATTCTTGATTTTAAAAAAATAAACTGTTTAAAAAAAGATTCTGGTGTAATGGCTGCCAACTGTAGTAGTTGCGTTTGTAGCAATTGCAATTGTAATTGCAAAAACAATGGAGTTTTGGAATTAACTCCACTTTATAAATAAAATTTAGTAAAAAAAACTTTCTTATTATTCGGAAAGTTTTTTTTAAAAGATTCACAGATGGATATATCAAATGACTGTCTAGACCGGCGTTGCAGAAACAAAGTATTTGCCCACAATTTTGCGTTTTATTTTAAAAAGCCTTGAATAATTACATCCTCCGCCTCTTTCTCGTCTAAGCCGAGTGATAAGAGTTTTAAAAGTTGCTCTCCTGCAATTTTTCCTATAGTAGCCTCATGAACAAGCGAAGCGTCTGGATGATTTGCAACAATTTTTGGCGTTGAACCAACTTTGGCATTATTTACAATTATTGCATCACATTCAATGTGTGCGTAGCAATCATTGTTTCCCTTTACATCTGAAAAAAAGTCTTGATGAGAATTATCTTTTGCAACTACCCTTGACACAAGTTTTGCCTTGGAGTTTTTGCCATTTAAGTTGACATCAAAAATACTAGTCGCTTTTTGGTCACCGCTTGTAAGCACTTTTTCAGTGATGGTAAGGTTGGCTCCATCTTTTAAAGTGGCCATGGTCTTTCTTATTGTGCTGTCAACACCCTCAATTTGTGTGGTTATCATCTCCATTTTACTATTTTTTTCCATATTTATGACAGTTTCTGGGTTCATAACTTTTTGACCACTACCCTCGCCATGTCCATAATGACGCTCAATATATTTTATTTTACTATTTTCTCCAACATAAAAAGTATGAATACCGTCGTGCTGACTGGTGCAACTGGAACAATTTTCTATCCCGCAACCTGCTATTATTGTAACGTCGCAATTTTTGCCTATGTGAAAATCGTTTAAAACTGTTTCGGTTATATCTCCACTTGTGAGAACAACAGGTATCCCTATGGTTTGCCCAACTGTTCCGTCTTTTATATAAATATCTATACCGCTATTATCTTTTTTTGAAACAATATTGACTTGTTCGTTTGTTTGCCTATCAAAAAGTTTACCATTAACACGGATGTTATATGCACCGCTGAAAGTAGCATTATCGGTTACAATATTTAAAAGTTCATCTTGTTTCATCTGTTACCTCCACAGCCATTGCATGATTTTATTGAAAGTGTAGGCATTATTTCATCTTTTTTGCCAATTTTTTCAACTTTTCCGCTATTTAAAACAATAATTTTATCTGCCAGTTCTATCATCTTTTCTTGATGCGAAATTATTATCATTGTACCTTGAGTGGAGTTTTGAAAATTTCTAAATGTTTGAACAAGATTTGTAAAACTCCAAAGGTCAATGCCCGCCTCTGGCTCATCAAAAATAGTGACTTTCGCCTTTCGTGCAAGCACGCTTGCAATCTCTATACGTTTTAACTCTCCTCCGCTAAGTTCTCCTGAAAGTTCTCGCGTTAAATAGTCCTTTGCACAAAGACCAACATCACCAAGATAAGCATTTAATGATGCATTTTTTTGTTTTGAAGCAAGCCTTAGCATATCCATTACCCTTAAACCTTTAAACTTTACAGGTTGTTGGAATGCAAAAGCAATGCTCATTTTTGCACGCTCGGTTATTGAAAAGTCTGTTATATCCTGACCATTATATAAAATTTTGCCACTGGTTGGCTTTAAAATTCCCATGACAATTTTTGCAAGTGTGGACTTGCCTGCACCATTTGCACCTGTAATTACCGCAATCTCATCACTAAATTTAAGATTGATATTATCCAAAATTTGTTTACCATTTGTGGCATAACAAATATCTATAAGTTCTAACATATATCTCCTTTGTGGCGAAAGGTAGCCACCTTCCGCCAGTTATTAAACTAAAAGAATTTGCAAAATCTTTTTGCGTTATTTAGATAATATCACAATGGAAAGAAAAAGTAAATTGTTTTATACAATAATAAAAAACTTCTTGACAGACAAGAAGTTAATTAAACACACTTAGTTTATACAAAAATAAAAATGAGTTCAAGATTCAATCAGAGAAATCTTTGTTATCATCTTTAGAAATATTATCTGAATCATCAACCTTTAGTTTGTTTTTAACTCTTGGGTGAAAAATAAATACAAAAGGTAAAAAGATCAGCATGCCTAAAACCAATATTGCAAAAATTGTTCCTAAATCCATAATTACCCTCCAATACTACTAATATATTACAATATGTATATGAAATTGTCAATAGTCATATTATGAGTAAAAAATCACATAGAAATTATTCCTAATACAGAAATAAAATTAGTTTTAAAAATAATTGACAGTCTTGAAATAGTATGATAAACTGCATAAGTCTATATCTACTCGTCTAATTATCGGATAATATTTTATGGAGAAGTACCCAAGAGGTCGAAGGGGCTCCCCTGCTAAGGGAGTAGGCTTGTAAAAGGGCGCGAGGGTTCAAATCCCTCCTTCTCCGCCAAACAATTGTCGTTTGAACTCAAACGGCAATTTTTTATTTTCATCGTCTGAAATTTCTACTTCTTTCTTGTAAATTGTCGTTCCATTGTCATTACAATTATTGTCATCATCATTGTCATTTGAACGGGAATATATTTCTTCTGCTGGGTTAAGACTTGTGTTATAAACTATTGTAATTTTATCGTCATAAAGTAATACTTTCAAAATGAAATTGTTAAAGAACTCGTTTTTATCTGTTTTGTTATCAAATTGTTTTCTTGCATATACTTTTAAAAAATTTACTATTTGCTCTTTTTCAAGTGGTTTTATTTGA
>CALWOY010000076.1 GCA_944383255.1 uncultured Clostridia bacterium
AAACTGCTCAAAAATCTTATTTTTTAATTCCATGGCAACCAACCTTACTTTACTATATCATAATATGTGCATATTTGCACGTGTGATTTTTTTAAACTATTTTTCTAGCATACTGAAATTTTCATGGCTTAAATATGCAACATAAGGTTGGTCTATATTTTCTATGTTGCCTTTATAGAAAAACTTGGCTTTTTGTTCACCTTTATTGTTATCTAAGTTTATAAATGTAATATCATAAAAGTTGTAACCTAAAATATTTAAAAATGGGTTTATATAAAATAGGTCATTTTTAACATATACTATACCAATTAATATAATAACCAGTACAAAAACAACAAACATACTAACTTTTTCCAATTCATAACTTAGGGCAAACAATACAAATAAAGAAAAATAGCCCAAGAAATATTTTTCTGTAATATTGGTTGCGTTTACTATTTTAACCATGGTTTTAGGCGTCGTTTCATGCTTAATTGCCATATTTGCCCCATATCCTCCAAGTGCAATTAAAACCGAAAATAATATAATGGTGAAAGTATTTAAAAAGTTAAACGAAAGATTAAAAAAAATTATATCAATTAAAATTTTGATTATCACTAATATATATAATGGAACAAAAGCACTTAAATAGAGTAAGATTTTTTTCATATTGTTATATTGCGTAAATTTTGACAATATATAACATTGACGCAATACTAATTGTGTGATATTATCAAAGAGAGGTTAAAAATGACAGAGGAACAACAAAAGTATATAAAACAAATTGAAACCATATGGGGCAGTGAAGGCTATATTTTGTCTGAAGAAGATAAAAAGGCACTAGAAAGAATAGCAATCCATGGTAATGCTGATACAGAAATCAGAAAAATTTTAGAAAAAAAAGGTAGTAAAAAATGTTAAAATACGATATCGCAGCGGATGAGCAAAAAGCCAAATTGCCCTATCTTGATAATAAACTTGGAATAGTCGACGCTGAAGAGTGTAAAAAAATGGATGCCAAAATCTCTTCTCTTCGTGCGATGGAACTTTTAAGTAGTGGTAAACTAAAGAATATGCCATTAAATGCAAAAACACTTTGTTTTATACATAAAACGCTTTTTGGTGATGTTTATCCTTGGGCGGGTGAGTATAGAACTACAAATATTATTAAAGGCGAAAGTTTCTTTTTTAATGTAGATTTCTTATCCTTTGGAAGTGATGAACTTTTTAATAATTTGGCAAAAGATGAATATTTAAATCAATTGACAGAAATGGAATTTGTGGAACTTTTTAGTTATTATGCAAATGAACTAAATTTCCTTCATCCTTTTAGAGAGGGGAATGGAAGGACAAAGAAAATTTTTTTAACAGAACTTGCCAGAAGAGCGGGATTTGAAATAGACTTTGCCAACATCTCTCATGAGGAATTAAGAATTGCGGAAATTAAAGCATTCGGTGAGGGCATGCCAATTGTTAGAAATATGGCCATTTTAAAAAACCTATACAGCAATCATATTATCGATAAAAGAGAGGTGCCATTTAAACCTAACATTAAGACGATTGAACAAGCAATCAATCGTGTATTATGGGTATACGATAGAGAAAGTGCAGTAAACTGGATGTCTTCACACAAAAATCTTATTGATGGTGAACATGATGTCGAAATAAAACTTTCATCGCAAAAAGGGAGACAAGAAATTTACCAACAACTTTGGAAAGCCAAAAGTGGTGCGAAACCTAGAAGGGCATTAAAAATAATAGATGAGTTAATCAACGAAATCGAAACATCACAAAATAACACTGTAAAATCTTTTGAATATTAAAAAAATGGGTTTATGAAGTTGTTTTTCTTCAAAAAGCCCGTTTTTTTGTGATTTTTATAAATTTCTAAACAAGATGTAGCCGTTGCTATAGATGATAGAAAATATTAGTCAAAGCATAGCAATAAATACTAAAATATAAATTATGCGGGTTCCGATACTTCTTTCTGAACCAAAAATTGCAGTGACTAAATTAAAATTGAATAGCCCAATAAGTCCCCAATTTAGACCGCCGATGGCTAAGAGTATAAAGGCAATATAATTTATAACTATCATTTTCTTCTCCTTTTTACTGATATTATTGTGCGAAAAAATCTTTGTAATATTCAAAAATTTTATTGACTTTTTATACAGGATATCATATAATATAATTGAATATTTATTCAATTGAGGTGTATACAAATGGGAAAAGTTGAAAAGGGTTGTGATTGTAGAATTTTACATGAAGATATTGTAAAAATGTTTAAAAGGGGATTTAATCAAAATCCATTGCTTTTAAAACTTGCTGATTTTTTTCATATTCTTAGTGACAATACAAGAATTAGTATATTAAGTGTGCTTGACCAAAATGAAATTTGTGTAAGTGACTTGTCTTCAATTTTAAATATGACTAAAAGTGCAGTGTCCCATCAGTTAAGAATATTGAAAGATGCTGGGTTTGTAAAATGCGAGAAAAGAGGTAAGGAAATTTTTTATTCCTATGCCAGCGATGATGTAAAAGATATATTTGAAATTGCACTTAAATATATAAGCAAAGAATTAAAATCTTGACTTGTTTATTAGAATATGTTATTATATCAAGAAATATTATCTGGAAAGGAGTGCAATTATGGAAAAATTTTTTAATGACATAATTACTGGAATTGCAACAATGAACAATGCGTTAAAAATTTCCATTGTCGCTTTGCTTGCTATATTTGATATGCTTATAGTAATTGCATTTATAAAAAATATTTCAAATAAAGGTAATAAACCTAAAATAAAATTTGTAAATGTTTTGCTTTTTATAATTGTTTCAGGTATTATAGTACTGTTTAGTATATATGGATTTTAAGTAAAGGAGACAAAATGAAATATTTATCACAAATTTTAACATCACTTGCACCAGACTGGGTAGTGTCATCTTTCCCAATCGCTAGAATAGTTTTGATTAGCATAACTGTTCTTTGTGCTATTATGCTTATTGTTACAACTTTAATGCAATCAAATTCGAACGAAGATGGCAGTAATGCACTTAGTGGTAGTGTTGGTCAAGAAAGTTATTACGCTCAAAATAAAGGAGAATCTAGAAATGTAAGGCTTTCTCGAGCAACAATCGCACTTATTTCAATCATGGCAGTTTGCATTATATTGTATTTCGTAAGTTTGATAATTTATCAAGGTTAATCTTAAAAGTATGCTTATTTGCATATTTTTTTGATGTAAGTGGAGAAAAAATGAAAAATGTTTTTATTGGTGGCGCATGGCCATACGCAAATAATTCAATGCACATAGGGCACCTAGCAGCACTTCTTCCAGGTGATATTCTTGCACGATATTTTAGAATGGACGGAGAAAATGTAATCTATGTTTCAGGTTCAGATTGTCATGGAACGCCAATTACGCAAAGGGCACAAAGTTTGGGGGTATCTCCAGAATACATTGCGAAACATTATCATGAAGAGTTCTCAAAAAATTTTAATGACCTTTTGTTCACATATGATGTTTACTCAAACACCATGACTTTAAAGCATAAGGCAAATGTTCAAAATATTTTAAAAGACATAAATAAAAAAGGCTTTTTGTTTGAAAAAACCGAACTTAATGACTATTGTCCAAAATGCCAAAAGTTTGTTGTAGATAGAGAGATAAAAGGTATTTGTCCAGTTTGTGGAAGTGAAGCAAACGGAGACCAGTGTGATAAATGTTTGACATCACTTACTCCAGAAATGCTTAAAGATAAAACTTGTAAGATATGTGGTACCGAAACCATTTTAAAAGAAGATACAAACCTTTATTTTAAATTGTCAGCATTTGAAGATATTATAAAAATTTATCTTGATAAAAATAAGCAAAGTTGGAGACCAACGGCAATAAATGAAACTCAAAAATATTTGAACCAAGGTTTAGTTGATAGAGCAATTACTCGTGCACTTGATTGGGGTATTGAACTTCCTTTTGATGGATATAAAGACAAACGTGTTTATGTTTGGATAGATGCTGTCCTTGGCTATTTGACGACATGTGAAACGGCTTGTGAAGAAAAATGTATTGAATATCCTGACTTTTTAAAATCAACGGATACTATTTCTTACTATGTTCATGGCAAAGACAATATAGTTTTTCATACAATAATTTTGCCAGCATTACTTGATGCTATAGATGAAGGCCTTAATAAGCCACAAAAAATCGTATCTTGTGAATATGTAAATTTGAATAACGACAAAATGAGTAAAAGTAAAGGAAATCTTATAACCGTCAATACACTTTTGGCAAACTTTGACCCAGATAGTATTAGATATTTCTTTATATTCAATAATCCCGAAAGAAAAGACTGTTCATTTAGTTTAGAAGATTTTGTACTTATTCACAACAAGCATATAGTTGGCGGATTTGGCAACTTTGCTAATCGTAATTTGGCATTTTTGGAGAAAAAGTTTGAAGGTAAATTGCCTAAAGTTAATTTAAATAAGGATATTATTAAGTATGTAAGTGATACTTACACTGAAATAGGAAAACTTTTTGAAGCAGGAGAACTTAAAACCGCTTGTACAAAGTTGTATGACTATATCCAGTTTGCAAATAAATATTATGATACAAACACTCCATGGACATTTGCTAAGACCGATAAAGATAAGTTTGATGAAATAACGTCAAATTGTCTATATCTTATGGCAAATATGGCTAATCTTTATAGTCCAATAATGCCAAAAGGTTGTCAAAAATTAAAAGACATTTTGGGTGTTAAAGAAAATGCTTGGAAGCCAGTTTGTTATGATGATAGCGTAACGATTAAAAATGTACAAGTTTTATATCAACGCTTAAAATTGGAAGATATAGATATGT
>CALWOY010000077.1 GCA_944383255.1 uncultured Clostridia bacterium
CACTTTGTCGTTGTTCATTAAGAAGTGACTTTTGATTATTCAAACTTTCTACTTTTGTACCTATCTCTTCATTGATTTTATTGATTTCATCTATCATATTTTGGTCAAAAGCATCTAAAACATTGATGACAATTGATGAACGTGCTAGACCTCGTTTTAAGGCATCATTTGATGCATCATTTTTAAGTGATGAATATAGTTCTTTTGTTTCCTGTTTTTGAGATTGTGCACTATTTTTCAATTCATCGATTTGATTAGATATATCACTACTTTTTTGATTGTAATCATCTTCAATATTTTGAAGAGATGTTTGTTTGTAATTTTTAAGGCTGTTTTGTGCCGAAGTTTTAATTTCTTCGTCACTAGGTTTGGTAAAAGTTTGTTTTTCAAAAGTTACATTATCTGTTGTTAGATTATATTTGTCATCAATTTTTTTAAAATCATCAAGCATATTTGAATAATCTTGTGTTTTTTGTGTTACTTTATCCGTATCATCTTTTGAAAAGGTATAAGAATACATCGTTTACTCTCCTATTTTTATAATAATTTTTGCGTTTTTCAAGCTTGTTGAAATATTTGATTAGTTTTTCATCCATCATGATGTTACACCCATGATAATATATGGACAAGAAATGTCGGTATCGCCACTCTCTGAAATAAATGAAACTTCGACTTGCTCACCAAATACGTTTGGTCTTAGTCTTTGAGTTATATCACTACCTTTTAGTAAAAAAGTTTTACTTGTACTTTCTGTTGTAATTTTGACTTTGCATGGTGATTTTGTTTTTATAAATACCTCTTTTATCCGTTTAATTTGTGTTGGATAACCCAAATTGCTTTTTGGAGAAACCCAACATTTTTTAAGTGGAGTTCCAAAAAACAAACCGTCATGAGTCATCTGCGCAATATCTTTTTCGTGTTCGCCATTAAAGCAAGCAAGAAGTTTACATATATCGCCGTCATCAACCAAAAGCATAGAGCAAATATCTATCCCACGCGTTATGCTTATATCTCCAGTTTTAAGATCAAGTTCTATTATTGCATTGTTGGTATATCCACCTTCGTACTCTTCGCAACCTATTTTTTCATCATCGTTAAAGTTAAGTTTAAGAGCCAAATAGTATTTGCCATTATGGTAAATGCTACTGCATTTTTCATTTACTATACCTTCCATAAGTGACTCTATGCCGAGTGTTATTTTTGATGTTGTTGTACCATTGAAAGAATATAACCCATCACGAGTAAGAAGTAATATAATGTCACCACATACGGATATTGAATTTGCATAAATTTTTGAACTTGAAGCAAAAAGTTGAGTGACGGAAAAAGTTGTTTGGTCACCATAAGCGGAAACACGTGCAACTCCAAATTCGCGGAACACATAGACATAGTCATTAAACGAAACAACTTTAATAAGCCTACCGCGGTCATCTTGCATATCTATAAAGCCACCTTCATCAAGACTTATGTTGAAATTTGTTGGGTCAAGACTTTCAGAAAAACTGAGTCTATGACGTTCGCCGTCCTCCAAAATGGCAAACAACCTTTCGTAATGCAAACACATTGATACAAGGCAAGGACCATTTTCAACTTTCTCTGCCATTTTATTGGCATTATACTTCCACATACCGTCGGTTGGAGAAGAAAAGATAATGTAATCTTCACCGTTCAAACGATAATTTATTGCATTTGGCACACTTGTATTGTAAATTACGCTTGCCAAAATTCCGCTATATGGTCCAAAAGAATAAATTGGTATCCACCTAATTTGACCACGATTATAGTACAGTATTCGATAGTCAGTTCTCATATTTTCTTGGTCATAGTATGTATAAAGCCACATCTTTTCAACTTTTTGATTTGGTTCCATTATTATTGTTCGCTCATTTGAAAGGTCATCACGGCTAATTGGAAGTTTTAGTGGTTCAAAACCAATACCGTCGCGTAAGGCACCATTTTCAACACGATAGTTATAGCAACGTTTTGCGTATTTGTACGAAAGTATGCCTTCATCTACTTCACTTGTCATACCGCTAGCAAAAGAACTAAATGTTATTTTATATTCTGTAACATTCTTTTTTAAAAGTGACTTATAGTAGAACATTACATCCACCTCCGCTTTGGCATAACAACGCTATGCTTTTTTGAAGATAGTGTAAGCAAAGAACTTTTATATCTTGATTCCCAAATTTGTGCATCATCAAAAAGTGAACTTATAAAACAATACTCCATAGCAGTGCCATAGGCTAGCACTCTATCTGGTATTTTTACACTAAATTCATCAATATCTCCGCTAAGCGTACAGTTTTTTGCAAAAACCGTGTATGTTATGTGTGCATAGTTGGCATTAGCAGATATGTGACTATCAAAAATTCTAAATCTTATATTATTGCCATAGTGGTCTTTTAAACTGACTATTTGAAAAAGGTCAGTATCTATATCACTAAGCATCATTATCCCATCAGTAAAAGTAATATCTTTTTCTCGGTAAATTGGTAAATACTCAGTTGAAATATCACTAACCACTAAATTTAAACATCTAAGAAGCATATCCAACTCTTTTTCTTGTTCATCAGTCATATCATCAGAAGTCCCAGTAAAATAAGAACAATTTAACAGTTCTTCCTTCCCCAAAAATGTTGCAGTAAGTTCTAATACTTGTTTAGTTGACATATTTCCTCCAATTTTTTTGTGTTTTTTGCTTCAAGTTTTGCATTTTCTTCATCTATTTTAGTTATTAACTCCTTAAGGTTTTCTCGTCGTGTGTTTCTGGCAAGTTCAAGAAGTCTTGCATCTAACCCCTCGTATGGACTTGTTAAACAATAACTGCATCCAACTTGCTTTGACGAATGCACCTCATACTTGCCCTTTATACAATTAAATACAAGGTAGTAACTTTGGTCGATATCTTTAAGTCTTTGACTAATAAAATAAGGGTCATTTTTTATTTCAATAAGCATTTTCGCTCCTTTTTATAAAAACTGCGCCATAGCACATTTTGCAAAGAACGAAATGTGCTTAGACGCTCGTCTTTAACCTATCTTACGCTTGATTTTCGCTAGAACCAGCATCTGCGGTTACAGAGGTTATTCCTGTAATCTTTGCTTGACCATTTGGTCTGTCGCACACAAGTTCAGCGTATTTTACAAGTGTTGCACTGTATGTTGGATAGCCTGCATTTTGTTTTAGAATTTTTCCGTCTTCGCCTTCAAGCCATTTCCAATCACACAATTGATGTAATGTAAAATCATCAGTGTTGAGTAAGTACATCGCATCATCTTCAACAAATCTATCAGCAACAAGTGGAATCCCATTGTATGTAATAGCCTTGTATCCGCCTTGGAGTTCCATGATGTCTATATTTCTTCTGTAAGCACCAAGATATTCTTGATACATTCTTCTAACTTTGCTTGAGCAAGAAATATAGTTAATTGTTGAACCTGTGACTTCCTCAAGGTAGTCAATAGCAGTTTGAATCATACTATCACTAATTTGTCCTGCTTTAGTTTGTGTGTATGGAACAAGCCATGGATAATCTTCTCGTGAAACACCATAAAGTGTATCGCTTGTTGAGAATATTTTTCCAAGACCAGAAATTTCATAACCTTTACTATTTTGGACATAAAGCGTGTAATCTTTTGCAAGTGTTTCTGTGTATGATGTGACATGTATCTTTTTGTTTACTCTATCAACATACTTTATCCTAAGCCCACTTGTAACTTTGGTTTCGCCGTTGTAAACATCTATAACCATACCTTCAATTAAATTTCTAACGCTATCAAGTGTTATTATTGTTTTTGTGGTTGAGTCAATGCTTGCAATAGTAGCCAAAAGTCCACTGCCATCTCCATAAAGCATACGACCAAAGTTAAAACTTGATGCCTTGATTAAGCCTTCCATTTCATCGTTAAGTAAATTTACAAATGCACCTACACTATTTTGTGAAGCACGAATTGCTTTATCTGAAAGTTCAATTTTTCCATACAAGTTTTTAAGGTCAGAAACAAACTGAACATAATTGTTTCCTGCTGCCTGTGGAAGAGCATCGGTTTCGGCTCCTGCACCGATACCCCCATTGATACCAAATGGAGCAAGTTTTCTTACTTCTTTTCCCCAAACATCTTTTGTAGACTGTTTAATTTTACCAAGAAGTGGATTGGCATTTATATTAAGTTGATTTGCAACCACTCCAAGATAAACTGTTTTAAGTGCATTTTCTGCACTTTGAAGTGTTACCATAATTTTCTCCTTTCTATTTTGCTTTTAACATATCTTCCACCAACTTTTTTGCTTCACTAAGGCTGCTTGCCACCTTTGGCGATGGAAATGTATATTTCCCCGAATGTGAAGTCTGAATTGGTGGTAATTTATTGCTACGAAGGTCACTTATATAATCTTCAAGCACTTTCTTTTTAATTTGCTCGTTATTTATCACATAGTCATTGACAAATTTATCGTCATTTATGAGTTCGCTTTCTGGTCTATACTTTTTTGAAATAATATCTGCATAGGCAAGATTTAATGCATTATCTCCACTATAAATATTCGGATTTTCAATAATCTTTTGTGAGATTTCACTTGCAAATTGTTTTGCCTCAACATGAGTAGATAAGAAGTCACTCACCTTTTGTTGCCAATCTTTTGTTTGATATACTGGCACACTAGGCTTTGACATCTCTTTTTCAAGTTGAGACAACTTTTGACACTTTCGAGTAAACTCAGCCTGCAAATTGTTATAGGCTTCAAGTAAACTCTGTTGGTCTTTAAATTTTCCCAAATCAAAGGAGCCATCACTTGAAACAGACTCACTTTCATTTTGTGCCTGACTTTGTTGTGATGGTTGTTCCTCTAAAACTTCATTTTCCATTTTTATTCCTCACTTAAACTACTTTCTAATTTTTTCATCTGCTTGTGCTGGCGAATGTGCTTTAAAAATGCTTCTTCTATTTTCGGCTTAGAAGAAACTAGGTTTTTATATTCATTGCTTAGCATATACGAGATGTGCTCAGTTATATGAAGGTCGTGATTATCTATCTCACACACTTTGGCATCTTTACCTTTGGCAAGTTCCAAATTTTCTGATGAGGCTTTTTTTGTATGTAATTCGTTTATATCCTGAGCATTTTCCCAAATACCAAAGCCCAAAAGGTCAAGCGCTTTTAATCTCATACGATTTGAAAGTTTTCCGTTTTCATCTGATAAAAGCCCCGCATCTAATAGGTCAAATACCATACTACGCCTTTGTGCCAAACTTTCTGTAAGTTCGGTGTCGGTTTCAAAAACAATATCTTCACTTGAAATATCACTAGACATAAAACTTATAACTTCAACTTCACCATTGTCACCCATAACTTTTAAAAGTCTTGGAAGCGTTGCAAATTGTTTATAAAGTCTAAGTATTTGTCCACCAAGTTCACGTATGCACGCTTTTATTCTGTCTGTTGTTGGTGAAAGCCTTGATTCATCTTGTTCAATCAAAAGTTGAAGCGCCACACCGCTTAGGCTTGTGTAGGCTGTTGAATTGTTTAAGATATCTGACACTCCAGATATAACCATAAATTCACTAAGTAGTGCTTCTTCTTCGCGGTCAAAATCTGTTGGTACGCTGTTTGATGTCATAAATCTAGGTGCTGTTGAACCTTGTCTATACACAAGAATTTTTCCTGGTGAAAGTCCATCTTCTTCAAGATTATCTATATCAACAGAACCATCTTCCACAGCAAGAACACCCATAGAAATTCTGTTCAAAAATTCGTGTTTTCTATTTTTTACCGCATTGTATGCTCTTTGCACAGGTATCAACCTATCTACAATACCTGTCCCCCAAAAACAACCTGTTTGTTCAATGGACTCTTGTTTTATAAATGGGAAACCTCTTTCCCCATTTGCACGATTTATAAAAGGCAATTCTCCGTCATAAACCAAAGTTTCACCAACAACTATAATAAGTCTACCATTTGGATAATCTACTGTTGGCTTAACATATTTTTCTATAACTATGGCGTGGTTAGATTTAACACCGCTTATGACTTTGCTTGAAAGACTATTATAACCAAGTCCACCCACTCCAAGTTGTGTGTTGTCAAGCGAAAATACATTTACATCTTCACCTTTAACTTCAATGTTGTACAATCTTTTTATTTCATCAACATGATAGGCTTTAGCATGAATTATGCTTTGACAATCATCTATTTTTTGTGTACAGGTGTTGTCAGGATAAATTTCAAATGGGCTACAAACAGAAATGTCTATATCTCCAAGATGAATAACTTCCTTATCAACATTAGCGATTTTTTCTCCTTTGCCGTCATCCCAAATGACCTTATAAAAACTTGTACCAGTAACTTCGCTCCACTTAGTTGCTTCATTTATTACATTTGAAATGTCATAGCGTGAATAAATTGAGTTAAGAATTTTTTTACAAAGTTTTGCTGTCTTTATATCACTGTCATCAGTGCTTGAAGGCATAACTGCCATTGTAGGTCTTACTTTTTGAAGTTTGGCAAGTCTGATGTCAAGTGTCGGTGCTATATGGTTATAGACCTCACGTTCTTGCCAAAAAAATTGCTTTTCATATTCTTCAACTTCTCCTCCAAAGCCCACCTCACAATATTGATTTCCCATTAAAAAATTCATGTTTAGTTGCCAATTTGCTTCATAGGGTTTTCTTTCATTTTGTCGCCTTTTAAAATCTTCTAAAACTTCACTTACTAATTCCTGATTATCCATTTTTCACCTCTATTTTTTTTTGTTTTTTAAAAGGTGGCGTAACTGGTTTTGGAATAAATATTGTGCCGAGTGCATCATATAAATCTTTTGTGCAATTTTTACATGTATTTAAAGTGCTTTTTCCATTATTTAAAATTTGATAATCTGCTAGTTTTTTACAACCCAAAATATCGCATTTTGTTTTAAATAAACAATTTTTAATTTCCATTTTTTCCCTCTTTTTTTAATAATTTAATCAATTTATTTTTTTCTTTTTGGAGTTCTATTTCTGTCATATTTTCATAAATATTTGTATTTTTATTAAACTCCTCTAAAAGTATTTTTGCGGCTGGAATATCTGGCGAAAAATGCTTTGTTATAACTTTCTTTTTAGTTAATTTAACTTCTCCATCCTCGTTAACTGTATATTCTTCAACAACTTCGTCGTGGTCGTAGCCGAGTGCCTTTTTCAAAAGTGCACTTTCAACTTCTTTAAAAGAGGGCACTTTTGATTTTCCCATATTTTGCCCCTTAAATTAAATACAAAAAAAGCCAAATATTTTTTTATTTGACTTTTTCGTTTTTATATTAAAATTATTTATTTTATTTTTCCAGTGTTTATGACAATTTTATTTTAATAATACATATTTTTATATGAATTATCTTTGCGTTTTTTAACAATTAAAAATACCACAAGTCCAATAATAAGTATGCCTGCTACACTACCACCTATTATCCACCAAATATAGCCCATTCCACCAGTTGCATTATCATCGCTAGTAAAGTTTAAAATGATTTGCATAGTTTCTTCTTCGCCGACATTGAGTGTTAAGCTTTCTGACATTGAAAGTGTTCCACCATTTGGATTATACCAAGACTTAAATCCATATCCCGATGGCATATCAAAAGTTATTACAATTGGAATATTCATTGCCTGCTTATATGTTATAGTCCCATCTTCATTTGGAGCAACTCTCATACCATTAATATAAATATTTGTAATATTCTCAGTCGTTACTTCATCGTTCACTGAAAAACCAAAAGTTATATCACAAACATTTTTTGTAAACATAGCGTAAACAGAAAGTGAATTTTCAGTATCCAAAGTCACACCATTAAACAATCCACCTTCGTCAAATAGACTTTCATTAAAAGCAATAGTTAAAGTTAAATTTGAACTAAAAATTTCAGCATCTTCTTCCAAAGAGGTTGCCCAGCCTAAAAAGCCAAAATCATTATTCGGTGATGCTACATACCTTAATGTCTCGCCATAAGAAATTGTATCTTGTACATATTCTTGTTGTAAATTTTGAAGTGTTCCGCGAGCGACAAGACCTTGCACAACATCTTCTGTTTGAATAAGCAGGTTATAATCAACAACATCTATAATAAAAGAATATGTTGCCGAATTTTGTGCAGTACAATTGTTTATCTCATAAACATTTACAATACTACCATTTGACTCATACACACCCCACCTTATATTTGAACTATTAAGCCTATACCATGTTCCTGAGTTATTATTAACAATTCCTTGAGTTTGAGTTATAGTATTATTGTTTAAGGTGTAAGTTGTAGTATTTTCGTCAATCTCTTGAATCTCTGCATCTTCATTCTGAATAATATCAACAATACTATGATTTGAGAATATTTCATCATTATCTTGTCTAAGTCCTGCAATTTCAAAAAACATATTCATCTGCTGTGTTGTATTAATATATCCTGAAATCACTATACTTGAGCCATAAGTGAATGTGTTTGTAAATGGTAAAATTGTAATTGCATCAACACTAGGAATTTGTGTCATAGACGAAAATGATCTTTCTTCATCTATTTCATATGTAAAAGATGAAAAATGTTGTAAATATGGCAAAGTAATTGTTTCCTCTATTTGCCAAATATCGTTAAAATCCCACGCATACCTTCCGTCAAAAGTTGTTGTTGTATAAAACGACCTAATCATAAGATTGCGTGCAGGAACTATTTGTGCGATAATATCTAAAACATTGAATGCAATACTCCCTTGAGTATAAGCATCACTTAGTATAGATATATTTGAAAAATAATCACCTTCAATTGTGGTGTATATAAAGTTAATTGCACCATTTGATGGGACATCATTTGGATAGGATATTATTCCAGCAATACCATAAACACTAGTTAATTCTCCAGTCGCATTTATAACTATGTTTTTAATTTCACTCTTATTCCCCGAAATATTACCAAATGCACCCCCTTGGTATGTATTTTGTGAAATATTTGGAGTAAATCCAGCATTTATTATTATATCGAATGCCTGGCTATTGTCAAAATATCCTACAACACCACCTATGTATTTTACTTTGTCTGTTGATGTAGTGGTTATATTGCATTGTACAGAAATGTTTTGCAATCTACTTCCGTTTTGAGCATGTCCTACCAAACCGCCAATATATTGTATACTGTTTGTTGACACACTTATGTTACTAGACACTACAGACACATTCATAAAAAATGTATTCTGAGCAAGTCCTACAACAACACCAATTTTACTAGTATAGCTATCGGTAGTAGATTCAACTTGAACTGTAAAATCTTGAAATTGAACATTTTGAATCCTTGCTCCACTTGTACTAGAAAAAAAACCAACATTCCCATTTTGTGCAGAAACAACAAAATTGCTTATAGTATGACCATTCCCATCAAAGATTCCAGTGAAATTCTGAATTGAAGTAAATTGTTCTCCATTTAGATTTATATCATTTTCCAAACGATAATTAGCATTAGGATTTTGGTCAATTTGGACCAACGCATCAGCATCAGTTATGGTAATAAAATCGTCATCAGCATTTGCCACTTTTAAAGCACTTGGTGTAAAACAAAGTGCAAAGACAAAAATCAAACAAAAAAATTTACAAAACTTTTTCAAAATATTTCTCCAATTTATAATATTTTGCCTTAATTTATTATGTATAATTCAATTTAAATATATCACAGAAAAATATTTTTACAAAGTATTTTAATACATTTTACCATGGTATTTAATTTTCTTATATAATCTTTCTTTATCTTTTTGTATTTCTGATTTGTGCGGTTTAGGCTTTACATTTTCTGGTCGTGACATAATGTAGTATCTAATTTCATCAAGACTATGATCGTCTTTTTTTATAGGTGCATCACTATTTCCCCAAAAATATGATTTAAATTCTCGTATTAAATTTATACAAGTTTTAAATATAAAAAGTTTACTTTCCCCTTTTGCATTTTTTAAATAAGTTTTAACTCTTTGTATTCCGCTAAATAAATCTTTATTTACATTAGGATTAACTAAAATATCATAATCATAAAATAGTTCGGTTACACTTTTTTGACTTGCTAGAGTCCGTTGGTTTGCTGCACTATCAATAAGTGCATATATTTTCCCATTTCTTTTAGGCCAATGTAATTTGTCACAAATTTTTTTTATCATATCAGCATGATATTCAATTCCTTTTTTTGCCTCAAAATGTTCAGCAATTACATAAATATTATTATCATAATCTACAGCATACCAATGTGCAGATAATGGGTTATTTAAACCAGGATCAATTGAAATATTATCATACCATTCAAATGGCACAGTAAATGGTTCTATAACATTTACATTTTCATCAAATTCTGGATAAACCATTCCTCCACTTGCCATAAACTTTCCATAGCGCCTTGCATCAAGTTCGTCCGCAGAAAGTGATGCAGTAAGACTATCTATCTCTTCTTTATTTAAATATGGATTGTCCAGCCACTCCATTTGCTCGTACCAAATATTGTCATCATTGTTTTTGTTGAGATATATTTCATCATACACCCAAGAAAGTCCTTTTAGCGGAGTCATAGTTCCAAAAATTTCCCCTTTTTTGTCCATAACTCTCATCTTACACTCTTGATATATATCATATGGAGGCTCTTCATCAAACCAAACATAATCAAGACTCGTGCCTTGAAATTTTTCTCTGCCTTGGTCACAACTTTTAAATCCAATTTTACTCACACCGCCAAATACATTTTTTATTAAGAGGTAGTCAATAACTCCACCAAGTGGACTATCTTTTCTTCCACTTAGCATACAAATATCTTCTATCCATGCTGTATTTAGGTAAGAAAGTACTTTTGCCTGTGCCACATCACGTTGAACTTGCGTAGACAAAGAAACAACCCAAACATCAATATTTGGCTTATTTTTTTTAAAAGGATGTATACCGCGTGCAAGCCAAACAATTTCCACTGCACCACACTCAGTTTTACCACTACGATTTCCCCCAAATACCCACCTATTGCGCTTTTGACATTTATGAAATTCTAACTGTTTTTTGTGTACAATCTCTCCACTATTATAGTTTTTTAGTTTTTCATTAGGCATACGCTTTTTCAATTCTTCGTCTATTTTTTGTATCTCAAAAAGTATATCTTTATTTGTCAATTTTTCTCTCCTTAAAAAAGACATTTTTTGCTAAATTCGTTCAGCCTTGTACATAAAAAACAAGGTATAATAAAAAAGATGAAAAAACTCACCTTTTTTTGTTTAACACTTTTATTTGTGTTTTGTAACATCACACCTGGTGCTACAACTTTTGCTGATAATGTGTATTATGGTAGAGCACTTGCATCAGGAATATATTTATATTCCACACCAGAGATTACCTCAGATAAAACAAATAGAATATTTGAAATCCCTGCCACATACTTTGTGCTATTACTTGGCGATGAAAATGATTTATTTTATCGTGCACAATACAACGATATATATGGTTTTGTTTTAAAAAGCGAAGTTTCGTGTATTCAAGGAACACCTGTCAATCCATATGTTACAAATGCCACCTTTAGAGTATTCACTCCAAGTGGTGCAAACCTTAGAAGTTCACCATATGAAACACTTGGAACCACCAACCTTATTACTAGTATACCATTTTTGGAAACAAATCTTATGTATTATGGCACTTGCGAAGGCGAAGAAGCCATTTCATACAAAGGTAACGTTTGGTATTATTGTAAGTATATATCGCAAAACCAAGAAATGTATGGATATATATACTCTCCCCTTTGTGATCTTTTAACAAATATTGTTCAAAACACTGAAGAGTTTGAATATGTAATACCAAATTTTTCTACCACAACTGGAGAACAAACAAGTGGCGACAATTATCTTTCTATTTCAAATCCGTGGCAAATAATACTTATAGTACTCGTTTGCCTTCCATGCATTTTTATTATTTACTTTTTATTTAAACCTACATCCATCGCAACTCAAAATGTAGTAAAAAGCTCCAAAAAGAAAAACAAAAGAAAAAAGAAAATTTCAAAACTTAAACATAGTGATTATTATGAACTTGATAGTGACTATTTCAATTAAAATGAACTTACCTTAAGGTCCAACACAATAGATGACTTAATGGTTGCCTTGATATCAGCATTTTCAATAAGACTTAAATCAGACTTCGCAAATTGTTTATGTACCTGTGCTATCCATTTTTCACTAATTAGCATTTTTTCAATTATTTCTTCAGTATAACCCAATCTTTTTAAAGCCAATGAAAAACTATTAAGTGCTGTATTTATTTTTCTAAAAACTGTTCGTAAGCAAATACCAAGTCTGTCTGCCAGATCTATACAACGTTTTCCATCAATAAATTTTAGAATCAATAATCTTGCAAGTGAAGGTTTTATGCTCTTTAAAGCCTTTTCTATAAGTAATTTTAAATTTATAAGTGTGATTTTCCTTTGTGATAAATTTATTATTGCATCAGCAACCGTCTCAGTGCTAAAAAAATTTATATTTGTACTATTTGTAAATTGTGAATTTAACGCTTTTGACATAATTAATTTATCATACGTTCGTGTAATTCTTGGCAAATATCTATAAACTTGTAAAACTGTTTTGCTCCAATTATTATTCATATTTACTCCTTTTCAATTGTCCTAAATATTATCTAATGACTTTGGGGCAAAGTCAATTTTATGTGACATTTTTTACAAAAATCTACATTTTTATACAAAATAATACAATGAAATAATACAAAAATTGTATTGCCACCTATAATTTTAGAACACATGTTCTACTTTTATATTAAAAATAGTGACATAAGATTGTCACAATTTAAAAATATTTTGGAATAATATGACTTTATTTGTCGAATTTTGTAAATTCTGTACGCAAATGTTTCGTATTTGTACAAAAGTATGTAAAAAAAACGTATGATATTGACATGAACAAAAATAATATAGAAAAAAATTTGACCGATGAAATAAAATTAAACATCGGTACACTTATTAGAGAACTAAGGAAAGAACAAAATTTAACACAGTCCGAACTTGCACAAATGATGCAAACCACACAAGACACAATATCACTTTGGGAACTAGGCAAAAGTATGCCAGATATTATAGCACTTGTAAAACTGGCAAAACTTTTTAATGTGTCAACAGATTATTTGCTTGATTTAGAGGCATAAAAGAAACAATATTCAAAAAAACAACCTTTATATAAAAAGGTTATTTTTAAATGAAATTTAATAATTGTTTACACTAAGTTCAAAATATGCCTTTGGATGTGCACAAACTGGACAAATTTCTGGTGCTTTTGTGCCAACAACAATGTGTCCACAGTTTCTACATTCCCAAACTTTAACTTCGCTACGCTCAAAAACCTGTTTGGTTTCAATGTTTCTAAGGAGTGCACGATATCTTTCTTCATGGCGCTTTTCTATTGCTGCAACGCCACGGAATTTTTCTGCAAGGTCATGAAAACCTTCTTCATCTGCAACTTTTGCAAAATTGTCATACATATCTGTCCATTCATAGTTTTCACCATTTGCCGCAGCATCAAGGTTTGCAAGAGTGTCGCCTAATTCGCCGAGTTCTTTAAACCACATCTTTGCATGTTCTTTTTCATTGTCTGCAGTTTTTAGGAATATTTCAGCAATTTGCTCATACCCTTCTTTTTTTGCTACTGACGCAAAATATGTATATTTATTACGTGCTTGACTTTCACCAGCAAAAGCGTCTTTTAAATTTTGTTCTGTTTTTGTACCTTTATATTTGTTCATTATTATCCTCCTTTAATTCATTTCAAAAGAGTATACCGCATTTTGTACAATTTTGGCAACTAAAAAACATATATTAGCATTCCAAAATATCTAGTACTTCTTTTATTTCTTTCATTGCCCTATCCATTTGCTCACGCGTATGTGTGGCGGTGTAAGATGTTCTAAGCAGTGCTTGCCCAATTGGAGTTGCTGGAGAAACGACAGGGTTGACATATACACCACGTTCTAGAAGAAGTTTACATGCTATAAAAGCCTTCTGGTCTTCATAAACATAAATAGGTATAATCGGCGTTTGACTATCAATAATTTTTACTCCAAGTTTTTTAAGTCCATCACGCATATATTTTGAAATATCTTGAAGTGACTTAACCATACTTGGATTTTCTCTTAAAATTTTCAGTGCCTCACGAGCCGTAGCAACGCTACATGGTGTTATGCTAGCGGAAAATATATAAGGCCTAGAATTATGTTTGACATAATCTACCACACGTTTTGTAGATGCCATATAACCACCAAGTGATGCAAGTGACTTTGAGAAAGTTCCCATTATTATATCCACATCATCTTCAAGCCCAAAATGCTCAGCAGTTCCCCTGCCGTGTTCTCCAAGTACACCTAGTCCATGTGCATCATCTACCATAACTCTTGCACCATATTTTTTGGCAAGTGCAACAATTTCTGGCAATTTACAAATTTCGCCACTCATAGAAAATACACCATCTGTAACAATTAGTATTCCATTTTCTTTTGGAATTGTTTTAAGTTTTTCTTCAAGGTCAATCATATCACTATGATTATACCTAAGCATCCTTGCGTAACTTAATTTTATTGCATCATAAATGCTGGCATGGTTTTCTTTATCGCAAAGTACAACATCATTCCTCCCGCAAATTGCACTAATTATGCCAAGATTACTTTGAAAACCTGTTGAAAATGTCATTGCACTTTCTTTATGTAGAAATTCTGCCAATTCTTTTTCAAGTGCAACATGTATATCTAGCGTTCCATTTAAAAATCTTGAACCACTACAACCTGTCCCATATTTTTTTAAAGCCTCAACGCCAGCATCAATTACTCGTTTGTTACTTGTAAGTCCAAGATAGTTATTTGAGCCAAGCATAATAGTATTCTTACCTTCCATAATAACTTCAGTATCTTGCCCTGAGGACAATGTATGAAAATATGGGTAGATATTCATCTCCTGTGCTAAATCAAAATTTTGTTTTCCTTCGGTTTTTTTAAATAAATCCATAAAATACTCCTTTAATATAATTTTCCAACAATAAAGTTGACAAAACGTGTTGGCAAAATCTTTGCTAAAAGGCAAAGGAATTTATAGCCCACGCCTACCGTCACTGCTGGTGGTGGATTTTTGCGTTTTACAACTTTATACACCACTTTTGCGACAGTTAATGGCGACTTGCCATTTTGTTCATCTTTTTCCATCTTTTGTACACTTTTTTTAATTTTGTCACCATAGACATCATTTTCAACATCAGTTTTAAGTCTATTTTGTGTGAAACCAGTTTTTGTATCGCCGGGACGAACACAGCAAACCTTTATCTTTTGCTTTTTTACCTCATTTGAAAGTGCCAAAGAAAATGCCTCTATTGATGCCTTAGTCGCACTGTAGCATGATTGAAAAGGTATTGCAATAGGTGCAGCAACCGATGAAATATTTATAATTTTACCTTTACTTTTTCTAAGATATGGAATGATTAAACTGCAAAGCATAATAACCGACTTTGTATTAACAGAAAAAATCTTTTCAACTTCTTCATCTTTTAAATATTCCACTGCTCCGCTTATGCCAATGCCAGCATTGTTTACAAAAACATCTATATGTCCCTCATGATTATAAATTTCGCTAAATATTTGTGACATCTTGACATAGTCTGTAACATCACACGCAATATGTACAAAGTCAGGCGTGATAAATTCACGCCTTGATATACCATATACTTTATATCCTTTGCTGGAAAGAAAACTTGCTGTTGCAAGCCCTATGCCACTGGAAGCACCAGTAATTATAACAACTTTTTTCATAAAAGTATGCTACAATATTTTGTTGACTTTGTCAACATTTTTTTATTATAAATTTTTGTTTGTAAAATATAGAATTAAACTTAGTGGAACAAACCTTGAAACAAAATACAATGTCCGCATAGATGCCCCAATAATATACATTGGTCTATGTTTTTTCTTGTTAAAAATTTTGTACATCTTATTCACAGCGACATTAACATCCATACGACCTTTTTCACGCTTTTCAATTTGTTTACTACTATTTTCTATTCTGTCTTTATACCTTTCGTTTGTTTCAAGAGTTTTATCTCTATTTTTTGAAAAGTTTGTTTTTATGTCACCTGGGCAAATACAAACAACATCAATACCACTATCCTTTAATTCCATTCTAAGTGCATAAGAAAGCATCATCACACCTGCTTTAACCGCACTATAATGTCCGCGAAATGGAACAGAAAATAGCGCACAAGCCGAACTTATATTATAAATTTTTGAACCCTTTTTCATAAGTGGTAGTGCAAACTTGACGCAATTAACAACCGCGAAATAGTCCACCTCAAACATATTGCGAACTTTGTTTGTATCAATAAGTTCAGTTGCACCAAAAACAGCATAACCTGCACAATTTATCAAAATATCAATATTTGTATATACTTTTGAAATATTTTCAAATGCTGTTTTTATTAGATTTTCATCACTTAGGTCAGCATAAAATTTGGTTTGATTGTCAAACTCACCTTCCTTATTTATTTCGACAACAGTATCATTATCTTTAATATATCTCTCCTTTAGTGCCTTACCTATTCCGCTTGATGTGCCTGTAATAACTACTACTCTATTCATAATATCTCCTAAGTATAATTTTAACACAAAGAATAAAATGTGTACAATATTTTGACAATATATTTTTGGTGTGATAAATTTACATATATGAATTATGGTAGCAAAAAGACAATTTTAAAAGCACTTTTAATTTGGCAAATAATTATTGCCTGTGTTTTTATACCTTCGTTAATTTTATATCTTATATTTTATGCCCAATTATCAGCTATTTTCCAAAATATGTATGGTATATCACTACCTGTTGATATAATAAGCATAGTTTATTTTTGTATTTATTTAATTTACTTTTGTTTTTTTATTAACTATATACCACGAAAATATAAACAAACACGCGAAAAATTTCATGAAAAAAAGATATTTTTTAGAATTTTTTCAATAGTTTCAATATTTTTAGACATAATAACAGGAATACTTTTAATAATCACCGCCTTCAAAAAAGATGACGGCAAAGAAGAAATTGTTTATATAAAACCTAAAAAAATTAAAAAGCCAAAAATTAAACTATCAAAACAAGCAGAATCACAAATAAAAGCGCTAAAACATCAAAGACGAAGAGGCTACATTTCGAAGGAAAAATATGAAAAACAATTAAAAGAAATTCTAAAACAAGAGAAAACATTATAACTTTCTAATAATATAAAGTTGAAATCAACAAACTTCGAAGTTTGTGTTGTGTGAAACTTAAACATTCTTTGATACAATAGCAGTGTATCATAAAGGAGGTTTAATATGAATACAGACAAAATTTATGCAGAACAAATTGCAAACGAATATTCAAAGAAGGAAACCACTAAGGTTAAACAATTAAAAAAACTCGATGCCAAAGCCAAAACACCAGCAAACATCTTTGCATATTCCTTTGGGATTTTAAGTGCTTTGATTTTAGGAACAGGTATGTGCCTATGTATGAATGTAATTGGCAGTGGAACAGTTATGTTTATCATTGGTATAATTGTAGGTATTATCGGTATTATTGGATGCTCAGTAAACTATCCAATATACAAAAAATTATTACAAAATGGCAAAAATAAATATGGTTCTGATATCTTGCGTTTGGCAAAAGAAATAAGCGAAGAAGAATAATTTTAAGGAGTAAGTATGAATAAATCGGAGAGCAAGTATTTTAATACCGCTCTTTTAATGAATCAAGCACTTATTGAACTTTTAAACAAGAAAGACTTTGAGTTTATAACTATTAAAGAAATTTGTGCCAAAGCGGGTGTAAACCGCTCTACTTTCTACTTACATTATGAAAATATAAATGAATTACTTGCAGAATGTATAAATAATATCGACAAAAAATTTATGACATTTTTTGATGAAAAAACAAAAGATATATTTAAAAATATCAATGAGTGCACCACAGAGCAGTTGATTTTAATATCTCTGCAATACTTGACGCCATATTTAACTTATATAAAAGAAAACAAAATTGTTTATCAAGTTACAGTCAAACATCAAGCGGTTATGAGTTCAGATGAAAGATTTAGCTCTCTCAATAGACACATATTTAACCCAATCTTCAAAAGATTTGGCATAGATGAAAACACACAAAATTATATGATTACATATTATATAAATGGAATTAGTGCTATAATAATTCAATGGATAAAACATGGATGCGTTGATGATATTAAATATATTGAAAATATAATAATAAATTGTATTTTTCCAAAGAACTGTACGCAATAATAAATTGATTTATTATAGCATTTTGTCTATAATTACAAAGAAAAACCAGGTTATGGTTTTTCTTTTTTCCCTTATTTCTTAGACTCCGGTTTTTTATTAATATTTGGTTTTTGTGGCACAGCTTTTATATTTATATCCTGTTTTTTAAGCTCAATATTTTGTTTAATATTTGGTTTTTTAGGCTCGACATTTTGTTTATTGTCTGGTTTGACATGTTCGACTTTTGTCTGACCAATTTGTTGTGTTTCGCCATTTTTATTTATAGTGGTTGTTTCTTTCTTCTCTGTTTTATTTAATATATTTTCATTTTTTTCGGTTTTGTCATTTACTGGATTTGTCTCGTCTAATATATCTTTTAAAATTTCCTCTTTTTTATTTACTTGTTTGTTATTTTTAATGTTACTTTGGGTTTTCTTAGATATGGTCGTGTCCTTAAAAATTTGTTCTTGCACTTCACCAGAACCTTGTTCAAATTGTTTTTCATATTTAAGTTGTCTTGATTGACCATAAATATCAAGAGCAAGAAAAGCAATTATAATAAGCGATGGTAGAATTATCAAAAGTATCATACCTGCTGTAGTTGTGCAGAATTGGAAAAGATTTCCAACAAAACCATTTGTGTTTATATAAACGCCAACAATATAATCTTCCATTACCCATTCTGAATCTGGCTCTGCATTTCTATCACCTTGTGTTTGGAAAAATAGTTTATCTGCATATTCATCCGCCGCATTAGATGGACTATCAATATCAACAATCCTATGAAATATCACTCTTGAATAATTTCTTGCGGCATCTCTCTGATATTCATTACTTGCTCCACCACCAAAGAAACTTAAGAATGTTGTTGATATATTTGCTTTTGTTCCTATAGTTTCTACTTCAGATAAATTATTTTCATCAATCTCAATTATTGGTTCATAAAAAGCAATAATATCTCCAACCTCCAAATCTTCAGGATTACATGCCTTAACCAAAACTACATCGTTCGGATGGAACTCTTCACCCTCACCATCTTCCATACTAGAAGTTAATATTTTGACCGCTGAATACCCAAAAAGAGAAGGAACTTCGTTTCTAGTCTTCGCACTAAACATCAAAATTGTTGAACATAGGATAATTACAAAGAATGGAATAAATAACACATTCCCAATTATTCTAATTGCCGTATAAAATGTCTCATTTGGTTTCTTTATATTCCGTGGCATAGAAACAACATTGCTACTCTTATCAACTTTGTCCACTTGAGCCGATTTTGCCTCAACCTGACCTATTCCTTTATTAGTTTTACCTTCATCTATAGATGTTCTTATTGCTACATTCTCAAGTTTATCAAGTTTAGGCTTATCCAAAGGTTCATATTTAGTAGTAGTTACATCTGATGATTTTGATGGATTTTTAGGTATCGGTTTAGGTGGAATTTTAGGTGGTACTTTTCTTTGTCCTTGATTGATTTGAGACATTGCTAAATTTTGATCAGTTTTGTTTTTTAAATTTTGTTTTTCCTGTTCCATATATCCTCCAAGAAATATGATATTGATTGATATTGATTTTAGTATATCATTTAAATTAGTTTGTGTCTATTAAATTAGAGTTAAACATAAAATTTTTAATATTAAACACTTTTTTGTTTTTCTTTCCTAGTGGTTTGTTTTGCTATAAAATATTCTGCCAATTTATAAAGTACAAAACTACCCAAAAATATTACAACACTTTGCGTTAGGTATGCTAAAAACGCATATAAGTTTGGCGAAAAATCAAAAATTCCTTGTAAAAAATCTAGTGCAAAAGGATACCCCATAAACATAAAATTTGTTCCAAGTTGAATGTTTAATATTTCTGCCAATATACAGCAAAATGTGACTAATAAAAAATAATTCCAAAAATGCTTAATATTTGGCACATAAAACTTAGTTTTTAACACCATTATTCCACAATATAGCATCAGCCAATGATAAAACAAACTGTGAAGCGATGCTGGATGCCAAATTGGATAAAAAGGAAGTGATGTGGATGGATAAATCACAAAGCATATGGCAGCAACAATACCACCCATTGTAATAAAAGCCAGTCCCATATTTTGAAAAATTTTGTTTTTGCAAAGACTTAACCAAATAGCAACTACAAAAATAGAGCAAAAATACAATGAAATATAAGAATCATAGTTTGTAGGCTGTTTGTAAGTGCGAATGCCTATTTTTATTATCTCCATAATCGTAACCAAAATAGCAATTATTAAAAGTGTTTTTTTCATTTGTTTTTGGTTAAAACTTCTTGAAAAATATACTGCCATTGCAATTGCCCAAAAAAATACACATATAGCAACAAAATGCCATGGCGTAAAAATTCCACAAATTTGGCCTTCAGTGAAATTATCGTAAAACATTGCAACTCCAGTTAAGCGAATTTTAAGATATTTTAAACTACATTGTCAAATATATTCATACTTGTTGCGGGAGATAAACTATTGTGATATAATGCTGACCATAAGGAGCAAATATATGCTAAAAATTAACAATTTGACAAAAAATTATGGACAAAAAATAGCAGTAAACGACATAAGTTTGGAAGTACTTCCTGGACAAATTACCGCATTTATTGGTCATAATGGTGCGGGAAAAACCACAACACTTAAAGCCATTGCGGGCATTATTGATTTTGATAAAGGCGAAATTTTTGTTAATGGATATAATGTTAAAACCGAAGGACTTAAAGCAAAAAGTGTAATAGGTTATCTTCCAGACAATCCAGACATGTATGATGCCCTAAAAGGTATTGACTACTTAAACTTTATAGCCGACGTGTTTAAAGTAGATAAACAAATTAGAGAACAACGTATAAAACAATATGGAGAGCGTCTTAAAATTTATGGTGATTTGGGTGCACCAATAAATACATACTCGCACGGAATGAAACAAAAACTAGCCATTTTAAGCCTGCTCGTTCACAAACCAAAACTATATCTTTTTGACGAACCTTTTGTTGGTCTTGACCCTGTTACAAGCCACGAATTTAAAGAGATAATGAAAGAAGAATGCCAAAATGGTAGTGCAATTTTTTATTCAACTCATGTTCTAGAAGTGGCAGAAAAACTATGTAACAGCGTTGTCATAATTAAAGATGGAAAAATAGTTGGACAAGGGACAATGGAAGAAATTACAAAAGACAAAAGTCTTGAAAATGTATTTTTGGAATTGGAGAAAAATTGATGAATATCCTAAGTTTAATTAAAATAAACTTCATTTCAATATTTAAAGGTATGTTTGGATATGGCAAAAAGCGTCAAGGTCGCAAATTTATTGTATTTGCACTTGTCATTCTTGCACTAATGTTTTATGTTTTTTACGATTTAATGGACACCTTTATGCAATATTTTGTTACACTCAACGCTCCTGAGTATATTTTGTTTATGGGCGGTATAATGAGTTTTGCTTTGGTGCTATTTTTTATCACCTATGAATCACAAAACTACTTTTTTAAAACGAAAGATTTTGACCTTCTTGCAAGTTTACCACTTAAAAATAGCGAAATTGTCATTGCAAAATATACAAGCGTACTTTTGTCCGCCTATATTTATGCTTCATTTATAATGCTACCTAGCATTGTTGTGTATTTTTCATATGTTCAATTTTCATTTGCACAACTTTTGCTTCAACTTTTAGCGTTTTTATTCTTCCCCCTTGCACCTATGGCAATTGGTACACTTTTAGGACTTTTTATTAGTTTTTTAACAAGTAAATTAAAACATTCAAATATAATTTCTATCATATTATTTTTATTGCTATTTGTGGCGTATTTTGTGATGTTTTTCTATATGAATTCTTTTACATCACAAATTGTTGCATCAGGCGAACAACTTTTTGATAGTATGCAATATTATTTGCCAAGCATAGTTTGGTATTTCAAAGGCTTTGTACAAGGTGATGCTTTAAATATTGTTCTATTTATTTTGCTAAATATTTTGCTCACAGCAGTTGTTATCACTACACTTTCGCTATTATACAAAAAAATAAATTATGCCCTTATAAAGAGAAAGTTGCCTAGATACAAAAAAGTATATACCTTTACACCTAAAAAATCTATACCAACATTTTTAACTCTTGAAGCCAAAAGATTTTTCTCTGTACCAGTTTATGTTTTAAACGCCTGTTTCTCACTTCTACTTATGATTGCAATGCCAATCATATTAAAATTTTCCCTTCAACCATTTTTTGAAATCACTGAAGATTCTGTTGCAGGAGTATCCTCTATTTTGAATATTTTAATATTTCTAAATGCTATGTTTACTGGAATGAGCAATACCACTTATGCCAGCATAAGCATAGAAGGAAAACAAATAAACACTTTAAAAAGTTTACCAATAGCACCAAATAAAATTTATTTTTCAAAAATATTATTTAACTGCATTTTAGTGCTTCCCTTTATAGTCATATCTGGCATAATTTCTATTGCTCTATTTTGGGAATATTTAGATATATTCACAATATTTATGCTTTTTATTATACCAACGCTATCACTTCTGTCTTTAAGTACACTTGGACTAATTTTAAATTTATATATGCCAAAGTTTGATTATGATAATGTCAATCAAATAATCAAACAAAGTCTTTGTCTTATAATAATTATTGTCGTAGATATGGTACTTGCGTTTGTGCCAATGTTAACAACAAATTTAGTTGGCAATCCTTATATAATGTTTGGCATCATGATAGCAGTTTATTTAATAATTTTTACAACCTGCTTTATTATTTTAAAGCAAAAAGGTAAAAGTCTATATGAAAAACTTTCATACTAAATACAAAAAAATGAACTAAAAGGTTCATTTTTTTACCAGTTTTTCTTTTCTTTGGTAGCATCTTGATTTTGTCTGCGCACTTTTACAATATCGTCAAACCATTCAACCATTTTAGGGTCTTTATGATTGAAGAACAAACTATCATTGGTATCAAGTGTTTTAATTTCTTTCATATCTTCATCTGAAAGTGTAAAATCAAAAACATCAAAATTTTCTTTTATACGCTCTAAGTGTGTGGACTTACAAACCACAATAACACCTCTTTGAATAAGCCATCTAAGTATTACTCGTGCCACAGATTTATTGTATTTTGCACCAATTTTCGCAAGTGTTGGATTTGTAAACATATTATTTCTTCCCTCACCAAAAGGTGCCCTTCCAAGTTTCGCCACAAATGTTACTTTATATATGAGAAATGAAAAAGATAGAGTTAATATTCCAATTTTAGATGATGATGCATCTGTCAAATTTTATATTATCTTTAAAAAGGAAATAAGAATAAATTAAAAAAATTTCTAAATGCCATAAATTCTTAACTAATCTCTTTTTGGTGAAAATATTTTTATAAGTTTATTGTCCTTATGCTGTAAAATATCTTCAATAACCTCAATGCCCTTCATTGCGTTTATTATTCCATTTGCACCACAACTGATAAATAACAATATATCATCATCAAACTTGCTTTCACCAATTAGCCCCAAATTATTTGGAGTTGTTCCAAAGCAACCACAAAATTTATAGTCAATTTTTATATCTTTTCGATTAGGAAAAAGTTTACATAAATCATTCGCCAGTTTATCATATTTTTTATTTGCAAGTTTTTCATCGATATCTTTTCCTTTGTAAACGGTGTCTTCACCCCCGAAAATAATTTTATTTCCAGGTAGCATCCTTAAATAATGATATGGCGACACTGCATCATGAATAAGAGCATTTTCATACCAAGAAAAATCTTTGAGTGAACTTGTTACAACTGAATATGTTATAAACCTTTCACATAAATCTTGAGTTTTTAAAACTTCCCAATTAAAACCAGTAGATATTAGTATTTTTTTACAATAAATTTTTTCACCAAAATTTGTCTTTGCAACAAAACCCATATGACTTTTTTCAATTTTGCTTATTTTTGTATTTTCAAAGATATCTTCTTGATTTTTCGCATTTTCTATCATTATTTTTTCAAATAGATACGGATTAAATTCACAACCACCATTTTGTGCAAATATTCCACTTTTAATGGCAAATGGAAACGGATTGTTTGTTTCATCAAATAATTCACACGCAAAATTGTGTTTTATTCTAAATTTATATTCCTTTACTATTGCTTTTTTAGAAAATATTGAATTTGAGTACAAAAAAGTTGGTTTTTGATAAAAATCACAACTATTTCCATATTTATTTATAAAATCTTTTATTTTATCAATAGCGTCAAGCCCCATTCTGTATGCCATACAAATCTCTTGCTCCGACATATATTTCATAAGGTCACTTGCGAAGTCGTCAAGTTGATATTCAAGAAGTGCAGTTGCACAAGATGTGCATCCAAAACCAAGTCTGTCCTTATCCACAAGTATGACATCAAATTTATCCGCAAGATAAAAATTGGCAATCGAACCATCAATCCCACCACCGATTATCAAAATATCGCAATACTTATCTTGACTTAGGTATGGATATTGCTTGATTTTTTTTACTTTATCACAAAAATATGGTACACCTTTAACATATTCCATAATAATATTATTGATATTTTATGTTTTTTTATCACTAAATACCATAATAAAATTTAATAAACATATGTTTACACAAAGTACAAATAAAATTTCATTTTAATTATTCAATCTTTAAATTTTGTATTTGTAAAAGCAAATTTAAAATATTTTTTTGTAAATCTTTAAAATTTTTGGT
>CALWOY010000078.1 GCA_944383255.1 uncultured Clostridia bacterium
TGCAACACCAAGAGACTTATATGATGTTAATGCAATGATAGAAAAAAATATTATAACTGATAAAAATTTACTTAAAAAGTGCTTAATTTTTTATAATATGATTGGTGGGGAGCAAGACATAGATAGCCTAACTTACACTAACATTGAAATGTTAAATTATATGAAATTCAAAACTCAATTAAAACCAGTTATTTCCAAAACTGATAACTTTGATTTAGAACAAGCAAAATTAAAAGTTGTTAATTATCTAAAAGAACTCATAAATTTAACTGAAGATGAAAAAACATTTATAAATGAATTGAAAAATAAAAACTACAAACCAGAACTACTATTTAATGATGCAAATATTGTGAAAAATATTTTATATCACCCTATGGCATTATGGAGATGTAGAAAATAGTAATGATCTTTTATAATTTTATACAAAATCAAAAGTTATATGTTATAATGAATATGAACTATTAAAAATATTACTTTTATAAAAATTTGAGGAAATGATGACAAAACAGATTAAGAGTAAAGAAAGAGTTAAAGATAAGGGCGAAGTGTTTACAAATGAAAGAGAAGTAAACTCTATGCTTGATCTTGTAAAAAGTGAAACAGAAAGAATTGATAGTAGATTTCTAGAACCAGCCTGTGGTTCCGGAAACTTTTTGATTGAAATTTTAAGAAGAAAATTGGTAGTCGTCACAAACAGATATAAAAGAAATCAAACAGATTGGGAAAGGTACGCTGTTGTAGCATATTCTTCTTGTTATGGTGTTGATATTTTGGAAGATAATTGTGAAGAATGTAGAGAAAGACTTTTTAAATTTTTTCAAAGTGAATATAAAAAAATATTTAAAAAAACTTACAGAGAAAAAGTGTGTGATGTAATAAAATTTATTCTTGATAAGAATATTATTTGTGGTGATGCTTTAACAATGAAGCAAAATAATGGAGAACCTATAGTATTTTGTGAATGGTCAGCTGTTAATAGTATAAAAATGAAAAGGCGAGATTTCACTCTTTCAAACTTGCTTGAAACCGAGAGTTATTATGAAAACAAATCAAAAAATCAAATGGATTTATTTAATATGCTTCGTGATGAGGGAACAGATTTAATAACACCTAAAGCTGTTGCTGATTATCCAATAACTAAATTTGATGAACTTAAACGAACGGAGGAGAAAAAGTGAAAAAAAAATTTAAAAATTTAATAGATGTTCTTAAATATATAGGAATTTTTGTTTTATTTTATATTTTATCGTCAATCTTTTTTCTCCCTTTTGTTAACATATTTTATTCAAGAGAAATGATAAATAATCTTTTGTTTGTTGTATTGGCTTTTACTTTACCTTTTTTAACTAGTGTAATATTTTTAATTGTTCTACTTATTAAAAAGAAGAAAAACAAAAACAACTGGATTAAAAATATAAATTATTTTAAGTTTTATATATTGTTTTTAATACTAATTGGAATTGGAAGTTCTATAAAACCAAACTTGGAAATTACAATAGAAACCGCCAATTCATTAATAACTATCGAGTGGAGTCTTCTCGCTATTTTATTAGCATTATTAGTTACTTGGTGTGTAATTGTTGATAAAGAAATTAAATATATAAAAAATCAAAAGGATAATGCTTTTGGGTTAGAACAAAGGTTAGATATTTTAAAAAACAAGGAATTAGCTTCAATTAATTCTGCGAACTATTTATGGAATTTAATACCCGCTTTGTTGGGAATGTTGTCTTTATCTGTGGTTTCTTCTATGATATTAGTTAATCAAACACTTAATATATTTACTCAATCATTACTATATTTTAATATGCACCTTTTAACGAATGCAATAATTTTAATTTTAATGGATGTTTTATCTCCCGTGTTGATTAAATTATTTATAATTAAAAGGCAAAGTGTTAGTAATGTAGAACTCCAAGAAGAGATGATTTCTGGTATGTTAGAAGATGAGTTTAGGAAAGTGATTATTGAAAAACTTAAAACCACTAATGGTTATTTTCAATTAACACAAGAGCAAAAAGAAAAAATAATAAAACAAATAATAGAAGCAATGAAGCCTGATTTAGAAAAGAAGAAGGAGGAAATAAATATTTCTTTGAGTTCTCCTAATCAACAAAAGATAAAAAATAAAAAGGGAGGGAAATAATGGGAAATGAATTTTTAAGTGCTTTTCAAAATGTAAAAGACGCTTATAAACCTGATATTCTTACTTGTTTGGCTAATTTGTCAAATGATGAAGTTTTTACACCTCCAAGTTTGGCAAATCAAATTTTGGGTATGTTGCCACAAGAATTGTTTGAAAGTAAGGATACGAAATTTTTAGATCCTGCATGTAAAAGCGGTATATTTCTAAGAGAAATTGCAAGAAGGCTTATGAAAGGATTAGAAAAAATAATTCCAGATGAACAAGAACGAAGAAATCATATATTTACCAAGCAAATATTTGGAATTGCGATAACAGAATTGACAGCACAAATGAGTAGAAGAAGTGTTTATTGTTCAAAACAAGCCAATGGAAAATATAGTGTTTGTAATGAATTTGCAAATGAAGATGGAAATATAAAATTTACTCCAATATTACATACTTTTAAAAATGGGAATTGTGTTTATTGTGGAGCAAGTGAAAAAGAATATGGTGAAAAAGTAAGAAATAAACTTGAAAGCCATGCTTATGAGTTTATACATTTAACAGAGAAACAAATTAAGGAGATGCAAGAAATGAAGTTTGATGTTATTATTGGCAATCCACCTTATCAATTAAGTGATGGAAGTGGGGCATCTACAGATGCAGCTATGCCGATTTACAATAAGTTTGTAGAACAAGCTAAAAAATTAAATCCAAGATATCTTACAATGATTATACCCTCTCGCTGGATGGTTGGAGGCAGGGGGCTTAATGAATTTAGAGAAAATTGTTTAGAAGATTTGCATTTTAAAGAAATTCACGATTTTGTAGATGCATCACAATGTTTTCCTGGCGTGCATATTGATGGTGGTGTTTGTTATTTTTTATGGGATAAGGAATATAAAGGCAAAGTTAATTATTTTTATGCGGACGAAAAAGGGAAAGTTACATATTCAAAACATTATTTAAAAAATGATTATTCTGATAAAGTAATAAGAAATAGCAAATATATTAGTATAATAGAAAAAACTTTTAATTCAAATAATTTTTCAAATATAGTATCATTTACACAGCCTTTTGGAATACGAAAAGATTTGTTTAATTCACCCTCTAAATATAAAGATTATGATTTTTCTTTACACTTAACAGGAAATTCTTATAAGATTTATGGTGTAAAAGGTATAAAGGGAGGGGCTAAACGACAAGTTGGATATGTAACTAAAAATATAATTTATAAAAACAATGATGCTATTGATAAGTATAAATTATTTTTCACAACATCTTATTCTTCAGACGCAATAAATTTCCCTGATATAATTATCGCTGGCCCAGATGAGATATGTACAGAAACATTTTTAATGATTGGACCTTTTGATTCTGCCATGGAAAGGGATAATTGTTATTCTTATATGCAAACTAATTTTTTTAAAATTTTATTATTCATGGGGAAAGGAACTATGCAAGTAAATAAATCTGTGTTCAATTTTATACCAATTCAAGATTTTTCAAAATCTTGGACAGATGAAGAATTGTATAAAAAATACAAACTTACACAAGCAGAAATTGATTTTATTGAAGCTACAATTCGACCTATTGAATAATGAGGGGAAAATGGAAAACGATGTCAAAGAAATTTTTGATAAAATTAAAAAAATTACTAGTAGTGTAAAGCCTGCAGTATTAGAAGTTCCGCTTTTTGATCCTAAAAGCATGATAAAAAAGATTGATTTTCCTGAGATAGATTTCCAAGACAATGTTTTATTTCAAATGGAAAATAATCAAAAGAAGCAAATTAAGGAGTTAAAAAAAGTAAATAAGATTTTAGTAAAAGAAAATGAGCAACTTCGATTATTAAATGACAAAAAAGACAAAGAACTTGCTGAAATAAAACAAAATGCAAAAAAGGAAAGAAGAAGATTTTGGTGGACTTATGTTATTACTACTGGATTTACCATTGTGGGTATTATAGTATCAATTATTGTAGCAATCTATTTATAAGGAGTTTTAAATGAGTAAAGATTTTTTTCCATTAAAACCGCCTGTCAATCCAACTATTTATGGATATCTTGATAAGGGTTATCCTGGATATATTAAAATTGGTTATACATCAACATCTGTTGAAGAAAGAGTTAGAGCACAATATCCTACTCTTAGACCAAACGATGTGCCATATAGAATTGTAATAGAAGAGAGTGCTTATCGTAAAGATGGCAGTATTTTTTATGACCATGATGTTCATAAAGAATTAGAGAGAAGAGGGATAATTCGAGCAAGAGATAAGGATAACAAACCAACTGAATGGTTTCAATTTGATGAAAGTAATCCCTATGAAATAGGTAAGTTTTTAAATGCAATTCATGCAGTTAAGAATGGCAAATTACATATTGAAAATAGAATTCATGATTTTAAGATGAGACCTGAACAACAAGAAGCTGTTGATAAAACAGTTGCACTTTTTAAAAAATGGGAAAAAGAATATCCAAATCAAAAACCACACTTTTTATGGAATGCAAAAATGAGATTTGGAAAAACTTTTACATCTTATGAATTTGCTAAAGCAATGGGATATTCAAAAGTTTTAATATTAACATTTAAACCTGCTGTTGAAGATAGTTGGAGGGAAGATTTATTAAGTCATGTTGATTTTGAAGGTTGGCAATTTGTATCAAAACATAGTGGAATTTCGCCAGAAGAAATTGATAAATCTAAACCTTTTGTTTGTTTTGGTTCGTTTCAAGATTATTTAGGAAAAGCAGAAGGTGGCGGTATTAAACCTAAAAATGAATGGGTGCATACAACATTATGGGATTTGATAATTTTTGATGAATATCATTATGGAGCTTGGAGAGATAAAGCTGTTGCTTTAACAAATGAAGAAAGATATTTGGATGAAGAAGAAAAAATTTATGAAAGATTAGAACAAGATGGAAATCTTGATACTGATATTAAAGATTTAGAAACATTTATGCCTATATCTACTAAAGGGTATTTGTATTTAAGTGGGACGCCTTTTAAAGCTTTAAATAGTGGAGAGTTTGCAGATGATCAAATTTTTTCTTGGACGTATTCTGATGAGCAAAGGGCTAAGCAAAATTTTGTTTCTAAAAATGGCGAAAAAAATCCTTATGAAGCACTACCTAGAATGGTGATGATGACTTACCAATTACCAGACAGCATTACTGAAGTTGCAAAAGGTGGAGAATTTAATGAATTTGACTTGAATTCTTTCTTTAAAGCTACAGGAACGGGAGATAATGCAAAATTTGTTCATGAAGAAGAAGTTCAGAAGTGGCTTGATATAATTCAAGGAAAACTTACTGAGACTACAATTGATAATCTTAAACTTGGTGCAAAAAAACCACCATTTCCATTTAGTGATTCAAGATTAAAACAAATACTATCTCATACAATTTGGTTTTTGCCTAACATTGCAAGTTGTGAAGCTATGTATAATTTAATTAGGCATACTCCATACAACGATCCCAACATACCAACTCCAAATGATTGGTTAAAAAGAAGATTTACTATTATTCCTGCGTATGGCAATCGTTGTGGAACGGGTATTGAAGCTTTAGAGCCTGTTAAGAGTGCAATGCATGGAGAATGGCATAATACAGGACAACACGCAAACGACAATAAAGATAGCCTAGAGTCAAGAACTATAACTTTAACTTGTGGAAAATTAACCACAGGTGTAACTGTTAAAGAATGGACAGGTATTTTTATGCTTAGAAACTTAAAAAGCCCTGAAACTTATTTTCAATCAGCTTTTCGTGTTCAATCTCCGTGGGTAATAAAAAATGCTGATGGTATGCATCCAAATGAAGAAACAATTATAAAAAGAGAATGTTATATATTTGATTTTGCTCCAACAAGAGCATTAAAGCAGATTGCTGATTATAGCTGTAAATTAAATCTTAAAGAAACTAATAGCGAAAAGAAAATTGCAGAATTTATTAACTTTTTACCTGTCCTCGCTTATGATGGTAGTTCAATGACTGAAGTTGACGCGAGTGGTATTTTAGATATAGTTTTATCAGGAACGACCGCTTCTTTACTTGCAAGAAGATGGGAATCTGCTCTTCTTGTAAATGTAGATAATGCGACATTGCAAAGATTAATCAATAATAAAGAAGCTTATGAAGCTGTCATGAAAATTGAAGGCTTTAGAAAACTTGGAGAAAATTTTATTGAAACTATTGTCAATAAAAGTGAAGCGTTGAAAAAAGTTAAAAAAGAAGTTGCACAACAAGATGACGTTTCACCTGAAAAGAAAAAAGAGATTTCTCAACAAGAAAAAGAAGAGAAGAGCAAGAGAAAACAAGTACAAGAAAAACTTATTAAGTTTGCTACGCGTATTCCAATTTTTATGTATTTAACTGATTTTCGTGAGGAAACTTTAAGAGATGTTATTACGAAAATTGATAGCGAATTATTTAAAAAGGTTACAGGGTTAACGGTTAAAGATTTTGAACTTTTAGTGTCTATTGGGCTATTCAACGAAGGATTGATGAACGATGCTGTATTTAAATTTAGAAGATATGAAGATGATAGTTTGTCATACACTGGTATAAATAAACATGCTGGAGAAAGAATTGGTGGTTTTACAACAAGCCTTTCTCGCGAAGAATTTGTAAATATTGATTAAAAAACATTATTTCTATTTTACAATGACACTTTTTAATATTTTATAGAGCGCATAATATAAATTTGAAAAATATATATGTTTTTAATGGTGGGGCGGTCCAGCGAATGTCAGCAAAGATATATAGAATTACTAAAAAACAAAAACGACTTTTTAGCCACAAAAGAAAAAGAGACATTTGCAAAAATATTACCCAATTTACTTAACAAACAAATAATTATAAATTACGAGATTTGAGGATGTGCGAGTTATTATATATATTAAATATAATAATTTATACATTATTGTTTATTTTGTAAGGTATATACTTTCAAAAGAAATTAATAATAAAGAAAAGTTTTCTTTTGTAATTAAGAGTTTAAAGACATCAGTTTTGGTGTCTTTTTTCTTTTGTGATAAAATATTTTTTTAGTTTTTTCAAAAAATGCAATTACTGCCTAAATTTTTTTCAAATAAATGTCCTTATATAATATAGAGATAAAAATTTTTGAAACTATTTTTTATAAAACCATAATTTATACCTGACAAATTAAAAAAACATGTCCTTATATATAATAGAGGGATATTAAAAATTGAAATTTACTTTTAAGTTTAAAATTCTTTATTTTAAGGGCTTTTAGGCACAAAAGTGTATTACGCTTTGTATATAAGTGAGGGGGTATAAATAAAATATATTTAAACTTTTTTTGAAAAAATTGTTCAAATATACTACACGATTTGGAAAAAGTTGTAGTTAATATTATAGAGGGGTTAAAATAAATTTTAAAAAATTTTTTATAAAAATTGCAAAAATGACCC
>CALWOY010000079.1 GCA_944383255.1 uncultured Clostridia bacterium
TTTTCTTTTGGCTTTGTTCTTAAAAAATCTACAATGCCCATATCTGCTTTTGAAGCGGCTTTAACAAGACATTCAATGTGAGCGGGTAGCATATAGTCATCTGGGTCAATAAAAGTAAAATACTCGCCACTAACATTTTCAATTCCCATATTTCTAGCAGTGGAGCATCCACCATTTTGTTTGTCAAAAACTCTTATTCTGTTGTCAGTTTTAGCAAGTTCTTGGCATATTTGAAGGCTATTATCCTTTGAACCATCATTTATAATAAGCAATTCAAAATTTTTGTATGTTTGATTTAAAATACTTTGTACACATTTGTTTAAAAATTTTTCTGCATTGTATACAGGTAAAATTATTGAAACTAAATCTTCCATTTTTTCTCCTTTGTTTTATTTTTTATAAAGTAAATCACCAATATCTTTCGCCGCATTTGGACGTCTTAATATTTCTATATTTTCTCTTATTTTCTCAAGTCTTTCTGTATTTTGAAAAAAACTATCAACAACAGCATAAGCCTGATTATCTTTTTCTATGTAATCACAGGCATCTCGTTGTTTCAAAAATACCATATTATCATATTCTTGAAAAGGAAGTGCTTTGTTTGCAATGATAGGTAGGTGTTTATTAAAAGCTTCTGCAATAGCCACTCCACCAATTTTGCCGATGAGAACATCAGAGGCACTCATCATGACATCAACATTGTTTACAAAGCCATAAATAAATATTTCTTTTTTGATTTTTCTTTTCTTTTTCAGTTTTTCAAGTTTTGTTTTGAGTTTGGTGTTCCTTGCACATATGCATAAAATTTGAAAATCACTTTTGCATTTGTTCAGGTTCATAATGGTTTTAGCAATATTGCCAAAACCGACGCCACCACTCATAATCATAACTGTGTTTTTATTTTCATCAATTCCAAGTTGTTTTCTTGCTTCAATTTTATCTATCGGTTGTGAAAATTTTGTTTGAACAGGTATTCCTAAACTTATTCTTTTTGAAATATCAAATCCTTTTTTTAAAAGCACATCATCAAAATCATTGGTTGGGGTAATTATGTAATCAACTTTGGTCAATAGTTCAGTATATGGCGCTACATCATAATCAGAAACGACTGTAACTATTTTTGCTTTTAAAGCATTTTCATTGCCTTCATTTCTTAAATCGGTCATTATAATTCCCGCAAATGTGTGTGCACAAAATATTGAATCTGGTTTAAAATCGTTTATAACTTCTTCAATATAAGGTTTTGCAGGTGTTATGAAATTTTTTCTTAAAGAAGGTGCTTTTTTGTGTATATTTCTATTTTTTAATTTTTCAAAACTATGATTTGCAAGTCTAAGGGCATATTTTACTAAAGTAAAGTATCCGTCATTTACCATCCAATTTGCTTTCTTTTTCTTTCTGCTTTGATTACCATCTTTAAATAAATCTATTTGTTTAATTTCAACATCACTATATGTTTGCTTAAGATAATTTGAAATTGCTAAACTCATTGAGTTATGACCTTGCCCAGCAGAAACGGTTAATATAAGTATTTTCATTTGTACTCCTCTTGTTTATTATATATGAAAAAATAACAGTAAGTCAATATTTATTTACATTTAAAATGTTTACAAAAAAGTATAATTTAGTTTAAAATTATATTAAAAATATTGCATTTTTTTGGAGTTTTTTATGAATAAATTATGTTTTGAACCTGTTTCTGATAAAAATAGTAAGGTGTTGATTTTGGGTAGTTTTCCTAGTGAAAAAAGTTTAAAAGAAGGCTTTTATTATGGAAACAAAAGTAATAGATTTTGGAAAATATTATTTGAATATTTTGATGAAAAATTAGTTGACGACATACAAAGCAAAAAGAAATTTCTACTTACTCATAAAATTGCACTTTGGGATATTGTCAAAACTACAAATTTAAAAGGCTCGAGTGATTTAAAACTTCAAAACCAGGTAATTGAAATAAATGATATTTCATCATTTTTACAAACACATCAAAATATAAAAGCCATTTTTTGTAATGGCAAAACAAGTTATGAAATTGCCAAAAAGTATTTTCCAAATGTAAATTTTATTTATCTTCCTTCAACTAGCCCAGCAAATGTGTCCTTTTATAAACAAATATGGTTTGAAAATCTTGATAAAGTTTTTAAGTAATAATGGTCATTTTGAGATTTTATATCATATATATTTATAATTTTTATTGAAATGTGAAAATGTATGTGTTACAATTACATATAGGGAATAAAAATGGAAAAGACGAAAGAAATAGATGGATTTAGGGCTATTTTGCCACTACTTTTTATAGTTTTTGCCATAATCTTTGAAATGGCAAACTTTTTGTATTTAGGTTTTACTGATTCTAGTGGGCACTTAATGGTGTTTCCTTCTTATTTTTTATTTGACATTGGCATTATGATTATTATTGCTGGAGTGATTTATCTTGTCACAAACAAAGTGGCTATGAATGTTTTATACTATTTCTTTTTATCAATACAATTTATTTTAAATATTGTAAATTCAACGCTTTATGCTATTTTTGGCGACATATTGTCTTTTGACTCTTTGTTTTTAGGTGCAGAGGCTACTTCGGCATTGACGGTAGAACTTATTGATTGGATAGGGGTGCTTATCAATGTTCTTTTATTTGCTGCAATGATAACATTGACTATACTTTTTCAAAAAAAATGTAAACTTATATTTAAATATCAAAAATTTTCAAAAACAGCATTTATTATGGCATCGTTTTTGCTTTTCCAAACTGTTGGGTTCACTTTGGTGACACTAGAAAGACAATCATTGCAACCAGCAGTTTCGGCTGACAATGAGATTGAAACAAGTGACGAATATCTTTGGGACCATTTTCAATTTAAACTTGATGCGTTTAAAAAGTTTGGACATTATGGTTTTTATACAAAAAGTTTTTTAAATTACATCTTTAGTGACCCTATTGAAGAGACTGAATATAGAAACTACATAGACGAAGGGCATAGGTCTGGGAGCAATTTGGCACCACTTTATGGTGATAATTTAGTTGTAATTCTTTGTGAAAGTTTAGACTGGTTTGCAATTGACCCTTATAACACTCCAACCCTTTATAGATTGGCTGGCGGAGATGATACAATTGTATTCAATCAGTTTTATGGAAGAAATAGAACAAATATAAGTGAAGCACTTACACTTATGGGGTTCACATCTAAAAATTATATGTTAACTACACCTACAAATAGTGGTTACAATTTTACATATTCACTTCCAAATTTATTTAAATCGGCAAGCCAAGATGACAATGTTACAACATCATATTTCCATGGTAATGATAAGGATTTTTATAGCAGAAATGATACACATTGTCAAAACGGAGTTGGTTTCGACAATCTTTATTTTGTAGATTCGTATATAGGAGTACAGCAGTTTGGTGGGTTTTATCACTGGATATCTGATTTGGAATTTACAACAAACCTTATGAATGAGTTTTTGCCAACCGATAAACAGTTTTTGACTTACTATGCTACCATTACAACTCACGGTCCATATGACTATGAGCAAAATTACCTAAATGATTGCTATCAAATATATTTTGATAATTTCGATAAGTTCAAAACTTGGTTTATTGAGAATACCAATTTTATATTCCCAGAAGACGAAGAAACATTAGAACTTTTTAGACATTACAAATCAGCGATGATTGACCTTGATAGAACAGTTGAAAAGATAATCAACCAACTTGATGAAAGGGGACTTACTGATAACACGTCAATACTTTTATTTGCAGATCATAACTCATATTATTCCAATCTGTGTTACAGAATTAAAGGGGTAGAAAAAACAGAATTTTCAAATACATATGTAAATAATATTCCAATGTTTTTGTATAGCCCAAAATTGTTTGACCTTTATGGAGATGACTTTGATAAAGTAGAAAACACTTATTGTAACACCTATGATATTTTGCCAACAATATGCGACCTTTACGGACTTGCATCAAATGACAATTTGTTCCAAGGTTATTCTGTGTTTAGTGACGAGATTGAGAATTCGTTATTCGTATCTAATTTGGGCGGAATGTTTACCGATGATATTTTTAGTTTTAATATTTCGGATGTATATTTGGTTAACGATAATGTTAGTGAACTGGAAATTGAAAAATTTAAAAGTAACGCAAATAAATATTGGAAAAAACAAGAATATATAGAAGTTATATTAAAAAATGGAATAAACGGGTCATATTAAAAAACCAAGACTTAACTCTTGGTTTTCTTTATTTTATTTACACGCATTGCATTTAATATTGCAAGTATTGCTACTCCTACATCACCAAATACCGCAAACCACATATTGGTTATTCCAACTGCGGAAAGAGCAAGTATAGCAATTTTTATAGCAATAGAGAAAACTATATTTTGTTTTACAATCTTAAGTGTTTTTTTAGCAATTTTTTTGGCTAAAATTATACCATTTAAATTATCTTTCATTAAAACAATGTCCGCTGCTTCAATGGCGGCATCGCTACCGACATTTCCCATAGCAATTCCAATATCAGAACGCATAAGAGAAGGAGCGTCATTTATACCATCGCCTACAAAACAAACAATGTCTTTTTGTTGTTTTGTATTCATAATATTTTCTATTTCATTAACCTTATCTTGTGGAAGAAGTGATGCCTTATAATCGCTTATGCCAATATCTTTTGCCACTTTTTCCGCTACATTTTTATTATCTCCGGTTAACATTATTGTTTTACAACCATAACTATTCAATTTGCTTATTACATCTTTTGTTTCGTCTTTAATTTGGTCAGATATTAAAATATATCCAATAAACGTATCATTTTTTGCAACATAAACAACTGTTCCTGTTCCATCTTGAGGTGGATACTCTATTTTATTTTCTTGCATAAGTTCAGCATTACCGCAATATATTGTTTCGTGACTATTAGATGCTATTACACCTTTGCCACCAATATTGGTTAAAGTATAGCCATTTGGAACTGGTTTGTTATAATAATTTAAAATGCATTTTGCAATTGGATGACTTGATGCGTTTTCAGCGATAGAGGCAAGTTTTAAAATCTCTTCGTTATTTTCCTTTGGAAAAACTTTAGTTACAGTGAAATTACCTTTTGTTAAAGTTCCAGTTTTATCAAAAATATATACGTTTGCACTGTTTAATTTTTCAAGATAATTTGACCCTTTTATAAGAATTCCGTTTTTGGAGGATGTTCCGATGCCAGCAAAAAATGATAATGGAATAGATATAACCAAAGCACAAGGGCAGGAGACAACAAGGAAACTTAAAGCACGATAAATCCAAGTAAGCCAGTTTGATGTTATTATAGATGGCACTATGGCAAGTAAAACTGCAACAGATACAACAATTGGAGTATAATATTTTGCAAATTTTGTTATAAAGTTTTCTGCTTTTGATTTTTGTGAAGTGGCATTTTCAACAAGTTCTAAAATTTTATTGACTGTGCTGTCGTAGAAAATTTTAGTAACTTTCACTTCAATTTGTGACTGAATATTTACACAACCGCTTAAAACTTCGTCACCATCTTTAACTTCTTTTGGCAAAGATTCTCCGGTTAGTGCTTTTGTATCAAGGGTGGTTGTACCTTTAATAACTATTCCATCCAGTGGTATTTTTTCACCAGGGTTTATGACAATAATATCACCGATTTTTATAATGCTAGGGTCAACTTTGTCAATACTTTCGCCAACTTTCAAATTGGCATAGTCTGGGCGTATGTCCATAAGTTTTGATATTGATTTTCTAGACTTATTTGTGGCATAACTTTGAAAAAATTCTCCCACTTGATAAAAAATCAACACCGCACATGCTTCATCAAAACCTTCTATTTCTTGTCCCATAGCGCCTTTGGTTATAGCAAGTGCAAAAGCACCTAAGGTTGCAAAAACCATTAAGAAATTCTCATCAAAAATTTTCCCATGGAAAATATTTCTTGTTGCTCTAAAAATTATATCATAACCAATAATAATATACACCAAAAGGTATAAACAAAAGGGTAGGAGCCACGAGAAGTTGCCAGTCAGTATATCGCCAAGCCCAAAAATTTTATCTAAAGTAAAGATTATGATAAATAAAGTAAGAGCTACTATTATTCTTATTAAATTTCTTTTTTCTTTTCTGGTGAGTGATTTTTCTTTCATTTTTTCTCCTACAAAATTACTTTGCAATCAGGTTCAATGTGCTTACAGGTTTTAACTACCATTTTTATAATTTCATCAAATTTATTTTCATCTGCTTCAAGCGTTAAACGTTGTGTAATAAAACTCACGCTGGCGAATTCAACACCTTCAATCTTTTTTATGGCATTTTCCATTTTGTTTGCACAGTTTACACAATCTAAATCTTCTAAAACAAAAATCTTTCTCATAATTCCTCCAAGTTATTATATTCAAATCTTAAATAATTGTTTCTTTGAACAAATATTCAAATGTTATTTAAAAAACAAAAGGAAATTCTTTATTTTTCTAATATGTGGCTTAAACCCATTTCCATAATTTTTGTAACATGGTCGTCATCAAGGGAATATTTGACTTCTTTACCTTCTTTTACGCCTTTGACAAGTTTTGCTGAGCGTAAAATTCTCAGTTGGTGAGAAACGGCAGAAATTGTCATAGAAAGTTTATCGGCAATTTCTGAAACATACATTTCAGATACCTGTAGACATGCCAAAATTTTAACTCGTGATGAATCACCAAACATTTTAAATAGTTCAGCAAGTTCACACAATGCGTCTTCATTAGGTAATTCATTTTTAATTTTGTTTTCCATAACCCCTCATAATATTTGAATGTTTTTTCAAATGTTCAAATGTATTATATGTATTTAAAATTTCTTTGTCAACTTTTTTTAAAAAAATATTTATTTAAGCAAAAATAATATGATATATTAAGAAAGTTAAATTAGTGAAATGAAAGAGAAGTTTAAAAAATTATTTGATAGCATATTACATCCAAAAGTTTGGGTTTATATTTTATTTATTGTTTTAACTATCATTGTATGCATAACTACCATACTTTTAACTATAAAAGTGGAAGCAAATGTTTTATCCTATATTTTATATGTTTTAAGTTTTTTGATATTAGCCTATACAGTTTATATGTCATTTTATTTTTATCCTAAAATAAAAAAGTATTTTATAGAACGCGCTATGAAATATAAATTTACTAGAAAATATTTAACTGATTTCACTTATAGATCTTTAGTGTCTGCCTGCATATCATTTATTATCAATGTTACTTACGCTATATCTCAAGGTGTTTTGGCAATCTTAGCACATTCAATTTGGTATGCATCACTTTCTGCATATTATTTGGCACTTTGCCTAATAAGAGGCGGTATTGTATTTAACCATTTAAAAAGAAGAAAAGTTGAAGATGAAAAACAGTATGAATTAAAACAAGTAATTTCGTACAGAAATTGTGGAATTTATTTGAATATATTAACAGTTGCACTTTCTGCATCAATAATTCAAATGGTTGTTATAAATCAAGGATATAAATACGCTGGAATTATGATATATGTAATGGCGGCATATGTTTTTTATAAATTTTATATTGCAATTAAAAATATATTTCGTGCAAGAAAAAGTAAAGATTACACAACGCAATCTATAAGAGATTTAAACCTTGCCGATGCTTTAATGTCTATGTTTGCACTTCAAACTGCTATGTTCCAAGCATTTGGTGATGGGTTTGACCCTTATGCATTCAATTCTGCGACAGGAACAGTTGTTACACTTTCAATCATTGCTATTAGTCTTGTAATGATAATTGGAGGAACAAGGAAAATAAGAAAATTAAAAAGTGAAAAATCAGTAAAAAATTAGTCTATCACTTCATAACCGCAGTTAATTATTGCTTGTTTAAGTAGGCTTATATCAACATTTTTATTCAAAGTTATTGTAACTTTTTTACTTTCATGGTCAGCCACAGCATCAACAACTCCATCAATCTTTTTTAGTGCATTTGATACTGTCATTTCACAGTGAACACACATCATACCATTTACATTTAATATTAAAGTTTTCATTTCATTCTCCTTCTTTTCTAATAATTTTTGATTTTTAAATTTATTTTTTATTTTTATATGTGATGTCTTATGAATATTTACAATATTTAATCTAAGTGCATTAAGCACAACGCAAACGCTGGATAAACTCATTGCGAGTGCTCCAAACATAGGATTTAGTTCCCAACCAAAAATTGGTATAAAAACGCCAGCAGCCAATGGTATTCCTATTATATTATAAATAAATGCCCAAAATAAATTTTCATATATGTTTAACAAAGTGCTTCTTGATAGTTTTAAAGTTGCCGCAACATCATTTAAGTCATTTCGTTCAAGAACAACATCTGCACTTTCAATGGCAATATCAGAGCCTGCACCTATTGCAATTCCAATATCGGCTTTTGCAAGTGCAGGTGAGTCATTTATTCCATCACCAACCATTGCAACTTTGCCAAATTTTTGTAGCGTTCGAATAATGGCTTCTTTTTCATCGGGTAGCACTTCTGCTACAACTTCGTCCACTCCAACTTCTTTTGCTATGTTATTAGCCGTAAGTTTGTTGTCGCCGGTGAGCATAACTACATATAGCCCCATATCTTTTAGTTTTTTAATTGCTTCTTTGCTTGTTAATCTTATAGTATCAGATATGGCTATCATTCCCAAAAATTTATCGTGATACGCTGAAAATATTACTGTTTTGCCTTCATTTGCTAATTTTTTCGCTAAATTATAAAATTTTTCGGGTATGTTTATATATTTTTTTATAAATTCATAGTTTCCACAAAGTGCTTTTTTGTTATCTATGTTCGCTGTGATGCCTTTGCCTGAAATTTCTTCAAAATTATTGATTTGTAATTTTTCTATATTGTTTTTCAATGCATGATCTTTGATAGCGTTGGCAAGTGGGTGGTTGCTATTATATTCAAGAGTATAAACTAATTGTATAAGCCTTAAATTATCGTCATCTTCCGCAATAATGTCAAATACTCCCATTTTACCGGTTGTTATTGTTCCAGTTTTATCAAGTACAATTATTTGAGTCTTGCTTGTAATTTCAAGGGATTTTGCAGCTTTAAATAGTATACCATTTTTCGCACCTTTCCCAGTTCCAACCATTATTGCCACTGGTGTTGCTAAGCCCAGAGCACAAGGGCAGGAGATTACAAGTACAGAAATTGCTCGAGCAAGAGCATAACCAACAGTTTGACCAGTGCATAACCACACAATAAAGGTGATAAGGCTTAAGCAAAGCACAACAGGCACAAATATGGCTGAAACTTTGTCAGCAACACGTGCAACTGGTGCTTTTGTTGCGGTTGCATCACTAACAAGTTGTATTATTTTAGAAAGCATTGTTTCATTGCCGATTTTTGTGGCTTGTAGCGTTAAAGTACTATTTAAGTTGATTGTTCCGGCGAAAACAGAACTTTCAATATTTTTTTCTATTGGTAAACTCTCTCCAGTCAGCATAGATTCATCAACTGTAGAAGAGCCGTCAATCACCACAGCATCAACCGCTATGCTTTCACCAGGTCTTACTATGAATATATCTCCAACAACAATTTCGTCAATGTTTATCTCAACTTCTTCTTTGTTTCTAATAACTCGTGCTGTTTTGGGTGCCAGATTGAGTAAACTTTTTATGGCATTTGTTGTTTTTCCCTTGCTGTAGGTTTCAAGTAGTTTGCCAAGAGTTATAAGGGTTAAAATCATTGCACTAGATTCAAAATATAAGTTATGATACAAACTTTGTACTCTGCTTTCACCTGTCATTATGAAGAAAATTACAATACTATATATGTATGCTATTCCACTCCCAAGTCCAACAAGGGTAAACATATTGACATTACCTTTAAAAATTCCTTTAAAGCCATCAATAAAAATTTCTTTATTAATAAGTATAATTAAAGTTGCAAGTATCATTTGAAGAAGAGATAAGGCGATATAATTTTCATCAAAAAAACTTGGCACAGGGAAGTTCCACATATTGTAACCCATAGAAAAATACAAGAGCACAATTAAAAGCAAAACAGAGCCAAAAATACGATAAATATATGATTTTAATTCATTATTTTGAGTTTTTTCTTCAATTTTTTGAGTTTTGCCTTTAATTTTTGCTCCATAGCCTGCTTTTTTGACAGCATCAATAATGGTATTTTCATTGGCATTGCCGTCTACTACCATGCTATTAGTTAAAAGATTTACATTGCATGATGTTACGCCTTTAACTTTTTTAACTGCTTTTTCTACTTTTGCACTGCACGCCGCACAACTCATTCCAGTAATATCATATTTCTGCATACATACTCCTTAATTTTTAAGTTGTTCCCAAGATTTTATATGGTGAATAGAAATACCGTAGTTGTTTGGTAAACTTTCACAAACAATTTGCAATTGTTCATTCATATATGTTTTACCTTCTTCGTAGTATGAAACAATGTCTGTTTCATCGCTTTTTGCAGTTTCTGCACCTAAAATTATTATTTTATTTATGTTTTTGGCATATTCTAGTTCTTCTTTTGATACTTCAAGCATTGCATCAGCACTATCTCTATAACTCATTAAAAATGTCCTGTTTGAAATATCAATCATATGCGCATATGCGGCTTTTGTCACGCCATTATAAGTAATTTCATCGTCAAACCAAAAGGGGATGTCATAATCAAACTTGATTCCAGTAAAAGTTTCATTTAAGTAATATGCTAAATCAATCAGTGAATATATATACTGTGTTCTGTTGTCTTCAAAATCATCAAATTGGTGTGGTTCAACATCCATATGAATTCCGCTATAAAGGTAGTTGTCAGAATAGTTGACGAATTGTTCAATTGTTTTCTTTGCTAAGTCAAAATCTAAAAGCCATTGTTTATCTCCGACAAGCCAATATACATCAATATTATTGTCTACCATATTTTGAACCATATAGGTATTTTCAAAATCACCATCACAAAAATATATTTCGTTTACATCGTTGTCTATTGCAAAGTCAAGGTAAGTTTGGTCTAAACTATAGTCCCACCACCAAACTCCTTTTACAAATTTTGGTTGGTTTGAAAAGTTGCATCCGAAAAATACTGTACAACAAAATATTAGTATGTAAAAAATACATAACTTTTTCATAATTTTATTATACATCATACTATCGTTTTTTCAAATTTTTTGTTTGACAATTTTTGCATTTTTTTGGTAGTGTAAATAATGTAAAAGGAGAAAAATATGGAACAAATGCAGACACAAATGCCACTTATTGGCGATCCTGCGCCAGCATTTAAGGCAAATACAACACAAGGGGAAATCAATTTCCCAGCAGATTATAAAGGTAAATGGGTGATACTATTTTCACATCCAGCAGATTTTACTCCAGTTTGCACAACTGAGTTTATGACATTTGCTTCTATGATGAACGAGTTTAAAGCACTCAATACCGAACTTGTTGGACTAAGCGTAGATTCAATTTATTCGCATATCGCTTGGCTCAGAAAAATTCAGGAACTTGAATGGAAGGATAAAAAACATATAGAAGTCAAATTTCCTTTAATCGAAGATATAAAAATGGAAATTGCAACAAAATATGGTATGATTCAGCCAAATCAATCAACAACACAAGCGGTGAGAGCAGTGTTCATAATTGACCCAAAAGGAATAATTAGAACAATACTTTATTATCCAATTTCTACAGGAAGAAATTTTGATGAAATAAAGCGTATAATTCTTGCTCTTCAAAAAGCAGATAAAGATGCAGTTGCAACTCCAGCAGATTGGAGACCGGGTGACGATGTCATCGTTCCAACGGCAGGTTCTTGTGGTGTTGCAAAGGCAAGGGTAGAGGCAAATGACCCAAATATGTATTGCCTTGATTGGTTCTTATGTTTCAAACGTGAAAAATAACAAAAAAGTCGCCAAAGTGCGACTTTTTTATCTTATTATAAAATTTTTGTTGCAAAATGAAAGTGAATGTATTATACTACTTAAGTTTGGATCGCTAGCTCAGTTGGTAGAGCATCTGACTCTTAATCAGGGGGTCCAGGGTTCGAACCCCTGGCGATCCACCATTTAAATCCCTTATTTTATTAGGGGTTTATTTATTTTTATATAACTATTTTTGTCTAATAAGAATTTTGAATTGCCTAATAAAATCGTGTTTTTGCATTAAATTTTTGACTGCTCAAAAAATTATAAAAATACAAATTTTTTACAAAAAATAGTGCCTGCCTAATAAATTGCCTAATAAAAATATAAAAAATGGACTATGAGTTTTTATCTCATAGCCCATTTTTCTTACATCTCAAAATCTTTTTTCCGCTTTTCTTTTTGTTTTTTCCACTCTAAATATTCTTCATCTTCTTTTTCTGCAATTATGTTTTTCAACCTTTCTATCTCCTGTTCAAGTTCTTGGGTCTTGTCAGTTTTTGTAGTAGTTATGATAACC
>CALWOY010000080.1 GCA_944383255.1 uncultured Clostridia bacterium
AAGTGCTGCTAGGTGCCCTATGTGCATTGAATTATTTGCGTATGGCCATGCGCCACCAATAAAAACGTTTTTCATTTTTTCTCCAATTTAAATCAAAAAAATATGCAAATTAGCATACTTTTAAGATTAACGTTGATATATTATCAAATTTACGAATTATAATATAATACAAATTGCCATTATTGAAATAAGTGCGAATGTTGCACGAGAAAGCATTACATTTCTAGATTCACCTTTGTTTTGAGCATAATAACTTTCTTGACCAACACTACCACTAAGTGCATTGCTACCATCTTCATTTGAATTTGATTGCATTAAGGTTGTAACAATAAGCATAATAGCACAAAGAACAGTTATGCTAATCAAAACTATTCTAGCGATTGGGAATGATGAAACTACCCAATCTGGTGCAAGTGATGTTAAAATTTGTGATAAGTATTTCATTTTGTCTCCTTTAATTAAAATCCATATATGCTAAACAGTACTATAATACCTGAAACAATTATAAAAAGCAAAACATTTACAAATTTTATTTTAGGTTTATTGCTTTTATTTGAAATATTTTTTATAAATGCAATTACTATCAGCATATCCAGTATTGCAAGCAACGCTATAATAGAAATTTTTAACGCATTATTCATTGTTGCAATTGCCGTAACTATGTCATTCAAAAATTTTTCCATAATTGCACTCCTTTTCTTTAAATTATAACATACTCTCAAAAACAAGTCAATATTATAAATCTTTACTTATATGATTAAGTGCAATTTCAAAAATACCTCTTACATCTTCGCTGGCATAGGAATAAAAAATTTCTTTTCCCCTTTTTTCACATTTTACAAACCCAGCATCTTTTAATATTCTTAATTGATGTGACACTGCACTTTTAGTCATATTTAAAATTGAGGACAAGTCACTTACACAAATTTCATTTTGGTCAAGCACGCTTAGTATACTAATTCTTGTATTGTCGCTAAGAATATGAAAAAAATCAGCGAGTTTTAAGAGCAATGGATTTTGATTAAATCCCCTTTTGAACATTTTTACAATGTCTTCATGCAAAATTCTACAATCGCAACCCTTTTCAACTTTTCCCATTTGTATATACCTCAATTGAATAAATATTCAATCATAGTATATTATTTCCTTTACAAAAAGTCAATAGAATTTTGAATATTACAAATATTTTTTCGCACAATAATATTACTTAAAAGGAGAAGAAAATGATAGTTGTAAATTATATTGCCTTTATACTCTTAGCCATTGGTGGTCTGAATTGGGGACTTATTGGACTATTCAATTTCAATTTAGTTACTGCAATTTTTGGTTCAGAAAGAAATATTGGAAGCCGCATAATTTATATTTTAGTATTTATTGCTATGCTGTGGTTAATATTTTCTATTATTTATAGCAACGGCTACATTTTGTTTAGAAATTTATAAAAATTCAAAAAAAAATAGGTTTTTTGAAGAAAAATATCTTCATAAACCCATTTTTTTAATATTCAAAAGATTTTACAGCTTCATTTTGGAATGTAGTTAATTCATTTATTAACTCATCTATTATCTTTAATGCTTTCCTAGGCTTGGCACCACCTTTAGCTTTTAAAAGTTGTTCACAAATTTCTTGTCTCCCTTTTTGCGATGAAAGTTTTATTTGTATATCATTTTCACCATCAATAAGATTTTCATGTAAAGACATCCAGTTTACTGTACTTTCTCTATCATAAATCCATAATACACGATTGATTGCTTGTTCAATTGTCTTGATATTAGGTTTGAATGGCACTTTCCTTTTATCAACAATATTATTATTGTATAGATTTTTTAGAATAGCCATATTTCTTACGATTGGCATACCCTCACCAAATGCTTTAATTTCAGCAATTCTTAATTCTTCATGAGAGATGTTATCAAAGTTTATCTCAAACCCTGCTCGTCTAGCAAGTTCCGTTAAAAAAATTTTTTTGGTTCTTCCATTTCCCTCCCTAAAAGGATGAAGAAAATTTAGTTCATTTGCATAATAACTAAACAGCTCTACAAATTCCATTTCTGTTAATTGATTTAAATATTTATCTTTTGCTAAATTACCAAAAAATTCATCACTGCCATATGATAAATAATCTACATTAAAAAATAGGCTTTCACCTTTAATAATATTCATAGTTCTATACTTACCCGCCCAAGGATAAATATCACCAAAAAGTGTTTTATGTATAAAGCAAAGTGTATTAGCATTTAATGGCATATTTTTTAGTTTGCCACTACTTAGAAGTTCCATAGCACGAAGTGAAGAGATTTTTGCATCCATTTTTTTACACTCTTCAATATCAACTATTCCAAATTTATTATCAAGATAAGGCAATTTAGTTTTTTGTTCATCAGTTGCAATATCGTATTTTAACATTTTTTAATGCCCTTTTTTTCTAAAAATTTTTTGATTTCCACATCTGCATCCCCATGGATTGCTATTCTTCCTAGTGCTTGTTTGTCTTCTTCAGACAAAACATATCCTTCGCTACCCCATATGATTTCAATTTGTTTTATATACTTTTGCTGTTCATCCGTCATCTTTAACCTCTCTTTGATAATATCATATAATCAGTCTTGCGTCAATGTTATATATTATTGAAATTTACGCAATATAACAGTATGAAAAAAATCTTACTTTATTTAAGTGCTTTTGTCCCATTATATATATTAGTGATAATCAAAATTTTAATTGATATAATTTTTTTTAATCTTTCGTTTAACTTTTTGAATACTTTCACTATTATATTATTTGCCATTTTAATTGCACTCGGAGGATATGGTGCTAATATGGCAATTAAACATGAAACCACACCTCGCACCATGGTTAAAATAGTAAATGCAACCAATATTACAGAAAAATATTTTTTAGGCTATTTTTCTTTATTTGTGTTATTCGCCATAAGTTATGAATTAGAAAAAGTTAGTATGTTTATTGTTTTTGTACTTGTTATTATTTTAATTGGTATAGTTTACGTAAAAAATGATTTATTTTATATTAACCCTTTTTTAAATATTTTAGGCTACAACTTTTATGATATTACATTTGTAAACTTAGATAATAATAAAGGCGAACAAAAAGCCAAATTTTTCTACAAAGGCAACATAGAAAACATAAACCAGCCTTATGTTGCATATTTAAGCCATGAAAATTTCAGTATGTTAGAAAAATAGTTTAAAAAATCACACTTGCAAATATGCACATATTATGATATAGTAAAGTAAGGTTGGTTGCCATGGAATTAAAAAATAAGATTTTTGAGCAGTTTATACTACAAAATCTTTTTGGCAAAAATTATACTTCTGCTTATAATAAAATTTCGAAAGTATTGCATGTAAATGACAAAGTTCTAAGTTATGCAATAAATGAACTTTTGACAGAAAAGAAAATTAAATTAAAAAACAAAAGATATATTTGCGAAATGGAACCTGTTTCTGGAATTTTACACGGCAATAAAAATAAATTTTATCTTGAAACAAAAGAACAACATAATTTTATTCCAATTTCAAATACAAATGGCGCAAAAGATGGAGACATTGTAAACGCATACATATTTAAAGATTCAGCAAAAGACATGGCCGTTGTTGCTTCTGTTTTACAAAAACAAGATGTGTATTTTTATGGTAGAGTTGTCCAGTTAAAATCTAATGCAATCATTTTGATAGATGGTGATAATAATAGAATTCTTTTACCAACTGATGAAATTTCTATAAACTGTATTGGCAAGAATGTTTGCGTAAAACTGGAATCTAAAAAAGATGGTCATATACCTACTGGTTCCATTTACAAAGTATATGGCAATGCCAATGACCCTATCACTGAAAATATAATAATAGCAGAAAAACATGGTTTTAGAAAACAGTTTAGTGAAAAAGTATTGAAAGAACTTAATATAATACCAGATTCCGTAACAGAAAACGACATAAAAAATAGAACCGATTTACGGAAATTGCCTATCTTTACCATCGACCCCGAAGGTTGCAAAGATAAAGATGATGCGGTTTATCTTGAAAAAACAGAGTTTGGTTATAGACTTGTTGGTGCAATTGCAGATGTTTCACACTATGTGGGACTTGGAACAAGTATTGATAAAGAAGCATATAAACGCGGCACAAGTTGTTATTTAGGAGATGGTGTTTATCCAATGCTTCCAGAAAAACTTTCAAATGGCATATGCTCCCTTGATGAAAATGTGGATAGACTAGCAATGTGTGTAGCAATAGATTTTGATAATAATGGCAAACGTTTAAGATACTCAATTAAGCCAGCAGTCATTAGAAGTAAACATTCACTTAGTTATAATATTGCTGACAAAATTCATCTAAATCAAGACAAGATGCATGAACAATACGCTGACATTAAAAAACAAATCGACATTATGTTTGAGTTATCAGACAAACTTGTTAAAGAACGCACTAATCGTGGAGCAATAATGTTAAACTCCAAAGAACCCGATTACGTACTAGACGATACAAAAACCAATGTAGAAAAAGTCGATAACCACAACGAGTTAATTTCTACAACAATTATTGAGTCTTTTATGCTTGCTATAAATGAAGCCATAGGAGATTTCTTTGTCAAAAACAATTTACTCACCTTAAGAAGAGTGCATTTATCTCCATTTGATTCTCAAATAAATGAATTAAACTTTGTATTAAAAAAATTTGATTTGCCACTTGTAAATAATAATTCAAAAAGTTATCAATGTGTTTTAAATGCTATAAAAGACAAACCTTATGAAGAATATATAACATATAATATCTTACGCAGTTTGCAAAAAGCATATTATTCACCAGAACTTTCAGGACACTTTGGTTTAGCTTCTAAAAATTATATCCAATTTACTTCTCCTATAAGACGTTACCCTGACCTTGTTACCCATAGAATATTACATAGTTATCTCGCCAATAAAAACTACTTACCTTCATATGAAGAACTCGATGCTATGGGTTTACATTTAAGCAAAAAAGAACTTGATGCAAAAGATGCAGAAATTGAAAGCAACAATTTGATGAATGCAATTTGGGCAGAAAATCATATCGGAGAAATACTAACGGCAAAAGTTTTTAATATCGAACCATCTCGCGTTATAGTGCAAAGTGGACTAATAACTTTTTCAATACCTATGCATGACTTTTTAAAACTAGGTTATCAATACGATAGAAATAGGCAATGCTTGAAAAGATATGATAATAAATTGTTAAAAATCACTGATTCATTGCCAATTATTATACAAAAAGCAGATAGAACAAAGAGAGAAATTACTGCAACATGTAATTTTAATTATAATAATAAATTTAATGCGGATAAAATTTTATAAAAATGTTTGGAAATTCCTTAAAATTGTGTATACTCTATTTAGGACAATTTTAAGGAATTTTTTATGTTTAATTTAAATTATTCAAGTATTAGTTTATCATTATTTATGCGTATTTTATTACCTCTTGGTATTGTTGCTGTGGTTGTCGGATTATATTTCGCCATTTTTGGAAGTAGCGATAAAACTAAAAAAATTACAAAAATAACTTTGGCAAGTTTTATAGCAGTTTTGTTATTATTCCGTTTCTGTTTTTGGATTTTTAGAGCAATTGAAATTAATGGTGGGTATTCTTTCTCATTCTTCTTAATGTCCCTTGGTATTAATGGAAATTATGCTATAACTACACTTTTGATGTATGTTGGAATAATTGCACTATTTATAAGTGCTTTTTCAAAAACAAACAATTCAATATTAGATTTTTGCAAACAAACGCTTTTAGGTATTGGTCTGCCTTTTGGAATAATTCAATTATTTAGACTAGACCTTATTATAAATAGAATAGACAATGTATATCATATTCTTAATATAATTTCAATTTTATTTACAATATTCCTTTTATTTATTCCAATATACTTTTTAAAAATTGGCGAAATAAGACCAAAACTTTCGAAGTTTTGGCTTGCAATTTCTGGATATTCGATGTTCGCAAGCCTTTGCATGACTTTGTCAATTGTTACAAGAAATGGCAATATCGCAGAAATGACATATGCCACATCACTTAGACAACTTGGAATTGAAATTGATTTCCCTTGGCATCTTTTAATAACAGTTCCTGCATTTTTAATTATTTGTTTTATTGTTTATTACATTGTGACATATGCATACAAAAAAATCACACATGACCCGGTAACACTTGAGTACAGGCATAGAAATGAATTTTTTGATTTATACTCTTTTGCAACTAAATCACTATGCTCAATGCAAGGACTTTTGCTTTTAATAATTTTAGGTACTATTGCAAGAAACCCTCTGGGTACTTTATGGGGACTCTTTTGTTTGATACCACTTATTATGACTATATTTTGCGTTTGGACTGCTTATGAAATGGAAGAACAGGCAGAACTTGATGATGAAAGTGTTTTTGATAAAGGCAACAAAACAGCACAAAAAATCATAACAACATCACTAATTGGAAACCTTATTTTTGGTGCAGTCGTTGCAAAACAAATTAAAAATGAAAGAGAATCAATTATTGAAAGAAAAGAAAGAGAAGAAAAGAGAAAACAAAGAGAACTGCAAAAACAAAAAGAAAATATTGATGAAAATTAAAAAAAGTGTGAAATATAGCATTATTTAGATTATAGACAAATTAAGTAGACTGCCGAAAAACAAGTGAGGCGAGGCTCGCAAAATGCACAAAAGCAGGAGTTTAGTGTCCTAAATGACTGTTTTGTGCGTTTTGCAGTTAACAAAGCAAGAAAAAATTTCTTAATTTTTTCGGTCACGCCGTTTTTCGACAGCCTGACAGGCCATTGAACCTGTTTAAATATTTAATGTATCTTTTGCCCCTTTTAACATATCTATATCTTCCAATTTTAAGCGTTGATATAAAACTTGTACATTTTTAATCGTTACGCTATCATCATAACAAACTGGCTTCCAAGCATTTTCTTTAACACCCAAAATGTCTTTTAATTTTTG
>CALWOY010000081.1 GCA_944383255.1 uncultured Clostridia bacterium
TGTTACTTGATGATCCATAACAATCTTGTCCTTGATATGTTAATGTTGTTGTGTTTGTTGGACGAGTTGAATAGCCACTTGTGTAAATAGTATTCGTTGTGCAACCAAATATATATCCAAACAAATAACTTGAATTTCCTTCTCCAACATCTGTTGAAACATATTTTGTTTTACCAACAAATGGTAGTGTAATACTTGTTAGTTTGTTGCAACCTTTAAATGCTCCTTCTCCAATATTTGTTACACTGTTTGGAACAGTTACTGTTGTAATTGATAAATTCTGGAATGCAAAATTTCCAATTGAAGTTATTCCATTATTTAATGTTAATGTTGAAATATTTACACAACCACTAAATGCATAATTTCCAATCGTTTTAACATTTGCTGGTATTGTTAAAGTTGTAAGTTTAGCATCGTTTTGGAATGCATAATCTCCAATGCTTGTAACCTTACTTGGAATGATTAATGATTCTAATCTTGTATTATAGAATGCATAATCCCCAATAGATAGCAATTCACTTGATAATGTTAGATTCTTTAAACTTGTTGTGTTGTAGAATGCATAATCATTTATGTATTTTAATCCATTTGGAAGTGTTAAGTTGGAAATTGAACTATTATTATAGAAAGCATAACTTCCAATACTTGTTGTATTGGTTGGAACAACAAAACTTGTCAATCCAGAGCAACCATAGAATGCCTTTTGGTTAATTATTGTAACTTCTGCATTTAAAGTTACACTTGTTAAGTAACTACAACCATAGAACGCATTTGCAGATATTCCTGTTGCTTTTGTAATTGTTACATTCCTTAATGTTTGTGGTATGTAATACATTGCATAATAATAATTACCACTTGATGATCTGTAATAATCTTGTCCTTGATATGTCAATGTTGTTGTATTTGTTGGACGAGTTAAAGAACTACTTGTATATGAAGTATCTGTTGTGCAACCAAATATGTATCCAAACAAATAACTTGAGTTTCCATCACCTATACTTGTTGAAACACTACTTGTTTTACCCACAAATGGAAGTGTGATACTTGTTAGTTTGTTACAACCTTTGAATGCTCCTTCACCAATGCTTGTTACACTGTTTGGCACTACTATCTCGGTTAATGTTTCATTATTAACTATTGATGATGCAGAAATTGTTTTTACAATTTTATTTCCAATATAAGTCGGAATTTGTAATTTTGTATCTTCTCCTGTATAACCGGTTATTGTGATTGACGATGTACCTCTATATGTTATATACATTGGTTTTGTTTCTTCTTTCCACCAAGTATAAACAACTACATTTTTACTTGGCATAATTGTAATTTCTTCTGATAAAGTTTCATCTGTAAAATATCCACCAAATGTATATCCGTCACGAGAAACGGTTATTGCATTTGCTATATTTGCTTGATATTTAATATCTTTAGTTTCTGTATTCCCATCATTTTTAATAATTGTAAGAGTATATTTTACTCTTGTATAATAGTAATTTATAACTTTAGTTCCGTCAGCACTAATTGTTGTTGTTTGTGTTGCTGGAGAATTGAAACCATAATATGATTTTACACTTGGAGTAATTGTTGAATCTGAAGTTCCTGTAAAGTTTTCAGTTTCAAACAAAACATATTCGTCATTTTCTATATTTTCCTGATAATGTTTTACTTGGTATGTAGTATTTGTATTTGGAGTCCAATTTGCTGTCAATGTAATATTTTGTGAAGTTTTCCAAACTCCATCTGTATATAGAGTATCATTATAATACCACCCATCAAATTGATAACCAACTCTAGTTGGAATTGGTAATGTATATTCGTCGTCAAATGTTACAGTTATTGAGTTAATTTTAACAACACCATTATTAGCATCAAAAGATATATCATAATTATTTGCTGTCCAATTTGCTGTATACTTTTTATCTTCCTTACTTCCTTTAGGAATAGTTACATTTATTTCTGGCGAAATACCATTAGAACCAGTCCATCCAATAAATTTATAACCATCTTTTGTTGGGCTTTGTAAAATAATATTTTCACTTTCTACATTAAACCATAATGGATTTGTATTATTATTTGTGCCACCTTTTAAATCATATGTAATATTATATCTATGTAATATCCATTCAGCAATAAGAGTTATATTCCCTGTGGTTCCTTTTTCTATAATATTAATTATTCTATCATGATATTTCCACCCAATAAAATCATATTCTTCTTTTATGGGTTGACATAAATCAATTTCATCTTCAACAGTATAATTTGTTATTTTTTCACCTGAAAAATATCCACCATTAAAATCATATTCTATTGTATAAGTTATAATTTCCCAAACTGCCTCAAAAGATAAATCTTGAGGACTATTATTATTTATTACAACATTCTTTTCTGGCACATTACCATTTGAACCAATCCAACCAACAAAAGTATAACCCTTTCTTGTTGCATCAGCTAAAGTAAAGCTATTTGTTTTTATAGTATAGGATGTTAAATTTGTTGTTGTACCACCACTCAAATTATAATTAATCTGATAATTATGCAAAGTCCAAGTTGCAGTTAATATTATATCTTTTGCCCAACTTGCTTTTATTTCAGTTACAATACTACCTTCATATTTCCATCCAGTAAAATCATAGTGTTCTCTTGTTGGATTATGCAAAGTAATATTTGGATTTGAAGTGTAATATTGAATTGGATTATCTTCATGGTTTATTCCACCATCTAAATCATATGAAACATAAAATAAGTTAGATGATTTTGTTGTTACTTTTAAAGGTAAACTAGTAACTCCAAATGGAACGTTATCTTTTGTTGCAACTCTTTGGTAAAATGTATACTCGGTTGATGGATGAAGATTTTCAAAAGTGTTGCTTTGTTGCCATATATCTCCATCAAGACTATATTCATATCCTTCGACAGCTTTTAAAATTACTGACCTATCGTTTATTTGTAAATATGTTGGAGCAAGTGGTTTTATAATGCCATCATTACAATATGTACAAGTTGTAGTTTGACTTTTTTTACCACTTCCAGAACATTGTGAACAAGTCTTTGTTGTTGTCGTCGTTTTTATTCCTGTGCCAGAGCAAATAGAACATGTTCTTAATGTTACACCAACTTTACCACTACCCGAACATGTTGAACAAGTCTTTTTTACAGTCCCCGAACCACTACAAGATGAACATGTATTTAATAGTTTGCCACTATTCATATATTTTCCACAGTATGGACAATATTTACTACTATCATTTGCATACCAACTATGTCCTGAACTGCACTTACATAAATAGTATCCTCCATAACCATTACATGACGAACAAACAGAAGTCATTTTTCCACTTCCACTACAAATTGCACAGGTAGAGCCATTTGTCAAATATTCACCATCCCCACCGCAATTTGAACAGTAGGTTGTTGTCGTAGTTGTTATACTTCCTTTGCCAGAGCAAGTTGAACAGTTTACTTCATTTTGCACTGAGCCAACACCATTACAATGAGAGCAAAGCTGTTCCCACATTGCAACCAGAGTTAAATTTAAATCAGTAGAAAAAGTATCTCCTGCGTGATAAATTTTATCCTCGTAAATATTGTTCCATCCAACAAATCGATAGCCAGCCTTTGTTGGTTTCAAATTACTTAATACCAAATCAATATTTTTTAATTTAGTTTGTGCATTTGGCGCTCCAACGCCGCCATTAGCATCATAATTAACTTTAAATTCTGTACATTCGTGTTTTTCAAAGATTGCAGTATATTGAGCATCTCCAACTACCGTAGTTAAACTTGGCTCCCAATTCTTAAATGTATAGTAATATTTTCCTTCAGCTTCTTTTGTGGGTACGCCATTAAAACTAGGAATGGTTCCATAATCAACATTAGTAGTTTTTATAAGACTTCCATCTTCATTTAACCAAGAAATTGTATATTTATTGATTTCTTTTTTAAATTGAGCAGTATAAGTTTGATCATTAACCACATTTGATATACTTGGTGACCAGCCATTGAAAATGTATTTGTATTGTACATCTCCCTCTTTTCGAGGGGTTTCTCCATTGTAATAAGGCATTGTATTATATGGAACATTTTCATCTATTTCCAAAATAGTCCCATCAAAATTTTTCCAAGTGATTGTATATTTTTTAGCGACTAATTTTGCATAAACATATCTATTAGATGTTAATTTTTTATTCTCAAAAGAATTTTTGGTCAATTTATCTTGCCATGTACCATTATCAAAATACCACCCGTCAAAATCATACCCAGTAATATTAGGGTCTGATGGCAAAGTGATTTTTTCATTACCACTTGTCTGTATTGTATAGTAAACACTACTGTTTAACATAAAATTCACATCATATTTTTTTTCACCACATGCTGAAAAAACAAAAATGCAAGGCAAAAATAAAATTGCTATTAATAAAATACTTATTCTTTTTTTCATTTTACTCCCCTATATTTTTATAAACTCTCTTTAATTAACGAAATTATATTGTTAAAATTGCCGTTATTATTAAAGTAAGAAATTATCGCATAAATTGCATTGGTATAATTTATATAATCATTTGAAATTTCTTTTTTTGATAATATGACATTTTGATTGTTTGTTTTACTTATCAATTTATACGAATTTTCATCATCCAAACTCAATTGCAAAACTAAACATTTTAAATTTTCGTCTTTCGTATGATGTTTAACTTCATAGTTAACAATACCCACTTCATTTAAATTAATTTCAATGAATTTTCTTTGCTTCAAAACTTCTTGGACAATATCTAATGCTAAAATCTTTTTGATTACATCATCAAAATCTTGTTTTACTTTATCTTTGTTAAACATTTTTTTCATAACATCATGATATTCGCACATATTTCCCATAGGCAGTGTTCCTTTTGTATACATTTATCTCACAGATAGATGTATAAATTATACAATAATTTATGTTAAAAAGCAACCCTATTAAAAGAATATTGTTAAAATATGGAAATTTTGAATGTGTAAATTAATATTTAAAACAAAAATTATTCGCTTATCTGTGAGATAAATGTATAATTTCAGTCAGCTAGTTTGGCTGATTTTTTTAAAATTTTAACTAAAATTTTCTTTTTGAAGTTAAAATTTCCATAGCTTTTCGCTTGTTCTGTAGGTTTGTGTGAACATATCTATTTAATGTTATTGTTGGAGATGAATGTCCAAGAACCTCGCTAATTGTTTTTATATCAACTCCATTTTCAAGTAGTCTCGTTGCAAATGTATGACGAAGTGCGTGAAAGCCATAATGTTTTATATGTAATTTTTTGAGCAAGTTTTCAAAAGACTTTTGATAAGCTCTTGGCTTTATTTGTTTATTGTTATGACTTGCAATTACATAATCTGTTGAACAATGTTGTCTTAATACTTTCATCAAATCTAACAATTTTTTAGAAATAGGAATTTCTCTTATTGAACTTTGCGTTTTGGGCGAACTTTCGATGGTTAAAGTTTTATGATTTTGAGAAATTGAGGCTACCGATTTATCAATGTAAATAAGTTTATTTTTAATATCAACATTTTGCCATTTTAATGCTATTACTTCGCCAAGTCTTAGTCCCGTATAAAGACTCAAAAGAATACCATAATGATACTTTTTCTCATTTTCTAAAATATACTTTTCTAGTCTTGCTTGCTCTTGCTTTTCGAGTGCTTGAACTTTTCTTATTTGTTGATTTTTTAAATGCAAAGTTATTACCATTTTTTCTTTTGTTAAACCATTCTCAAAAGCAAAGTTAAGACTTCTGTTTACCAAACTTTTAATTAGTTTTGTTGTAGAATAAGAGTATTTTTCCTTTATACTAACAAGAAATTCATTAAGATTGCTTAACGAAATTTCTTTATTAAATCCAACAATATAAATATCGTTCATTTGCAAGTAGAATAGATATGTTTTTTGTTTTATAGAGTATTTGATATTTTCCAAATACTGCATAACGATGTCTTTTAATTTCATATAAAATTCCTCCTTGCATTATTTTACTTTGCATTAGAGAAATTTTGAATGTGTAAAATTAAGTAATTTACCAAGTATCAAAAAGTTTAAAAGTTATATTTTTCACTTTTACTAGCTCCCATATTAGTATTGTATTAACAATATTATATATTATTTTATCAAAAACTACAAGTCTTTACTATTGTTTCTACAATATTATAATTTTTAAGTGTTTGGCTACAATAGTATTGTGAAAACAATACAAAAGGAAATAGGCAAAATGAACACAGTCGCAGAAGTTGTAGTAAAGCGAATTAAAGAAATATTAAATGAAAAAGGTATGTCAATTTATCGTTTAGAAAAAATCACGGCAATGTCTCACAATACAATGCAAACACTCATGAGAGCGGACAATAATAGTGTAAATCTAAAAACTGTTTTGCTAGTCATTCGTGGATTAGGTGTTACTACTGCTGAATTTTTTAACTCTCCAATGTTTGATGATGAAGATTTAGATATAGATTAATCAAGGAAAAAATATGAACGAAAAACTAACAGATTTATATAGAAAGTTATCTTTAATTACACACACGATTGAATCTGCAGAAAATTGCTATGTAAACTTTCAGATATTAGAAGAAACTATTAATGCTAAAATGAAAATAACTGAAATATCCAATGTATCATTAAATACTTTTAAATTTGCTTGTCTATATCAAGCAATTATGAATTTAAGTAATGTATTTGCTGATAAAAGTGGGAATTCCTATACAATTTCTAAGCTGTTTGATGAGTTTGTTAAATATAAAAACGGATTCTACAATTCAAATTTAGTCGAAAATACTATTTCCGACTTAAAAAATCGTTTGAATGAATATGATGAAAGCATATCCAGATTAAAACAACGAAGAAATAAAATGTATGCTCATAATGATAAAAAATATTTTGGAGATAGAGATAAAATAGTTAAAGAACTTCCATTGTTTTTTGCAGACAAAGAGTGTTTAATTGATTATGGGAAATTCGCAACAAATAAACTAAGAGAACTTTTTAATCGTCCGGGGCAACGAATATCCCATTATCTGTATGGTAACAATCAAGATTTTTATAATACTATTGAGTTTATAGAAAATAATTATAAAAAGTAAAAAAATACTAGGTTGATTTGAAGTGAACCTTGCTGCGGAGTTCACTTCAAGTTCCTAGTGTTTTTCATTAGTTATAATTTGTTATTTATCTTCATCAGATTTTATTTCAAGTAAGTTTTTATTGTCTGCATTGCGTGGGGAGATTGCTTTCTTTCCAGTTTCTTCTTCATATCTTTTCTTGGCGTCACTCGCGACACTTCCACCACGACGAGCAATCTTTTTATTTTCTTCAAAAGTTTTGGGATTTTCTTGTTTTGAAATGGCAGTTGTAGTAACTTCGGCAAGCATGTTTAGGACAAGTTCAATATTTGTCATATTATCTCGCAAGTTTTCTTTTTTGAGGCCTTTAAGTTGTTTATATTCTTGCACACTCATTCCAGACCACGCTTTTGTCATTTCATTTGTGAGTATTGCATAGTCTTTTTCTTTTTCAATACCGCGAGCTTTCCATTCGTCTGTGAGTTCTTTTCGCATTTCAATGGTTTGTAGTCTTTGGTTTATCCAGCCTTCTGTGTAGCCCTTTGCACGATAAAAATCAGCTCCACGAATTATTGCTTTCTCTGGATCAGCAATTTCATCAAGTCTTTCACTTCCAACTTGTGATAGCCACATTTTAAAAGGTTCTGCCTTTTTGCTTGGAATTGATTGAACAAGACGCAAAATACCTTTTGTATTCAAAACATCTGTTTCTCGTAATTTACCATCTTGTGCAGGTAATTTCAACTGGTAACAAAATGATACCAGTTCACTTCCTTCGTTTTTAAGTCTGCCTTTCAACACTTTCCAATATTTTCTAGCATCATCATAATCTTTATCAGTTAGAATACCAACAATATCTACAACCGAAAAATACCAATCTTCTTCTTGTTCGTTCCACTGAGTTCTAATTTTCTTATCTTCAAAAACCTTAATGTTAGACATGACTTTCTCCTATGATTTGATTATATCATAAAGTAGAGTAGTTTGTATCTATTTTTCAAAATATTTTATACAAACACAATCTTTGTTTTTAATGATTTCAACTAAAAAGTATTAAATCTTTTTTGATAGTTCTAGAAAGTTTTAGAACACCCAAATTACTCAAAAACACCACATTTGATGTCAATTGATGTCAGGTGTGTATTTTTCGTTGACATCAATTTCATTTTCAATGTGCCAAAATGCTTGATTTTTCGGGAATTCCAAGACCTTTTTATAAACCCACAAAAAAACATACACTTTTCTGATAAGGTGGGGGTCGGTGGTTCGAGTCCACTCATTCCAACCAAATTTGAGAGCAAAATTTGCTCTCATTTTTTTTATCTAAAAATTGCTATAAGCCTTATAAATAAAGGGTTATAGCGATTATATATTTAAAATGAAAAACTTAAAAACATTAATTTGCAAACATTAAAATATTTATCATTTTACTGCTCTAAAATATACCTAAAATTTGTTGCAAATGTTTTTTGACATAAATCCGAGTAAAGAAATAGACCAAAAGTAATCTAATTTTACTTTTGGTCTAAATCTATCGTAAACTCCCTAAAACTGATATATTTGCAACAAATTGCAACAGTAACTATTTTCTTACTATAACTTTAACAAAAGTCTTTTTACCTTTCTTTACAACCATTTCATTTTTAACTTGTAAAACTTCATTTATATTATTTTTCCTTTCATTTTCAATTAAAATACCACCTTGTTCAATAAGCCTGCGAGCCTCCGATTTGGATTTTATTATGCTAAGTTTGGACAAAAAATCTAAAATGTTTGCCTGCTTTTCGCAAATAATTACTTCTCGTGGCATATCATCAGCATTCCCACTTATAAAAAGATTGTTAGCGGTTTCTTGTGCTTTCAATGCTTCTGCAGTTCCATGAACAAGTTCGGTAGTTTTAAAAGCCATAAATTTTTTGGCTTCAACAATATCTTCTTTACACATTTTTTTAATTTCGGCAATTGGCAAGTCTGTAAAAAATCTTAACAATCTTTCAACATCGGCGTCTAAACAATTCACAAAATGTTGGAAAAACTCAAAAGCAGATGTTTTACTTCTGGAAACCCACAATGTCCCCTTTTCTGTTTTACCCAT
>CALWOY010000082.1 GCA_944383255.1 uncultured Clostridia bacterium
ATACAGTTTCAAAATCTTTTTTCATTGCTGCTATCATCTTGGCTTTTGCTTGTCCCATACTTAAAGCTTTAGCGAAAGAATCAAGTTTTTCACCATGAATTTGAAGTATTGGTTTTATATTTAAAAGTGTGCCAATAAGTGCAGCGGCAGGGGTTAATCTTCCACCTTTTTTTAAATATTTTAGAGTGTCGACAGTAATATATATACTGCTATCAAATTTTGTTGTTTCAAGATATTCTTTAATTTGTGCTGGGGTATAACCATTTTTTGCCATATAAAGTGCTTCATAAACACTTGCTTTTTGCGTGACTGATATACGTTGGTTGTTGACAACAGTTACATTTGGATACTCTTTTGCAAATTCTGTGGCATTATGACAAGATTCACTAAGTCCACTAGACATTGGGATATATACAACTTCATCATGAGTTTTAAGTGCTTTTTCCCATATTTCTTTTACTTGGAAAGGAGATGGTTGTGAAGTTGAAATATCTGCATTTTCTGCAAGTTTTTTATAGAAATTTTCTTGACTTAAACTTATTTCTTCAAAATATTCTTCTCCATTTACAATAAAAGGCATAGGGAGCACATACAAATCTTCATTTTGTTCTGTTAATTTTATACCTGAATTACTATCTGTTATTATTGCTATTTTTGACACAATATCCTCCTTGGTTCAACTTTTTTAGTATACCTAAAACAAAAATGATTTTCAAGTATTTTCATAGCACAATTAAAAGTATTTTGTGTAAATTATTTTATTGATTGTTTTTTTGATTATAATGTGATATAATTTTAATGCTTATAGGAGATTATTATGATTTTTGATGAAATTAAAAAAGCCAATATAAAGGCAATGAAAGAAAAAGATATAAATGCACACACCATCTACAGTGTGCTTATTAACAAATTTATGCTTGAACAAATTAAAAAACGTGAAAAAGGTGAAGAATTTAATGATGTTGATGCAACTCAAATTTTACAAAAGTCTGTAAAAGAACTATCTGAAGAACTTGAAAATTACAAAAAAGTAAACAATACAAGTGAAGTGGAAAACATAACAAAGCAAATTGAACTTGTAAAATCATATCTTCCACAAATGATGAGTGCGGAAGAAATTAAGGCTGTCATATTGTCTTTAGAAGATAAATCTGTGCCTTTTGTTATGAAACATTTCAAGGCAAATTATGCTGGCAAATGCGATATGCGTCTTGTTCAAGAGGTTTTAAAGAGTATATAAATGAAAGTTTATGCCATAAGTGATTTTCATCTATGCATAAGTGGTGCAAAACCTATGGAAATCTTTGGAGGCGGTTGGAAAAATTATCTTGAAAATATAAAGTCCGACTGGTTACAAAAAGTCACCGATGAAGATGTGGTTTTGATTGCTGGCGATATATCGTGGGCGATGAAATTAGATGAAGCAAAGCGAGATTTAGTATATTTTGATGACCTTCCTGGAAAGAAGGTTTTTATCCGTGGCAATCATGATTATTGGTGGCAAAGTATTTCAAATGTCAGACAGACATTAAACGAAGACTCTTATGCACTTCAAAATGATGCAATAAAGTTTGAAAATGTCATAATTTGTGGAACGCGTGGGTGGACAGTTCCAGATAAGGACTTTAAAGATGCTCAAGATGAAAAGATTTATAAACGTGAATTACTTCGGCTTGAAATGGCGTTAAAAAGTGCAAAAGACTTACAAAAAGAGGGTGATAGCATAATTTGTATGATACACTATCCACCATATTTGCAAAGTAAGCAGAAAAGTGAGTTTGTGGATGTGCTAATTAAGTTTGGTGTAAAAGCATGCGTTTTTGGACATATTCATTCTAATATTGGCAAATATAAACTATATGAAAATTTGTTTGGTATAGATTTTTATTTAACTTCATGCGATTTAACAATGAATAAATTGCAACTTATTAAAATATAGTTGCAAAACGTGTAAAATTATCTTATTATATTTTAGGAGGAAAAACAATGGATGCAGGTATGGTACTTTTGATTTTAAATATACTGTTTGCAGTGTTTTTGGTTTTAGGCTTTATATTTGGTTTTATGAAAGGCTTAAAAAAATCAGCGCTAAGAATTGCCTTTTTCTTTGTTTCAGTTATAATCGCTGGTATTATAACACCATATATTTCACGTATTATACTTGGAATTCAAATTACTTATGAAGGAGAACTTACATCAATTGAAGATATCATCCTGTCATTTATAAATAGTTCAGCTCAAATTGCTGAAATCACAGAGACAAGTCCAACTCTTGCTACACTTATAGAAAATATGCCAGTGATGCTAATAAACTTGGTGACTTTCGTTTTACTCACATACCTTGTCAACCTTGTTGGTTGGGTAATATATTTAGTTATAGCATCTGTATTTTTCAAAAAACCAAAGGCTACACTTGATGAAAATGGACAAAAAGTTAAGCCAAAACAAAAAAAATGGCGTCTTTTTGGTGGACTTGTTGGTGCGACTCAAGGTCTTGTACTTGCATTTCTAACATTTTTACCACTCAGTGGTATAGTTGGGATGTATACCGATTTGTCAACAGCACAACAAGTTGTAGCAGCGGCAAATGAAGACACGAACTCAAACTTTTCACTTTCTGCTCAGTTTATAAATGAAAATGTACCAGTTGAAGTACAAGAGTATTTAAATGCATATAGTGACAGTGCAATTTCTAAAGTAAGTGGTGTTTTTGGTTTGGATGATGCAATCTTCAATCAAGTGGCATCAGTTACAGTAAACGATACAAAAATTTCACTTCGTGATGAAGTGGTAAATATCGCAAATGTCTATGACAATGTTGGCTTTCTGTTAGATGTTGATTTTTCTTCGTTTGAGGCAGTTAAGACATTAAATTATGACAATTTGCTTCGTGCTGTTGATTATATTTTTAACTCAAATCTTCTAACAACTGCACTTCCAGAACTTGTAGACTATGGTTTTGACAAAGTTCTTGAAATGGAAGAAGTTCAAGCAGACCCTCAATATGTTGAACTTGTTGAAGTCATTCGTGATGAACTTAGTTCTGATGAAGGAATAAATGAGAACTTAAAAAATGATATGGTGTCAGTTTTAAACACCGCCAAAATAATGGCAGATAACCAAATATTCAATCAAATTCCATCAGAAGGTGAAATAACTGAAGAAAATATAAATGAAATTTTAAATATACTGTCCAAAGATAATAAAAAAGTCTTTAATGAAATAATTGACAATATCTTTAATTCAAAAGTATTAAACAAGGGCGTACTTTTTGGCTTAAACTATGGTATTGATGCACTTGAAAGTGAATTAAGAACACTTACTGGAAATGAAACACTTGAAATAAATAGCATAAGTTTACAAGATGATAATATGACATTAAAGAAAGGTGAGGTTTCAAGCCTTCTTTCAAGTGCAATTAACATTTTTAGTGATATACTTGGTCAAGACCTTGATGCAATTAGTGATAATTTCTTAACAGTTTTTGATTTAAATCTAGAGAGCATTATCACAAATGCTGGTTCAATGATGAATGCACTTCAAAATATGAATGTTTTCAATCAAACTGGAATATACAATCAAATTGTTACAGCATTAAATCAAACT
>CALWOY010000083.1 GCA_944383255.1 uncultured Clostridia bacterium
TTAAAATTGCCAAATTGGCAATTTTTATTGCCTTTGCACTCGGTTTCTCCTCTCCCCAAAAAGTTTCCATAGGTACTTTTTGGGGCACCCCTGAATAGCGTTTTGCAGTTAACAAAGCAAGAAAAAATTTCTTAATTTTTTCGGTCACGCAGTTTTTGAACAGTCTATTATTTTTTTTTGTTTTTTTGCTTTGATAGTAGTTGCTGCTTTAAAATATCACTTCGCTTTAAATTGTATCTTGAAATTATTGCCATAGCAACTGAAATTGAAATCGCACAACCACCAAACACAATAAGCCCCAAATAATTTTGTACTTTAAGTGCTTGTACCGGCTGTGACGCATCAAATTTTATAAGGTCTAGCAAAACTCCAATAATGAGTAGTGCAAGTGAGTTTGCAACATTATAAGCAAAAGTCATATATCCGGAGTATGTGGCACTTTTGTTCTCGCCCGTTTTTAATTTGTCCATTGTAACATTATCCGCAAACATACTCATCGGCAAACTATAAAGTGCTCCGCTACCAAAACCACATACAAATATACACACAAGAACCAAATAAAAGTTTATACTTGTGCCAATACTTTCACGAAATACAAAAACCCAAAATGTGAGAAAAATACCAATCAAAATTACAAAATATGACCACCTAAGCGTTGGTTTTTTATCTATTCGACGAGAAAGATATATCCAAAATGGCTGGCTTAGTATTGCCCCAATAAACAACCCTGCCATTATAATTGGTATTTGTGTGGCACTGAAATGAAAACAATATGTAAATATATGCATTCCAACCGATGTTAAAAATGCAGTGGAAATCAGTGCAACCGAATAGGATAAAATTATTGCACCATAATTTCTTTGTTTAAGCACTAAAAAGAAATTGTAAAATATTTTGAAAAAAGCATTTTTTTCTTTTTTCTTTGGCTGTTCAGTATGCACCGCCCTTGCTCTTTTAAATGTACCAAAAACAGCAATAAGCCCTGAAATCAAACTAATTGCGCTTGTGGTATACGCAATATAAATATATCCGCTTTGTGCAAGTTGTCCCTGCTCTCCGCCTGGCATAAAAATCATCATAAGTACACTTGGAAGCACCATACCTAAAATAAAAAATACAGTTTTATAACCTTGAAGAGTGCTTTGTTCATTGTAGCCCGGTGCAATATCTATGCCAAGTGCAACATAGGGGGTTGCAAAACAAGTGTTTGCAGTTTCCAGTGCTAGTAGCATCAAAAGTAACCAAAAAAACTTTGCAATTTCACTAAGCGAGTTAGGAACACTCCACAAAAGCACATTAAAAACAACAATTCCAAGAGTACCAAAAAAAAGATAACCTAGTCGCCTGCCCCAAAACTTTGAATGAGTTATATCGCTTAAATACCCGACTATCGGGTCACTAAGTCCATCCCAAAACGCAGAAAGTGCCACACAAAGTCCCACAAATGAACCGCGAATACCAAGCACACTTGTACCAAAAAACATCATAAAAGTTGTCATAGCCTGAGATACTACGCCATAACCTAAGTTTCCAATTGCATAACAAAGTTTAGTGCCTGTTTTTAATTTTTTCACTTGATTTATTGTATGCAATATGCAACTTTTTTATTTGACATTCTTCACCGCCGTGCCTAAGGACAAGGGTTGAGATGACATAAAAAAACTAATGCCGATTGTGACATTAGTTTATTTAAATTAATTTTTATGCTGCAGTGGATGGATAAAAACCAAGTACTACACCAATTCCAAGTGCTGTATAAAGGTTGATATATTCTCCAATTGGCAAATCTTTGTAAGTTTCAATTTCTGCATTAAGTGTAGTAACTTGCTGGTCTATTGACATTCCGTTGTAGCCGTCAATAGCTTCAAATATTGTTGCTGTTGTCATTCCTTGTGGAATATATAACATCAAATTGGTGGTTTGACCAGTTTGGGCATAGACAGTGGTTGCAACTTGACCAAAAGCGGTTACAGTTTGTTGAAGTGTTGTTCTTTTTTCTGCCATAGAAAGAGTTGCAAATGCAGTTTCATCAATTTTTAGTGGTGTTAAATATGTTCCAAGTCCAGCATTTTGTTTAACTATTTCATCAATCACACCATTAAGCACCTGTGCCATAACAGTGAGTTTATACATATCACCGTCAGTAATATCTGTTGCTGCACCTTTCATAAATGTACCTGTTTCGCTATCTTGAACATAATGAGAACCGTTTCTTGACAAGTCTGCAACGCCAGAGCCCATATCAAGACCATAGTTTGAAGATTTGTCTGCCGTGGTGTAATCGCCAAGCCCATAATATTTTTGAAAATCATCAAGGGTTTTAAAGATATTTACTGTACTTCGGATATTTGAAACAGACAAGCCTTGATCGTCGTTTTTAAGCACTGCAACTAAGTTTAGTTGTTGATAGGTTGTGGAGTCTTCTGTGATGGTATCTGCAAATATTGTACCACTTTTAGGAAGCCCAACAGCACCATTGAAAAGCATATCAAGAGCTGTAATTTGAGAAACTGTTTCACTAGCACCATATATAACAAACCAAGGTGATTGTGCTGTTACCACAGATTCAATAGTGGATTGCACAATGTTTATGTGTGTTGGATAACCTGTATCTGGGTCGTTGTTTTCTTGTTTTATATGGTCAGCAATTATTGCAGGACCACCTGCTCGTTTATACTCGCAGTCAAGAAACAGTACATCTTTTGCTCCCCAACCATAGAAACAACATTGATAAAAGTTATATCCTTTGCTTTTTTCAATGACATATTGTCCCATATACTCATTTTCTACACCAGCATTTTCTTCCATTCCCAGTTGCATAAAGTAACCAATATAGAAATTATTTGTTAGTGTGTTGTATGCGTGGAAATTTGTTCTTGTGTTTTTCATAAGCAAAATTCCGCCAGAGTTTCTTGGGTCATTATCAAGTGTCACATTGCCAGCAAAGGCGATGTTGCTCCAGTTTACTTGTGTTTCTGTTTTTATAGTATTTTCGCCAGCCCAAACATAAAATACACAAAGATGAGATGTCATATATTGAGCATCAATGCCCTGGTCTTTGTTTTCAACTTTTACTGCATTTTCGGCTTTGCTTCCGTCAGATTCCACAACCATTTTTGGAAAACTGCTTAAATCTACAGTGAAGTAATTTCCAATAAATTCAAATTGGTCACCAGAGTGAATTTCTCTATCATATATTCCTGTACTAGAATCGTCAATAGGTGTGCCAAGAAGTTCCTCTGTTGTGTAGCCTCTAGCAGTGCTGTAGTTTGTAGTGCTTTCTGTCCAGAACAAATCTTCGCCATTTGCTTTTTTCTGCCTTACATCGTCCTTTGTTATGACTATATTGTCTTGAAGTATAACACCTTTAATCTCTTTAACTTCATCATAGGTAAGGCCTATTTCTGCCCAGATGTCACTATATGAATTATCTTTGTTGTGGAAAACTGAAAGTTGTTTTGCAGTGTAGACATTATAGGCATCCACAACAACAAGTTCGGCACTGAATGACACATCGTCCATTTGTGCCGTTTCGTCAATATTGTTTGCACGTACATCAACTTTAAAAGTGTGACCGATTGCATTTTCTGTAAAGTCAAGCACAGTATTTTCTGTATCTACACTTACATAGTATGCGATATCATCGTCTTGAAGTTCAACAAAAGAACTACCTTCTAAAACGCTGACGGTTATATTTGTTCTGACTTTTTCAACTTCTACAAAGTTGTCAAGTCCGTCAAAACCGCCCGCAACAATTCTAAAATTAAAGGCATTGTCATCACCCACATACAAAGGTTGTTCTTGATCTGCAAATGTGACATTTTCACTTGCAGTATTTATTCTATTGGTCGAAAAATCCGCCAAAAGATTGCTCTCAAGTCTTGTAACAGACAAAATATCCGCTTCGGTTGCAACTACTTTGATTGTTATGTAAATTGTTTTTGATTGCTCGTTTTCATCTGTGTATGAGATTGACAAACTTTTGTTACCCACCGTTTGTGTGTCAATTGACCCAAAAGAAAGACGAGTGGCATCTACTTCAACGCGAGTTTCATCTTTGTATGTAACAATAACTACGGCATTTGAAGTGTCAAGAGTTTCGCCTCTTTCAATTGTGGTTTCAAGAGTACCGGTTTTTAAAACCATAGTATCAATTTTATTTTCTCCACAAGCAACAAGTGCAATTGAAGACAAAATAAAAACGCTAAATAGCATAAGTATTTTTGAAAATTTTTTCATATTTTCTCCTATTGATATCTTTTGTAGTATACACGGCATTATTCATTATTGCAAGCAAAATTAAAAAACCAAAAAATTTTCTTAAGTCTTTGTCTCACATACCCCCAAAATAACCAACATTATAACACATTTGCTTTTGTGTCGTGTCACTAATTTCTTTTTGTCTCTTTTGTGTCGTGTAATACCTCTTGGTGTCGTGTCGAGCAAGGCGAGACATCTAGGTTCCTTCCCTTCGGCTAGGAAAGACCAAAAAATACAGAAACAAAACGCAGTATCATGCCGTTTTTTGACAATCTAGCGGACTATAATCCAAACTTCTTCGGACACATTAGTCCCATCCACCGACCTAATGCGTAGTAAAAAAGTTATTGGTCTTTCAAAAAGAAGTATTTGTGTTTCTTTGCCTTCGTCATCTTTTACAAAGGTTACACCGCCTGGCGGGTTGTTTTGGTCATAGACAAAAGCGATGTTTTTGTTGGTGGCGTTATCAGGATACACGCGCAAAGCGATGTAAAGATAGGTGCCTTGTGGCACTCCATTGTCATCTAACCTGCCAGGAGTTGTGAAAGATAATCTAAGTTGTTTTCTTCCGCCACTTTCACTTACCGTCACTTTATCGTCGGTTTGGTTTATGCACTCTATTTCTGTAACAGTGACAACTTCGTTAAACACCCTTGCCTTCATGCCAAAAAATGCAATTATAAAAATAGATGCAACATACACTATACCAACCATTAAAATTGTAATCTTTCGCATTATAACATCTCCCTAAAGTATACTTTTATTTTGTTTATGTAAAGCCATAGTCTGAGTGCAAAAAACATAATGGCAAATACGCATATTTTATAGAAAGCATTGTTTAGGCTTTCTGAAACAAAGAAGTAAGTCAAAAGTGCAAACAAGGCGGACAAAAGCATACAGTATATGAGTGAGCGGATATCGTTTGGATTATTTGAATGCTCACCCGTGGTCTGATATTGCCTATATTGTGGATTCATTATATCCATTTCCGCAGACCACAAAAGATGTGATAGATATACTGTATATAGTAGCACCACAAGAACTATCACTTGGGGTATGGCAAGATAGACATAACTTCTGAAAATTATGACGGAAGTCACAATTGCCACAAAGTTTACTATCATCGGAAGGACAAGTTTTGCAAACAGCCCTTTGATGTATGGAGATGGACTAACGCGATGCAAATAGTTTGAAGCACCTTCCTCGCTGTAAATATGCGCATATGGCACGCTTGAGGACATGGAGATTAAAGCAATCATAAGCACATTAAAGGCAATAATCATATATCTTCCAGTAGATCTTACATCCATGGCGGAGTACAACTTGTTAAGCAGTAGCATCAAAATAGGCATACCAACCAAAACAAGCAAAAGATTATATAGTTTGCTTGACGAGCGCATGGTGGATATAAATTCTTTTTTAAGGTGCGATACAAAAGGTTTTTGTGCATTTATTTTGTGTGGTTTTAGGTTTGTTTTTCTTTTGTATTCATACGATGAACTTACAATCATAAAGTAAAAAGGTCTAACAAGTAGATAAATAAGGGCAAGACAAACAAGTATAACACCAATTATTATCGCCATACTTAAAAAAGTTTGCCCCGAAAATAACTGATTTGTAAGTCCCGTTCTCTTACCCACCATGGCGAACATAACCATATAAAAAGGATAAAGCCAACTGCTCATAAGATCCAAAAAGTCCTGAATTTCCCAAAAAGTTGTACCCCACGAGCTGACTATGTTTATATTTTCAGGCAAAACACTAATCAAAAACAATATTCCAGCAATAACAGCCCCGCTAAAAAGCACCAAAAGACCAATTTCAAGCCACTTGAATTTGTTTATAAAACTTACTATATACATAAGTGGAATTGAAAGCAAACTGCCAAGCACAACAGGAAGAGCAACAACAAAAATGTATGGCAAAAACATCCAAATATAAAAGTAAAAAGGCAGTGAGTTTATAAGCCCATAGGCAACAAAAAGTGGAAGAAGATATGTTATGTTTCTAATCAGTTCATAGATATAATAAACCACCACTTTTGAAATAAAAACAGTAGTTCTCTCTGCTGGAAAAGTCAAAAGAAGAGCATTGTCTTTGCTAAAAAACAACGTTTTTGTAAGCCCAGCCGTGCAAACAAATATGGACAAGATATACATAAGACTAAAAACAAAGCCAAAAAAGTTTTGTGGAATACCGCTGAGCAATGATACAAATCTTAGTTTGTCAATCATATAAAATGCAAGATATATTATTGCCGTTATCACTACAAATTTTATAATGGACAAAACTATCTTAAAAATTGCAGATTTTTTATTTTTAAGATACGCCATGTCTATTTTGTCTTTTAATTGCATTAAAAGCAGTGTCTTGAAATTATTCATCTTTTTCCTTTTGTGTTTTTTCTTCTTTATTGATGGTTATTAAATCAACTTCAATTTCATTTTTTTCTTTTGCAAGATTTTTCTTTTTATCTTCTTTTTTGCGTTTTTTATCTTTGTTATTTTCTTTTTCCAAAACGCTTTCTTCAACATAAGTGTAAGGCACTTCTATGCTGCTTGTGTTTAGATAAAACTCCTCCAAAGTTTGAGTTTTTTCAACTTCTTCAACATCTGCAACTTTTAAAATCTTTCCACGTTTTATTATGGCAATTTTGTTGCACAAACTTTCCACAATGTCAATCAAGTGGCTGGAGAAAAATACTATGTTCCCCTTTCTTGCGTGTTCTCTCATACATTCTTTTACTTGGAATATGCTGACTGGGTCAAGTCCAGTTAGTGGCTCATCAAGTATCCAAACTTTTGGATTATGCACTAATGCACTCATTATTGCAATCTTTTGTTTCATACCATGAGAATAAGTTTTTATCTGATTGTCAAAAGCATCGTTTAATTGAAACATATCAACATACTTATTTATAATCTCCACTCTCTTCGCCTTATCTACTCCATAAAGGTCTGCGATGTAGTTTATATACTCTCTGCCTGTAAGTTTCTCATAAAGTGCATAGTGGTCTGGCACATAGCCTATATTTCTTTTTGCCATGACTGGTTGTTTTTGTGTGTCGTAGCCACAAACTTCAATTTCTCCACTTGTTATAGGCAAAATACCCACAATGCTTTTGATTATAGTACTTTTGCCCGCACCATTGTGCCCCAAAAAGCCAAATATATCCCCTGCTTCGATTTCAAGGCTTGCATCATACACAGAATATACCTTGCTTGTTTTGTATCTTTTTGTAACGTGTTTTAAAACTAATTTATCTTTGTTTTGTAAATCCATAGGTTCCTCCAAAGTTCTTCCATTTAGTTCGCTAAGCAGTGCCAGATGGTCAAGTTTTATCTTTCGTTTTCTGGCAAGTATATCTTCCATAGTGTCCGAAAAGGTGTAAGCGCCTTCATACACAAACCACACTCCAAGCCCAAGAAAGACATATACAATAAAGAACAACACCTGATAGACTGGATAAAATGTGAAAGTTAGGTCGCCTATTTTAAAGGAAAATTCTATCTTAAAGATATCCTCTGCCCACTGCCCCAGTTTGTCGGCGATAAAATCGCTGTTGATAAAAAAGTAGTCCACACTTCCATAATTTGAAAACCAAGCATTTAAAATTAGTACAAGCACAAAATAAAAGGCAAAACCCACCATAGAATACTTGAATTGTTTTAGTTTTGGACGTTTGTAAACCCTTAGTGCCACAATGAGTATTGGCATGAAAAATGCTATGAAGTGGTTAACGTAAAACCTGACTATCTCTGTCGAAAACAAATTTATTCCGTCTGAATAGTTTGGCATAAGCATGGCAAGAAAAGCACCAAAGACGTTGATAAAATAGGTGAAATAGAATAGTTTTTCCCACCTAAATATCAAACAAAGAGGTATGATATACATCGCCGTGTTGCAAAGGTGAAAAGGCCAATGAAGTACGTTTGCAAAGTCTATAAACCTATAATTCAAACTAAAAGTCAGTAATGTACCTAGCGAAATATATAGTAATATGCACCTTATGCTCTTGCTTTTTTTGTTTTTTAGGATTATGTAAATCAAAAAAGGTAAAATTACGCCTAGGTATAAGATAATTCTGTGTGGCAAAGCAAATTCCTTTGGATCAATGCCATAATTTATGTGACCAAAAAATGCTTGAATCATATATGCTGGCATGGTGGCAAGCATGATAAATGGAATATACGCAAAAATTATGGCATCATGCTTTGACACCTTAAACTTTCCATTTTCCAAAAATACCACAATGGAGTAGACTAGCACCATGCCTAGTTCAAGCCCGAGCAGTAGTGTCCTTAAATCAAATGCCGTATATGCATTTTCCCCAACAATGCCAAGAGTTATGTAGTAAAAAAATCCCACGCAAAGAAGTGTGACTACCGTACAAAAATATTTGATAAGCACAGAAAATTTTGATGTTTTAAAGAAAGGATGCAATATTACAAGCAAATTGACGGCATACAAAAGCCAATTTAAAATCAAACTAAAAGCGGTTAGCGCCTTGCTTTGTATAGGCGAATTTGCAAGCGCAAACACATTTCCAATTTCGTCATGGCCAAGCATAAATCTAAAGAAAAATACCACAGCAAGCACCAGTGACAAAATCTTGTAAAATTTATTACTAATTTCAATATTCTTATGTTTTGCCACAAAATACGCAAGCATCAGCCCAATAAAAACAACGGCAAAAATTGTAACTTGTGCAATTAACACTTTATCTCCTTTGCACTTTAAAAATGTATATATCCAGTGCATTATATCAAAATATGATATATGTGTCTAGTTTTTTTCAAGCAGTGCCAAAAACTCAACATTTCCGTCTTTGCCTAAAATCTTAGACTTTGTAAGTTTTTTGACCAAAATACCTTTTACTTCAAAGTCGTGTGATACACTGTCTATTGCTAGTTTGTGATATTTTTGGTCTTTTATAACCCCACCACACTTTTTGGCGATGGTTTTTCCACACTCAAATTGTGGTTTTATAAGTACCACCCCAAATTGGGCAATATTTAAAAGATTACTTAAAACATCTGAAATTTTTGTGAGTGAAATAAAAGAAACATCACAAACAAAAGCATCAATATCTTTAATAGTGTCTAAATTTAACTCTCTGATATCGGTATTTGACATATCCACGACTTTTGAGTTTGATTTAATTTTTTCATCTAATTGATTTGTTCCAACATCTAATGCGTAAACTTTTTTGGCACCATTTTTCAGGCAATAGTCACAAAACCCACCAGTTGAAGCACCGATGTCTAAAATAGTAAGACCACCAACAGTTAACCCAAAATCAGAAAAAGCACCTTCTAGTTTTTTCCCTGCACGTGAAACATAAGAGCCACCAAAGTCTACAACTATATTATCACTCTCAGCAACTTCCTGTCCGCACTTTTTTGCACTTATGCCGTTGACACACACTTTTTTTGAACGAATTAGTTCCTGTGCCCTGCTCCTTGTAATATTTTTAGAATTTTGTAAATAAATGTCCAATCTCATAATGCTATATTGTATCATAAACAAATGAGACTCTCAACTAATGTATGCATGTTAATATTTTCTAAAATTCTCACGGTCGCAATTGGAATAAAAGTCAACATATTTTTTTCTTTCAAATCAAAGCAAGAAATTTTTTAAATCTTGAGATTCTTCGCAATCGTACAATTTTTTGTTGATTTTTTAGTTTTAATATGATATATTGTTTTTCGAGCAATAAATATTGCCTTGCTTTGTTTTAATCAAAGCCGTTTAGTCCAAAAGGAGGTATTGTATGAAGTATGAACTTATGTATATCATTTCACAAGATGCAAATGATGAACAAAAAGAAGCCCTAATTTCAAAGTTCAGCAAAATGCTTGAAGATAGGGGCGGAAAAATCCTTTCTCTTGAAAAAATTGGTATGAAAAAGTTTGCTTACCCTATCAACTTCAAAAATGAAGGCTATTATGTACTTATGACATTTGAAGCCGAACCAGTCGTTGTTGATGAAATGAACAAACTTATGAACATCACAGAACATATTGTAAGACAGATGTTCGTCAGAAAATAAGGAGAGAATATGAACAAGGTATTTTTAATTGGTAACTTAACGCGTGACCCAGAACTTGCCACTACCAACAGCGGAGTTTCTGTTTGTAGATTTTCACTAGCAGTAACAAGAAATTATTCTAACTCTGATGGTGAGCGAGAAGCCGACTTTTTAAATATAATTGTTTGGCGTGGTCAAGCAGAAAATTGCCACAAATATTTAAAAAAGGGTTCAAAATGTGCAGTTTCAGGCTCTATCCAAACACGCAGTTATGACGCACAAGACGGCACAAAAAGATATGTTACTGAAATAGTTGCCGACAATGTTGAATTTTTGAATTCACGTAGCCAATCAGGTGATGGTATGGAAAAACCAAAAGAAAAAGAAGTTGCAGAACTTGAGCCTGTTGACGATGATACCCTTCCATTTTAATTAAAAGGAGAATATTATGAGCGAAGAAGTTAAAGAACAAACAACAGCCCCTGTTGAAGAAGCACAGGAAGAAACAACTGTTGAAAAGAAAAAATTTAAACGCCCTACATCAAAAAAGAAAGTTTGTGCATTTTGCGTTGACAAAACAAATGTCATTGACTATAAAGACGGTGCAAAACTTAGACGTTATATAACTGAAAATGGTAAAATACTTCCAAGACGCCAAACTGGCACTTGCAGTAAACACCAAAGAGAACTTGCAAACGCAATCAAACGTGCAAGAGTTATGGCTATACTCCCTTTCAAAGGTGAGTAAATATCATAAATCAAAAAACAAGCCTAATTTGTGGCTTGTTTTTTTACAAAATTTGGAAAGCGGCACGGGCGCCATCGCCGTTTTCCACTTTAGAATAGCTTATCGAGCCAGACGAAGTGACAATAGACGACGCATTACTATTACTATAAAGAACATTAGGGTTACAAGTATAAGGCGAGCGCAGCATCCAAGCCCCCCCCCCTATAGTTTTGTCAAATGATTTTGCAAGATTTTTTTATAATAGCAAAATTTTTTATCTTATGGGATGTTGGGATAATTATAAAATCAAAATCTTGTGTTATAAAAATAGCAAAATTGTCAAAAATATTTATATAGATGTTTTTAATAAAATTTTTAAAAAAATTTTAAAATATTGGCACTTTCTTGTTGACATTGCTAGCAAGTAGGGTTATAATATGCTTGCATTTAAAAATGCAGGAGGTAAATTTTATGAAAGATTTAATTTCGAGAAATAATAACAATTTTGATTTGTGGGATCCTTTTTCGGACTTTTTTGATATCCCTCGCCCAAGACACGATAGAGATTTTAACAACCTTATGAAAACGGATATCAAAGAAAACGACAATGGCTACGAACTTGAAGTAGACTTGCCAGGCTTTAAAAAAGAAGATATTTCTGTTGACATCAACAATGGTTATTTGACAATATCCGCACAGAAAAAAGATGAACATGAAGAACACAGTAAGCACCACTATATCAGAAAAGAAAGATATTATGGCAGTGCTCAAAGAAGTTTTTATGTTGGCGACATAAAAGAGGAAGACATTAGTGCTAAACTTGAGAATGGCACTCTCTCAATCACCATTCCAAAGGAAAAGCCAGTCGAAACTAGAAAACGTATTGAAATTAAATAATACGTACAAAGCAAAAAAGAACTCGTGAATTAATTCCACGAGTCTTTTTTAAACACATAATTGAAGATTTTCTTGATATAGATTTTCTACACTTTGACTTATAAATGATAAAATTTTGCTCGCAAACGCAAACTTTTGTGAGTCATCTTTTGCATAAGCCATTGGATCGAAATTACAGTTTCGAAATTCTATAAAATTTACATTTTCCAAACTTTTATAAAAACATTCTAAATCATTTTGGTAATATGTATATACCATTAAAAAATCATTAAGTTCTTCCACTGTTGCTGTTTTGGAATCACTCCCACTTATGATCTCAATTTTAGAATAATTATCTAATATAGTAAAAATTTTGTCAGTATTTAACTTAGTGTAGTTACCATCAAAAGCATTGAGATATTTAATGGCAGGCGTTATAGTTGCAACAACACTTTTTAAATTTGCTAAATTTTTTTGATTTCTTAACGCAGTTGCATCAAGTTCAAGATAATTTCCGTTTTCATCTTTAAATGAATCATAGGTTGGGTATATATAATTTTCACATAATGATATAAACATATTATCAAGTGTAACAATCTCTTGACAAAGGTCAATAAGACTACGTTTGTAATCTCTTAAGCTTTGCATTGAAATTATACCAAAAGGGTCTGTTGTGACGATTGTAATGTCTAGTTCATGAAGATCATTTTCAAAATCATTAACTTGCTTTGTTACAACATCAATTTGATTTTCAAAATCAAGATAAGCATTTTCAACACCGGCATTAATCTCTATTGGTGCCACACTTAAAGTATTACTAAAAGCCTCTAAAAAATGAAACGATGCAACGAAAATTGAGTCATAAACCGATTTAAGTTCAGTGTATTTTTGCTTGTTTGGGTTATCTAAAGTTTGATTTTCGATTGATTGTAATATTGAAGTTACATTTTGTTCATATGTTACACCATCTTTATAGTCAGCATTTAAGCATAATGACTCAACGAAATCATTAAATTTTGTACTAGTGTTTCTGTAAAAAGTATCATCCACCTCATCACCACATCCAACAAAAGAAAAACTAACAACCAATAATATAACAAAAACTGTAATAATCTTTTTAAATTTTTGCATATTTTTCTCCTTTAAACTAAGAAATAATTGTTTTTAAGAATTTCGGCACTGGTGCTAACTTCACCTTCAAGAGATGAAATATAATCATCAAAAGTATTCTTTGCTAAATTGTCAATTACATTATTAAAATCAAGCACTGTGAAATTGGACAACAACTCATCATAATAACTTGTATTCTGAATATATGTTTTACCGTCAAGTATGATTGAATTTTCAAATTGTGCTAAATTTTTAATAGATGTGGATAATGTATTTTGCGCTACTTCCAAAGTTGAATAATATTGACAAATGCTATCAGCCCAATAATTTAATGATTTTATGTTATATTTTGTCAATGGATTTATAGCGAAAGTATCGATTAAATAATTTGCAACGATATCCGCAAGCAGTTTATAGTAACTTGTAAGACTTTTCGCAAAATTAATATAATATGTATAATAGTTCTGTACATATCTAAAAGTTGCATCATCATCAGGATACTGGTTTATAGCACTTTCTGTCAAATATTGATTGATGTAATTCTTACAATCTTCAATTTTATTTGACATATCATCTCGAGCTTTGCTTAAATTTTGTTGCAGAGATAGCATATGGCCATCTTTATCTTCAGTAAAAAGCAAATTTTCTAGTATAAATAAATTATTTTTATTTATTATTTGCATAAGTGTGTTTAAATCACTAAAGGTTTGACGTGTTGACTGATAGTTTTCGCTACTAACATCGGTTAATTTACTTATAGTTTCATATATATTTGTATTTTGAGTGATTACATAATTGTAATCTTCATTATACACAAGTGAATAAGTGTCATTGTAAGGTGCATCCAAATCAACTTTTGGGCGAAATATAAAAATACAACCAACAACAATAGCAATTATAACTAAGATAGACATAGTTGTAATTATAAACTTTTTATTAAACATACCAGACTTTAACATTGACTAAACTCCTTGTATGTATATTTTAACATAATTTATTAGCAAAATCAATATGATTATAATGCTATTGCAAACATGATTAAACACACAAACATCCTATTATAATAAAAAACAAATAAAAAGAACAAAACAACCTTATCTTAAACAAAAATCTCCCGCATTTGCGAGAGATTTTTTATAAGTATTTAACCGTTATCTTCTTCCACGCCTTTTCTTTTTGTCTTTTTTGTCTTGACTATCTGTTTCATTTGGCTGTGGTTGCTCTTCCTCTTGCGGATTAGACTGCTCTATTTCTGCATTTGGCTGTTCTTCGGTTTTTGGGGTTTGTTGATCTAGTGGTTGTTCAACTTGCTGTTGCTCTGTAGGTTGTTCTTCAGGTTGCCCTTCTGCCTTTGATTGACCATCTTCAACTTTTAAATTAGTATCAGTATTTTCACTTGTTGGTTCTGTGTTTGTTGGCTCGGCTTCTACATTTTCTGTTTGAAGATTGGTTTGAGTTTCCGTATTTTGAGCATTTTCAACATTTTGAGCATTTTCTTCTGTAACTCCAATATTTTCTTGCACTGCATTTTCTTGTGCGGCTTTTTCTTGTTGTTCTTTAATTTGTTGCAGGGTTTCACCAAGTTGTCTATTGAGTTCGTTTTGCTGTTCCATAAGGCGATTACTTTCTTCTAGAATTTGATTGCTTATTGCCGTGAGTTCGTCTTGATTTTTTCTAGGCCTACCACGTTTACCCGTTGTAGTCTTTGGTGCCGTAGAGATTGTTGTCTTCCTAGGTCTACCGCGTTTACCTGAAGTTGTTTTCTTTGGCTGTGTTGTAGTTGATTTTTTTGGTCTACCACGCTTGCCAGTTGTTGTCTTTTTTGGTGACGCACTAGATGTTGTGGACTTTTTAGGTCTACCGCGTTTACCTGTTGTAGTCTTAGGTGTTGTTGTGGTTTGAGTTTCAGTTTTTCTTGGTCGACCACGCTTCTTTGCTGGTTCCTTTGCTACAACTTCTTCGGTTTGGGTTTTTTTAGGTCTACCACGTTTCCCTGTAGTTGTTTTCTTTGGCTGTGATGCGTTTGTCTTTCTTGGTCGACCACGCTTTTTAGGTGTGGCAGGCTTTTCTTCATTTTCTGTGACTACTTTTCGTGGTCTACCACGTTTTGCCTTTGGCTTTTCCTCATTTCCTTCTTTTGGAGTTTCAACATCTATAGTTAAAACAGGCTGTTCAGCCTTAACAGGTTCTTCTACATCTTTTGGCTCTTCAATTTTCTCTTGTTCGATCTCTTGAAATTTTTCTTCAACTGGTTTTGGCTCTTCTTCTTGTTCTACTGGTGCTGTCTGTTCATTGGTTTCTTCAATCCTTGGTTGTTCTTCGACTGGTTGTTCTTCGACTGATTGTTCTTCCTCAACTGGTGTTTGCTCCATAACGGGTTTCTCTTCTTCTTGCACTTCTTGCTCTATTTGTGGCTGAATTTCTTCTTTGATCAATTGGTCATCTTGTGGCTTTTCTGCTTCTTGTATTAAATTACCGTCCTGATCATAAATGTTTCCATCAAGTGCATGATAAAGACCCTTATCGTCATAATATGTACCATCTTCAAACCAAAAATATCCATTTTCGTCATAAATGCCCTGTGGTTTTTCTTGCTCATTAGTTTCAGTTGTTTCTTCAGTATTTTCTTGTAGTTCCTGAAGTTGTTCTTTTTGAGTTTCTTGTGGCTCCTCCAAGGTACTTTCAATATCTATTTGATCATCAAGTGGTTTATTTTCCTCTTGATTTAAATATTCTTCTTCTGGTTGTGCAATATTACTAGATACATCATTGCTGTCAGCTCCTTGGTCTTCTTGCTTATGAATGAATTGCCTTAAATCTTCTATTACACTATCTTTAATTGCGTTTATTTCCTTAGATTTTTCAAGTTCTTTTACTGCCTCATCTTTTTGACTAGCTAATTCATCAACTTCTTCTTTATGCTTAGCTTGAACATCATTTAAAATTGCCTTATAAATTTTGGTCGAAAAAGTATCATATTCACTAAGCATAGCATCTGTTACATACTGTTTCTTCTCTTCAAGTTCTATTCTTAATTTTTCAATCTGTTCTTTTAAAGTTGTTGTTTCTTGATCATAACGCACAGTTGCATCATCTTGGTCTTTCTCAAGCTGTTCTTGTTTTTTAATTTCGTCTTGTTGTTGTTTGCGTATGTAGTTGACTTCTATACGGTTTGTTGATTCCTCTTGTTGCTGGCGAAGCCTTTCAATATTTTCTTTACTTGCTTGAAGTTTTCTTTGATAATCTTTTGATGTGTTTTCATAATTACGTTTTAAAGAATCAATTTCGCTTTCAAGTTGCTGAATTTGGGATAGAATTCTTTGCCTAGTATTGAGATAAATTTCAGATTCTTTCATTGCTCTATCTAATATTAGTGAACCATCAATCCCAGCATCTTCAAAATTATACTGTTCATGCTCAACTGCATTTTGACGTGCTCGCTCAAGTTCTTCTGCTTCTTGCCTTGCACGTTTTTCAAGATATTCGTTAAGTACAGGAATTCCTCGACGAATTTCTTTTCTAGTAAACAATATTTCAAAGTCCACATATTTTGGTATAGTTGTTGAAGCTTTATCAACATATCTATTAAAAATATGAAGATTTTGATATAAGCTTGACAAAGTAAAATTTTGTGATGCACGAAGAAAAATTAAGAAAATTACTGAAATTAAAAGCACTGCAAGAGGTGAAATTAGAGAGTTGATTATAGCATTTATATTGAGTGTTCCACTACTATAGCTCAAAAACGTCAGTAAAAATGACACCAACATTGTTACTACTGAAATGCCCATAAAATTTTTAATGTTTGAAACATAACCACTGGTATGTAAAGGCTTTTCGATCAAATTATACATACTAAGATAATAACTTGGTTCATGCTCACGATAAAGCATATACTGCTGCCAATGATATCTTAAAAGTTTTGGTGTTTTCTTTACTAAATTATTAAATTCAACCAAATTAGACTCATCTATCTGCTGATGAGTATAAAGCCATCTATTAAGTTTCTCGAGTGATCTTTCAAGTCTTCCTTCATAGGCAAAACGAGATTTTAACATAAAGATTATCATCATCAGTGCTGTAAAACCCAGTGCCAAATAGAATATAAGATCTGCATTAAGGTTATCCTGAATCAATCTATAAAGGAAGTTTGTTACATCATTTATGACGTTTAATAGCATAATACTACCCCTTTTTTTTACAATTTTCGAGTGTAGTATATCACATTAACTTTTTTTTAACTAATATTTTTTAATATTTTTTTTTATTTTTTTGCTAATTTTTTTTAAATATTTTTTAATTTTTTATATAACTTTTATAAAAATGATCTATTTGTGTGGCGAAGTTTGTAATAAACTAGCATTTTTTAGACTCAAAATGTAAACACTTTTTACCTTTTTGTTAAGTCCTTTTTCTATCGCCGTTTTATATAAATAAAGCTGTTTATTATATGATGTCAAAAGTCTTTGATTTGATTTTGATGAAAATTTATAGTCTACCAAAATAGCTTCATCCCCTTTAAAAGCAACAAGATCACAAACCCCTTGAACAAGTACTTTTGCTTTAGCGGGAGAATTCTCAATTTCATCGTAGCATATTTCCATCACAAAACTATACTCTTTTAAAAGCACGTGTCCTTTTGTTAAGTCCTTAACAATCAATGCATTTTCTAGCACCAAATTTTTATTTACATTAACCAAAAGTTCTTCATCAAATTGCTTATTATCTTTTAAAGAATTTATTATATCTTCAATACTAGCCAAAGTAATTTCTTTATTAAAATCTATTTGCTCTAAAATTTTGTGGTACAGAATTCCCTCATCCGTTGTTGGCTTGTTGTTTAAATGCTCTGCGACAAGCAAATTTGAAGGCGCAAAATTTTGACTTGTGTATTCATATTCATCTCTAAGGATGCCAGATACTGAATTTTTTTGAGCAATAGAAGTTTCAACTCTATATTTATAATCTGTGTTTATGTAAGTTGCAAGTTCGGTTTCGTCACCTTTTTCAACCGTTGGCGCATCAATATTTTTTGTATTATCTTGGCTAAATTCTGTATTTTTGATGACATTTAAAATAAGTTTATCGTTATCAAACATAATGCCATTTTTTGCATTATTTATATTGTCAATAGACTTTTTGTCCAAACTTTTAACTATAAGGTCAAGATATGTCTTTTGGTATAGTATTTCATTTTCGCTATTAAACTCAGAGTACTCTAATTTTTTGGTAGTACCTATTAAATATAATTTATTTTTTGCACGAGTAAGTGCAACATATAAAAGCCTTAATTTCTCTGCGAAATCATCATCATAATTTTTTTGTTTAATTAATTCGTAATATATGCTTTCATATTTTCTTCTTGACTCTTGGTCAAAGTACTTAATTCCCATGCCAATATCTTCATTTAGTAATATCTTGTTAGTTTTTGTTGAACGATTAAAATCTTGTCCAAGATTAACACAAAATACAATTGGCCATTCAAGCCCTTTGCTTGAATGCATAGTGGTTAAGGTCACGCAATCAAATGATGAAACTTCACTTGTAACTTTTATCTTTCTTGTATTTTGTTTTAAAAATGATAAATATTCATTTGCAGCAAAATTAAACGAAGAATTAACAAATGAGTCAATAAATGTTGAAATATTATTTTTTCTAGATATTCCATTATCGAGATAAGACAATTTATAGATATAGTTAGTAGCATTGACAAGTGAAGTGAGTGCAAAATATAAACCTTTAAAGGTGTAATCTTCATAAAACTTTTCAAGTATGTTTTGCATAGAACAAATTTTGTCCTTTATTTCTCCTTTTTTAGTGTAATTTTTTACACACTCATAAAAAGTTTCACCATCGCCCTTTCTAATCTCCAGCATCTCCGCACTTGAAAAATCAAAAAGTGGCGACATCATAACACTTGCAAGTGCATAGTCATCATAAAAATTTTCACATACTTTTATTGCATTTATAAGCACTTTTACATCATAAGTTTCTTCCAAATCAAGATTTGAGTTTTCAACAAGTGGAATGCCATATTTTTCAAAAACCTCCACAAATTCTGCTTGTCTATTTCGCGTTCTAAACAAAATACAAATATCGCTATAATTGATTTTTCGGTATTTTTTTAAATTGGTGTCATATATGTTTTCATTTAAAAGTTTGGTTATTTTTTCGGCAACTAGACTTGCTTCTATTTTATCACTTGGCAAGATGTTAGAAATATCTGCGCTTACACTATAAACACATTGTGCGTCTTGTAAATTATCTTCTTTTTCTTCATACACAATGTCAAGTTCGACATTGTAATCTTCTTCCAAAAATTTAGCCTTAGGCACAAGTAGTGCATCTTGTTTGTAATTTAGTCCAACACTTCTTGTTGTCATGATTTTGCTAAAAATGTTATTTACAAAATTTAAGATTTCTTTTTGCGTACGAAAATTTGAATTAAGTTTTAACGCATTTGATTTCCCAGAAATTAAATTATCTTCGCTATATTTTTTTATAATGTTTTCAAAAATTTTGGAATTTGATTGTCTAAATCCATATATCGCCTGCTTTAAATCTCCAACCAAAAACAAATTGCCTTCGTCTTGAATTAAAGAAATAATTTTTTCTTGTATAAGGTTTGCGTCTTGGAATTCATCAATAAAAATCTTTTTATATCTATTCTTTATTTCATCTTTAATTTCACTATGCTCTAACACTTTGATTGTAAGCCTTTCTATATCATTAAAGTCATACATATTCTTTGACTTTTTTATAGCATCATACCTATTTTTAAATTCATCACAAAGCGTTAAAAGCGTTGCAATCATTTCTTTGCAAAAAACTTTGCTACTTTCATAAACATTTGCACTTGCATAACTTTTTAATGTATCGACAATACTTTTTAAAGCATCTTTTTGCTCCACAATTTTGTCCATATACTCATCGTTTAGTCTTGGCTTTAAAGGGAATGGCGTTTTTGTACAGTAGTCAATAATTTTGCCAAAATCACTATTAGTTAAAATAAATTCTACAAATACCAAAAGTGAAGAGATATATATACAATGTTTTTCAAGTTCAAGACCTTTACATGTCAAAAATAGTTTGTTTAAGTTGTCTTTTATGTACCTTAATCTAACATCTATATAGTTTTTGTACAATTCTTCCGCTTTATTGTTTTCAAATAGTGAAAGTGCTTTTTGCTTAAAGTCATCAAAATTTAAAACTGAACAAGAAAAGTTGTAGATTGTCAAAACTAGGTCATAGATATTCTTATCAGTTCTATTGTCAGCAAAGCAATTGAACAAAGAAAAATATTCTTGTTCATTGTTTTTCTTATAAACCTCTATTGCCTTTTTCATAGCACGATTTTGGTAAAAGGTTTCTTCTGCACAACTAAGTATTGTAAAAGATGGGTCAATGTCGAGCAGATAAAAATACTTTTTAACAATTTTTTGACAAAAACTATCAAAAGTTGAAATGTCCGCAAGTGGTATATCATCAAGTTGCATAAAAACATCTTGACGCATCGGCGCAACTTCTTTAAGTGCAGAAACAAGCCTTTGTTTCATCTCTTCGCTTGCGAAATTTGTATAAGTCAAAACCAAAATGTCTTTGACTGTTATGTTATAATTTAAGATGTAATCTAAAATTTTTCTAATCATGACACTTGTTTTTCCGCTACCTGCCGATGCCGATACAACAAGGTTTTGGTCGTGAGAATTTATAACATCCTCTTGCTCTTGTATTTTTTCAAAATCACTCATACTTTACCTCAGAAAAACTTGTAGGACTAATCTTTAAAAGTTGTTTTCTGTATAAATTTGCATCGTGCCCACAAATATCTTTATACCCACAAAATTTACACGCATCCAATGTTGGAGAAGGCTCAATATTCCCCGCCAATATTTCTTTTAAACCTTGCCTTACTATCTCCACAGAATATTTGAGCATAGCCTCAAAGTCCGTTTCGCCAACTTTTTTTCGTGATAAAAGCGACTTTACACCACTTTCAAGATTTTTCTTGCTTGTGGAAAATGATGCTTCAAATAACCTACTCTTATAAGTATCTTTAAGTTCATTATCGGCATGTTCGCATAGAATAACATTGTCCAAAAAATAACCATTAAGTTTGTATGGCTCGTTGTCGTCACCGCTAAAAGCATTGGATATTGGCAAATAAAAAGCACCAAAGGCCTTGCCTTTAAACTTTTCTGTAAGTGCTTTTAAGTAAACATATACTTGAATTTTTGTGCCATAATAGAGATTTGAAATTTGTGCATTGTTGGATGCAAGTGAACCAGTCTTATAATCTATCACTCTATAATATTGGTCAAACTTATCTACACGGTCGACAAT
>CALWOY010000084.1 GCA_944383255.1 uncultured Clostridia bacterium
CTTTTCTTTTTGTTTTTTCCACTCTAAATATTCTTCATCTTCTTTTTCTGCAATTATGTTTTTCAACCTTTCTATCTCCTGTTCAAGTTCTTGGGTCTTGTCAGTTTTTGTAGTAGTTATGATAACCGATATTTAGACTATGTTTGTGTTGATAATCTTGGAAGATTGATACTCCCTAACAGGTTAACAAAAAATTTTATCAAAATTTTACGAAGAAACAATTTAAGAAAGATAAGATTTCACGATTTAAGGCACTCTTGCGCGAGCATTATGCCATCTAACGGAGTTCCTATGAAGCAAATTCAAGAATGGCTTGGTCATGCTGATTTCAGCACCACTGTTTAACATAAGCAGTGCAGTTTGTCAATAGCGAACATACTTTTCTTTTTTAAACAAGATCGATTATCCTTCCTTCATAGATTTCACCATGCTTTGATTTTCTAATTTTCTTTGCCTTTAAATAATTTTTAGCGCATCTTTTTCCAATATCTGTAACGCAATCCATAATGACATTATTGATATGTATTTGAAACTTTTTAATATGTTTTATAAAACCCAGCCACAGTTTAATTAATGGAAATCCAGTTTGAAATTCAGGATGAATGACGATAGAAGTGAAAAGACAGTTGAAAGTTTTGCCTTTTTCAAACCTTAAAATATCATTTTTAGTAATTTGAAAATCTGCAATGCGCCCCATTTTAAACAACTTGTAGATGTCATCATCTATTGGAATAAAATTAATATAGCCTATCACTCTGTTATTATACAAAAGAACTGTGTATATATCAGCATTAACCGACAACCATTCTTTGCACTTTTCAAAACTTCCTATGTCCTCGCCTTGAAAAACAAGTTTATCAAGTTCAATCATTTCATAAATCAATTTGTCATTCACTTGCGTCAAAATTTTATACATTATATTTTTCTCTCTAAAATAATGTTTTTAAAATCTTTATTTATAAAACATTTTTTAAAATTTTTTAAACTCAATGCACTTTAAAATAGCCATTCAATTGTCAAAGTTAAATTTCGTTTTTCTTAAAAAACCACCTCAACTAGGTGGTTTCTAAACTTCCTGTTTTTAGTTGATTTTAAATTCAACTGAATAACTTTGCTCTCCGATTGAAGTAGTTATTTTATGCCCAACAAAATTGCCATTGCTGTCGAAGATATAATATGCCTCACCATCGTCAAATGTCATCTTTAGTTTTAGGTAATTCCCATCAACACATTCAAAATATTGAATATCTCCTGAAAAACCCATGTTGGTTAGCACATCAATTTGCAAAGCTTTAAAAATAAATGGGTCAACGTCTGAACTGAAGATATTTCCTAATTCTTGCCCATGAAGGTCTTTAATAGTAAGATTTGTTGTGTTTTCATATCCTGCTGTTGTATCTGTGTCAACTGTGCCTTCCATAGTATAGTATCCGCCAATAATCAAATCTCTTAACTCTGTATTTGTTGTATAGATTTGTAAAGAATCGTCTCCATATTTATTTTCAACAGTTCCTTGTATCTTATAATCGCCAGTTGCGTCGCTGTAATCAATTTTAATCGCTCCATTATATCCTGCAATAGCCGTTTCTGCCATATCTGCTCCCATCCATGTTGTCATAGCCTGTGTAGTTGATGTAACTTCAGGCATCGCTCCATCATCTGTGGTGATCATTTCAAGTTTGACATAATCTCCAGATGTGTCTAACAAAGATGACGTCTGTGAAATATTGTAATTTATTTGTAATATTTCTGAAACCCCTGTCGATTGTGTTTCACCCTGACGAACAAGCAAAACTAAACACTTGCTGTTTACTAATGAATAGCCACCAAAACCATCGTCTACGTAGCTGTTTAAATCCCAAATTTTGTAATCCGCTACATTTGTGTTTACAGCATACCCAATCTGTTTAAGTGAAGTCCACCCCCTAGGAGAAACGGTAGGAAAATAATTTTCAGCAGAGTCAACATTGCCAATTTCTTCTGAAACATAATTTGTTCCTTCAATAGGCGTTTCGTTTACTAAAGTTGAATTAAAATCAACAAGCTTAAACTCCAAATTCAAAGCATCTAGTTCAGCTTTGTCTTGTTCGGTTAATTTTTCAAATCTAATCAAAGATCTGTCAAACCAACCATCATCTCCAGCACTTGTTTGATACCTTCCAACCTTTAAAGTCGAACCGTCGACATAAAAAGTAAACCCACTGCTCTCACCAGACGAAGTAGCTATATTATCCGGAGTTGTGTCTACAAATGAATCAAAGCTATCTCTTATGTTTGATGAGACATTTTTTAATGTAAATGAACCAACATTTTTCCCTTCACTAGCCTTGTAAGTGTCCGATTCTGGAATTCTAACAGAAATATTTACGGTCTGCCCAACTGCAAAACTGTCGTCGCCCCCCAAATATGACATTTTAAAATCATCACTAGAATAGTCATAATACATGATTTGATAAATCGCTTTATTATATTGATCGTAAAAATCAGTGATGTATTCACCCCGAGCCCACTCACTACCATTTATTGAAAATTCTAGTGAAGAAGACGTGATGCCCTCGTCACTCGCCACTTCATAGCCTTCATGATAAAAATTTTCAATTTCCATTAACACAGAACCTTGATAATCTTGTAAAATGTTTACAAGCTCAACGTTGTTCGTTCTGTCCAACTTTTCAGGTTCTGATTTTCCTCCACAAGCAGTAACCAAAAATGCAGTTGGAATAATTACCAATGATGCAAGCAAAAGTCCAGCCGTTTTACTTTTAAAAAAGTTTCTTTTCATTTTTTTCTCCTTATATTTATATTTCGCAAAGTTAAAGAAATTATGGCATTTTATTAAACTATTTTTTTAAATTCTAAAAATTCCCAATTTGGTTCGTTTGTCGCAAATGTTGTCCATGGCGATAACCAAAGCGATTAAGAACGATATGTCCTCTTCATTTGCTTCCAACATAAAGGCATCTTTTACTATTGTAAATTTTCTATCAATTGTCCCCATCACTTCACCGTTTCTTAATATTTTTGAATGAAATGAGAAAAATTTTCCATCTATTTTTATTTCGTCTTTATACCCCTCGACAAAAAACTCATTTTTGACTGTAAAATATTTATCTTTAACGGTGGCAATTTTC
>CALWOY010000085.1 GCA_944383255.1 uncultured Clostridia bacterium
TGGTTTCACCTTCTTTTAAGACAGTGTTTACCACATCTAAAATGGCACAAGCGATATAATATTTATCTATATCTTTTGTGAGTTCAAACATATTATTTTCAACATCTACGCCAGTCACAATCATAGAGGGTGTATCAATAAAAAAATCGCCAAAACAAAAAAGTTCTTTGGCAAATTTAAGTTTTGCATTTGGTGCTTTGACAGATTTAAGCGTTGCATAGATTTTTCCCTTTTCAAGCGAAAAAAGTGTTATACGCTTGTCCTTTTCCTTATAATCAGTTGCACCAATAACAATAGCCTTTACTTTTATACCCATTAAAGTTCCATTCCCTCACCAGCAGTTTTTTCTTGACCTATATAGTAGTCAAGCACTTTGTCATCACTATGTTGAACGGCATGATACAAAATGTATATATTTACATTACCAGTTTCTTTAAATAACTTCCATAGAATTTGTGAATTATCTGATACGAACCTTTCCATAACAACCTCTTGCTTTTGTACCTTATATTCTTATTATACTAATATTGTATGCAAAATCAAATAAAAAATTTACTGATCTTCATTTTTATAACCAAATTCTGTTAAAAAATTTATATTTTCTCGCCAGTCTTTTTTAACCTTGACAAAAAGTTTTAAAAGAACCTTCTTCCCAACAAGTACCTCTATATCTTCACGTGCATTTTGGCCGATTTTTTTAATCATAGTGCCATTTTTTCCAATAATTATACTCTTGTGGCTATCTTTTTCACAAATAATATCTGCTTCCACTACCAAAAGAGTTGGTTTTTGTTCAAATTTGGTAATATTTACACTAATTCCATGGGGTATTTCGTCATTTAAAAAATATAATGCCTTTTCACGCACAATTTCACTAACCATAAATTTTATTGACTTGTCGGTATAATAATCTTCATCATATAAAAAGTTTTTGGTTTGACTTTCTGGTAAATATTTTAAAATCATATCCATAAGACTGTCTGCATTTTCGCCCGTTTTTGCGCTTATTGGTACAATATTTTCAAAGCCGAGCGTAGAAAGTTCTTGAAGAGTTAGCAGTAATTTTGGCTTTTTTACCAAATCAACTTTGTTTAAAACTATTATTATTTCGCCGTCAGACTTTTGTTTTAATGATGTTATATAATCATGTTCAAACTCATCTATAGTTTTTGTGCTATCAATTAAATACAAAATAATATCGGCGCCACCTTCTGCACTTCTAATATTTTTGTTCATAAACTTGTCAAGTGCGTTTTTAGATTTATGCAAACCTGGTGTATCTATAAACACAAGTTGAAAATGCTCTGTTGTAAGAATTCCTAAAATATTATTACGCGTTGTCTGTGCCTTTGGTGAAACTATGGCAACCTTATTTTTGGTTAAAAAATTGACAAGCGTACTTTTGCCTGCATTTGGCTTGCCAACAACTGCAATATATCCAAACTTATAACTCATTTATAAGCCCTGCCTTTTGTAAAATTTGTCTTTGAAGTGGAAACATAACCTCTTCATCCTGTTTTTGTATGTGGTCATAGCCAAGAAGGTGTAAAAGCCCGTGAAGTGCCAAAAAACAAAACTCGCGAAGTATTGAATGTCCATATTCCTTTGCCTGCTGTTTTGTCCTAACTCTACAAATGACGATGTCGCCTATATCACTTGTAATCGAGTTATCAAGCATCTCCTCGCCCTTAATTTCGTCTTTTTCAAAAAGTGGAAAAGATAACACATCAGTGACTTTATCAACACCTCTAAACTCGTTGTTTAATCTTCTTATTTCGTTTTGTGAAACCACTGTGATATTGACTGAAATATTGTCTTTCGTTTTTGTTTGTTTTAAGGCAATAGAAAATATATTGGTTATATTTTCTTTTAAATCTTCATCTTTTAAATTGTTAAAATTTATTATCATAATTACCTATGCTATTTTTTTATTTACAGTCAATGAGTATTCAACAACATGATAACCATCATAGTCGCGAATTACATGACTTTCATTTTTTATTATGTCATAATCTTTAACATTTAGCAAGGCAGTTTGACGAGTTTTATCAATATAATACTGCAAATTTTCAGAAAAATTGGCATCGATAGTAACATTATTGTATTCATAATAGTTATGGTATGTGATTTTTATAGGTAAGACTGTGGTAGATATGTACTTTGTATATTCTTCTGTTTCATAATTTGAAAAAGTTATTTCATTATTTGTAGCAAACAAAGTTAGCCCCATAAAAGTTATTTCATAGTTTTTTATTACATTACCAGTGTATTCACGCTCAGTTCTTTGGTCATAAACTGTTAAAGCCGTCGTGATATACACATCGGCAACAATATCAGCAAGTGGTTGAACAGAACGGGTGTTTCCTTGACTATCAGTAGCATATGGATACACAAGCACATCACCCACCCTAACAATGTCGCCCGCCTTTACTGCAAGTGTGCCTTGAATAAGTTTGATTTGTGTTATCATACAGTCATAAATTGAAACAATTGGTGCAAAACTCCCAGAATCCACAATTTCAGTATTTGTTAATTGCTCGCGAATATTGATAATCAGTGCATTACCACGGAAAACTATACTTACATAACTTATGTATGGAATATTTTGAATTTGGTTTTCAAGTGCAACTATATCAATTTTTGATTTTGGTGTAAACTCGTGAATATTGTTACTAGACAAAACCTCATAGACTTTTTGTTCTGTAAAGTCTATATCTCCCATTATCACCACATCGGTGATAAAAAAACTTGATATTATCCATAAAATAGCACTAAAGACTATACCTAAAAGTATTCCTAAACTTGTAAATCTACTCAGCACAATACTTGAACGAACTGGCTGACATTTGAAATCAGAAAGCCCATAAAACTTAAGTGTTTTTTGAATTTTTTTTCTATCTTTGTTGTGACAAAAAAAGATAACATTTTCCTCAGACTTTGTAACATCAAAAATATCAAACTTTAATGAAAGTTTGCCAAATATCTTTTCAGTATTTCTAGGACTAATCGTGAATTTATACATTATTTACACTCTATTCCCTCAATTTCACCCACAATGCACACTGTTGTGCCCGTGATTTTTTTGAGTTTAAGGTTTTGTCCAAATACAACTACAACACCGCCTTTAACGCGAATGGACATACTTTCAGAGCCTATTTTTACAACTCCTTTTTGACCTTCTATGTACACAAGTTTGTTGGACATATTGACAATGTTAAAACTATTTAACTTGTCAATTTCCAGTCCAAAATCTGCCACAAGTTCACTAAAAAAATTAAACACCTTTGCCTCAAAATAACATATGAAAGTTTGCCATCACATATACCAAAAGCCTTGACAAAATTTGTCGTGAATTATATATTGTACTAGAGGTAATTTATGGAAGTTAGAACACGTTTCGCACCAAGTCCAACTGGATATATGCACATAGGTAATTTACGTACGGCACTATTTGCCTTTTTATTTGCAAAACACCATAATGGCAAGTTTATTTTAAGAATTGAAGATACAGACCAAAAGCGTTATGTTGAAGGAGCCACTGAGGTTATATATAACACTCTAAAAATAGCACATCTAAACCACGATGAAGGTCCCGACATTGGCGGAAACTATGGGCCTTATGTACAAAGTGAAAGAAAAGAAATTTATCAAAAATATGCCAAAATGCTTGTAGAGAGTGGACACGCATACTATTGTTTTTGCGACCCTGATGAAAAAGAAGAACAAGGTTTTGGATATAATAGGCATTGTAG
>CALWOY010000086.1 GCA_944383255.1 uncultured Clostridia bacterium
ATATAACTAAAATTATAAAAAAACCAACTGCCCCTCGATATCAGTATGATGCACTTTCTAGAATAACAAGAGAAAATAATGCAAAACTTGGAAAAACTTTCATATATTCATACGATGCTGGTGGAAATATCGTTGAAAAGTTCGAAACTGTTTACACCCTAAATAGCACTGAAAATATTGTTAAAGAAACAGTTACGGCAGAAGATATTGCATATGATAAAGAAGAATATGGCTTCTCACTAAGAAAACCATCTAAACTAACTAAATATGGCTACTCTGCTACTGGTTGGAAAGACCAACTTTTATCTATTGATGACCAAATGTTTGTATATGATGATTTAGGCAACCCAAAAACTTATAAAAGCACAGACCTCGAATGGAACTATTTAAGAAATCTTGAACAGTTTGGAGATATTGCAACATATACATATAATGCTAGTGGGATTAGAACATCTAAGACAGTCGGAACGAAAGAAACCAAGTTCTACCTAAACGGAAATAAAGTTGTTGCACAAAAAGACGACGAAAATAGCCTTGTGTTCTACTACGGCATTGACGGACTTACAGGCTTTAACCACAATGGTACAGAATATATCTACAAAAAGAATATTCAAAACGATATTATTGGCATTTATGACAATAACGGACAAGAAATTGTAAAGTACACATATGATGCTTGGGGAATATCAAAACTTTTGTTTTGGATGACAATCAATTTGTTGACATATCTACCCAAACCAGTTACACTCAAAGTGGACTTAATAACAAAACCATTGCCCTACTCAATCCATTCCGTTATCGCAGTTACTACTATGATGTTGAAACAGGACTTTATTATCTCAATTCAAGATACTACGACCCACAAATCGGTAGATTTATTAATGCGGATGATATTTCTACTCTAGATATTACTCAAATAGCACTTAATGGACTTAACCTTTATGCTTATTGCTTAAATAACCCTGTTAATGAGGTTGACGAAAATGGGTATTTCCTATCGTTCTTGGTAGGCTTATTAATAGCAGCAGCAATTGGTGCTACGATTGGTACAGTTTCTTACGCATCTACAGTGGTATTTAATGGAATTACAACAGGCGATTGGGAATGGAATTGGGCAGAATTCTTAGGAAGTACTTTAGGTGGTTTTATTGGTGGAGCATTTTCCATAATCCCAGGTGCTGGTACATACATCTCAGCATTTATGACAGGCTTCTTTACAAATATTCTTACCGATGTTTTTAGCAGTGCAATTTATGGCACAGATTTTAATGTTGTGGAATCTTTATTGAATGGCGCTTTTTTAGGAGCCACGTCAATTGTCTTTGTTGGTTTGATGGGGACAAAATATGCGACACAAGGAGTATCTTTTGGAAGAGGCAGTTTGAGTGCTATAACCGATCAAATCTATACAAAATTCAGAAGAAATATAATAAAAAGAATTTCTTTGAAAACATTCGGCAAAATGATTGGCTTATCTTTCTATGAGTCAATAATAGATATACTGTATTCTTGGTTTAAAAAATAAAGGAGTTTTGATGAAAAAACGAATTTTTATCCCTATTTCCATCAGTTTCATTTTATTAAATTCACTTTTCTGCGGACTCAATTGTTTAATTATAACATGTTTCATTTTGGATAAACTTAATATTGTAACAACTAATATTAACTGGTCTCCTTTAGAGTATTCTTTACTTGCTATTAGTATTGGATTTTTAACATATACTTCAATAAGATTCCTTCTCGGTTTCAAAATACACCTAAGAAAAGAAGATATAGCCACATTTGGTGATGGACTACCAAAATTCGAAAAAATTCAGTATAAATGTTTTGTAAAATATATAGATATTAAAAACATTAATATTGTCGCAAGTGAAAAAAATTCAAAGAATAAGAAAATAAATTTAAAATGGATATCGTCATCAATGCCAAAAAAATATTTGGAATTCACACTTATAGATGATAAAAAAGAACTAATATGTATAAATTATTATACAAAAAAACAAATAATTAAGATGCTGAAATACATAAATCAAAATATGCAAATTGCAAAAAATCCAAATATATTGAATGTAGAAGAAATAATGCAAGATTGGTATTCATATGATGGTTACAACAGAGAAGATTTAAAAATCAAAAGAGGTGAAAAAATCCGCAAGAAAAATAATACTGAAAAAGGCAAGGAATAAACCTTGCCCTTTTCTAACTAAAATGTATATTCCTCTAATAAGAAATAAATTCAAAATGCACCATAACGTAAAGTCAACCCAATATGCCTAAATTTTAGATTTACCATAACATATGGTGTATTTTAAGATTGCATAACTGGCTTCCATTTAAAAAACAATGTTGTTGACTTTGATTACTACTACAAAAAGAACATCCAAAACGACATTATTGGTATTTATTCGACAAATGGAACACAAATTGCTCGTTATGATTACGATGCTTGGGGAAATTGTACTGCAAATACTTGCAAGATGATGGTTCTTATGCTAACATTAAAAGTGGTTACAGTGTTACTGACACAACCATTATTAACCGTTTCATTGCTTTTAAAAATCCATTTAGGTATAGATCCTACTATTACGATTTTGAAACTAATCTCTATTACTTAAACAGCCGTTACTACGACCCACAAATCGGTAGATTTATTAATGCGGATGATATTTCTACTCTAGATATTACTCAAATAGCACTTAATGGACTTAACCTTTATGCTTACTGCTTAAATAACCCTGTTAATGAAACTGATGAAAATGGATATTTCCTTTTGTGGCTATTCATTACTGCAATATTAGTTGGTGCAGCTATAGGTGGAACCACTAATGGAATAAAAGCATATAATGAAGGTGCTCGTGGTTGGGGTCTATTTGGTGCAATCCTTGGCGGAGCTATAATGGGTGGAGCTATGGGAGGAATTCTTACTTTTGGTGGCGTTACTGCTCTCGGTGTCATCAGTGGCTTTTCATTAGCATCAGGATTAATGTTGTCAACCGGAATTGGCATTATTGCGGGCTGGACTTCGTATTCTATAGAAGCAGCATTTAGAGATGATATTAAGTGGAATGTTTTTGATTTTGGCTTAGCTGGAATTTCAGGCGGCTTAAAAGGATTTGCAACTTTTGGTATGGGCTTTATGGGGGCAAGTTAGGAGCATTTGATAAAATTATACTCAATCCATTACTTAAAGGTGCTAAAACATTAGATATGAGTATTACATATAGTCTAACTAAAATCATTTTTGGCAGAACTATATTTTTAACACCAATAGCTGAATTTTTATTTAAGATAGTTGCAATTAGTGGAATATCTTCTGGTATTAGAAGTCTAATTGATAAGTTAATTAAAAAATTAAAAAAATAAGGGATTATTGTTATGATTGAATTCTATGGTAGCTTATCTGACAACTGCATAAGCATTTCTTCTAAAATACAAAACATAAAAAATGGTTTGATTTTTATGATGGGTACTTTATTCTCAATTATAATTTCTATAATCTTGCTGATATTTAATATAAGTAGTTATACATATTTCTTAGGATTGTCGGCGTTATTAGTCGTTATTAATATTTGCTTGTTTGTTGTCCCAGCCAAATCAATAGTCTATAAATTACCAAGAAAAATTAGTATTACCAAAGATTTCATTGTTCTAGAAATTGATTATTTAGGTAAAAATATAAAAGCTAAAAGCAATAAATTAGCTAGAATAAATAAAATAATTGATTACGGAGAATGTTACTTTATTACCTTTAAAAATAACTTTACCGAACATATAATTTGCCAAAAAGATTTAATAGTTAAAGGAACGCTTGAAGATTTTGAAAA
>CALWOY010000087.1 GCA_944383255.1 uncultured Clostridia bacterium
CACAAAGCGAAACATCTGGAAATTACATCTACATACTCACAAAATATGATAAAAAAACACTGGTATGTTTTGATACAACTTCAAATACTTTCTCAAGTGTAACCGCCGACCAAATTGACCTTAAAGAAAAGGACATAGTGGCGCGCCAAAACATTGACGATATGGCACATCACACAAAAATTTTAACTTTAAAAAGCGATTTAAGTACCACAAAAAGCGATATGTATATTGATGAAACCTTGTCCAAAAAATGCAAGGCTGATGAACTTGTTCCATACAATTTTTTTGAAGCATTAAAAGTTGAAGATGAAAACGGTGCATTAAACTTTCTTTGCGACGATTTAAAAGAAATTCTAAAAGACCAAAATCTCCTTGAGTTTTTTGGAAACTTTGAGAAAATCAACGTAACTTCACTTTCTCCGCTTATATACACCCTTTATTTTTCTGACACTGCAAAAGATTACAAAATTTCAGTAAAAGACGGCAAAATCACCGAAATTGAAGATTGTTGATATATCCTAAATTCATAATAATAAATTTGTTTTACAATATATTGCAACAATTATCCATTATCCTGTTGATTTTTCTATTTAAAGATAGTACAATAATCACATAGGAGAATTTATGGATAATTTTTTAAATAATTTAAAATGTCTTACAGAAGTTTTTTCGCAAAAAGATATTGCACAAAAAACCGGATTTTCTGCAAGTAGTATAAACAATTACTTGTCTGGAAAGAGCCAACCTTCGGCTATGTTTTTGCTTAAACTCAAAGAAGCATACAAAATCGACATTGACCAATTTATGACAGCCAAGATAGATAAAGAGAACTTTATGAAACAAAACATTTCATATCGCAAATTTTTTGGCAACTACATAGTTTATTATTATAATTCAAGTGCATACAAAGGTAAAGTTGGAAGTTATAACTATGACATTTTGACTTTTGGTGTAATTAGTATAATCGACGATAAGGACATTTCTTCACCAAAAGGCACACTTGCAAGCGGAATTTTTATGCTTACACGTATGGATGCAGAAAAATACTTAAAAGTGCTTGACTCCTTTAATGGAGATGTTGAAAAGATAAAGTCATTTTACTCTTCTTTCCCAAACTCCTATTTTGGCAACTTGGAGCAAAACACTACACAACTTTTTATAAGTTTAAAAAACAACAACGACCAGTGTCTTATAATCTTAAACAACCCACCAAGTAGCAAAAAATACCGTGGCGGGCTTGGAACAGTAAATTCAATTTCGCGCGGAAGGGAACATGTTCCTTGTGTACAATACATTCTTCTCTCAAATGTTCCCTTTAAAGTACCCGATGGCGAAATATACAATATCTTATCACTTGGCGTTAGTGATATAAATATTAAAAATGAAACAAAAGAATTAATTGAACTCATAAAAAATTTGTATTTAACTTCAAAACCAACGGGACTCAGTGAATATCAGCAAAGAAAGATAGTTGAAGACAGCATAGAAAATATTGTGCAAAATGCAGTTGATGCCAACCTTTTCCGCTTTGCAAAGGTAAGCAATATGGAAGACGACCAATACTATCGTCTTATTAAGGATGCCGACTATGAGTGATTATAAAGAAATATTTGATGATATGCTCAAAAAATTGGAGCAAAAAAATAGCGTGGATGTCGGAAATGTTGTAAAGGCATTTCATTTTGCAGAAGAAAAACACAGCGGTCAGTTTAGAAAAGACGGTGACCCATACATCATCCACCCAGTTGAAGTTGCAAAAATTTTGGAAGAGCGAGATTTTAACACCGATGTCATATGCGCAGCACTACTTCATGACACAGTTGAAGACTGTGGCGTTACAACAGCGGAACTTCAAAGCACTTTTAATAAACAAATAGCACAAATTGTCGACTCCGTCACCGCCATTACAAAAGACAATTTTCTTCCCGACAGCGAAAACATATACTCCGATACAAAGGATTTTTTAAAACAAGCAGTTGAAGATAGCACATATCAAAAACTTATTTCAATAGGAAAGTCAAATAAATTTGGTTTTTACATAAAGTTTGCGGATAGACTAAACAATTTAAGCACCATTGAGTGCTTCCCAAAGTATAAAAAAGAAGCAAAAATCTTGGAAACAGAAAAATGGCTTATTCCTCTTGCAAAACTTCTTAAGAGCAAATATTTTTACTATAAACTCACAAATGGTTGCTTTTGCGTTAGACATGAAGATGACAAAATATTTTTTGAGTACTTGGACAAATATATTCAAAATATGTCAAAGTATATAGAAGACATAAAAAATACATTGTCATATGAAATACAATCTTACCTAAAAGCATCAAACCGCACACTAAATAAAGTGGAAATCACGCCCAAAACTCCATATGAAGTGTATACCACCATTTCAAAACACTTTGATGCCAACAAACTAACACTTGTCAAAGAAAGTAACTTTATAAGCGTGCCAATTTTTGATATATACATTATCCTAAACGAAGATGTCAAAGACGATTTAGAAGAACTATACACCCTTCTCACCGAATTTGGTGCAAATGATGAATTTAAAATAATCGGACTAGATAAAGACGAACTAAACAACTTGTCGCTCAAAATCGTGGACAAAATGCGCAATCTGTTTGATATAACAATGCTTTCCAAAAAACAATATACCGAACTTTTAAACGGCACCCTAGACGGCACCGACATTGACGCACTAGATGAAACCATAGCGGGTGGCGTTGACCCTGACTATATTACAGTTTACACCCCACAAAATGAGAGCATAAAAATCCCAGCAAAAAGCACGGTTTTAGATTTCGCCTTTAAACTTCATCGCGATATTGGTTTTTCTGCAATGTATGCGTATATAAATGACTCACCAAACAAATCACCAATCTACACAAGACTGCATAACGGCGACAAAATTGAAGTAGTGTGTAAACTCGATGCCTTTAATATGAACCAAAATATAGCACAACTTCGTTGGCTCGCCTATTGCAAAAACGAAAGCACGCAAAGAATACTAATCAAATATTTTGAAAGAAAATATACATAAAAAATTTGACATTAACTTAAAAATTTATTATCATACATTGACACAGTGTCAATGGAGATAAAAATGCCAACAGAAAAGTTTTTTAATTTACCAAAAGATAAGCAGGACAACATACTCACCTGCGCCTTTAATGAATTTAGTGAAAATGACTTTGACAAAGCCTCTATATTTTCCATTGCACAAAAAAGTGGTTTTTCAAGGTCATCTTTTTATTGTTACTTTAAAGATAAAAATGACATATATAAATATTTGGTGTACAATTTTTTAAAACCAAAATTAAATGAAGTAAAAAACAGTCAAGATAAGCCATTGAACTTTCTGCCAAAATCGATGTTTGAATATTTAATATCATTTTATGGCAAAACTGAGCAAAATTTTGTACAGCATCTTTTGAAAAATATGAACCCTGAAAACATACACTATATTTCCTACGAATTGCAATCTTCACCGCTTCTTGTAAATTGCAATAAAATCAATTTAAAAACGCAGTATGACCTTCATATTGTTTCAGCAGTATTTCTTTGTAATATGGCTATCGCAATACTCAATTTCTTTGACGGGACATACACAAAAAAAGAGGCAGAAGATTATTTTGACCGTGTACTACAAATGCTATCAAATAGTATAAACGGAGAAAATTTATGATTAAAATAACAGATATAGTAAAAGATTACACCGCAGGCGACAGTGTCGTCCACGCACTTAAAGGTATAAGTTTATCTTTTCGCGAAAATGAATTTGTTTCCATTTTAGGCCCAAGCGGATGCGGAAAAACAACACTTTTAAATGTTCTAGGCGGTCTAGATAGGTATACAAGTGGTGAGATTGAAATAAACGGCAAATCCACCAAACTTTTTCGCGATAAAGATTGGGACGCATATCGCAATCACTATATCGGCTTTATTTTTCAATCATATAACCTTATTCCACACCTTAGTGTGCTTGAAAATGTAGAAATTGCACTTACAATTGCCGGTCTTGATAGAAAAATCAAACGCGAAAAAGCAAAAGAAGCACTAAACCGCGTTGGACTTGGTGAGCAATTAAACAAAAAGCCAAATCAACTTTCTGGCGGACAAATGCAAAGAGTAGCCATAGCCCGCGCCATTGTCAACAATCCAAAAATCATCCTAGCCGATGAACCAACTGGCGCACTTGACTCCAAAACAAGCAAGCAAATAATGGAACTTTTAAAAGAAATTGCTGGTGACCACCTAATAATTATGGTCACCCACAACGCAGAACTTGCAAAAAAATATTCCACAAGAATTATAAAACTACTCGACGGTGAAGTTAAATCAGATAGTAACCCCTTCACTATAGAAGAAAAACAAGATAAATCCCAAAATCAAGAAGTAGCCGACGAAGAACAAAAAATTGAAGAAAATAATGTAAAAATTGATGAAAAAACTCAGAAAAAACCAAAAAAAGACAAAAAAAATAAGTCTTCAATGAGTTTTTGGACAGCATTTATGTTGTCACTCAAAAATCTCATAAGCAAAAAAGGCAGAACATTTATGACCAGTTTTGCAGGAAGCATTGGCATAATCGGCATTGCTCTTGTTTTGGCAGTTTCAAATGGTTTTTCAACTTACATAAACGATTTACAGTCCACCACCCTTGCAGGCTACCCAATTTCCGTATCAACAGTCACCGTAAATTTAGATAGTTTAAGACAAGGTATGACCGATTCCGACTCAGATGAAGAACTTCCTGAATTTCCCGACTCAGACGAAATATTGTCCTATGACTCAGAATTCAATATGATAACAGACCTTGCAAAATTTTCACAATATAACTTTATATCTCCCGAATTTGTAGAGTATATGCAAGCCTACAAAGATGAAGACGATGAAAAACTTGACGCACAAAAAACATTAAATGCCATGGACTTTTCATATGCATATGAAATGCCAGTATACACCACCAATTCAAGCGGTGAAATAATTAAAGTAAATACATCACTTGAAACCAGCACCATGAGTGGCACTCAGTCAGGTATATTTAGCGAAGGACTTTCAAATTCAGATTTTGTACAATCTAACTATGATGTAATTGCGGGCACTTACCCAAAGGAAGTTACAGATTTGGTTTTGGTAGTTGACTCATATAATAGACTCCCAGCATCACTACTTGAATCTCTTGGCATAGACAGTAAAGAAAGTTACACTTTTGACGATATATTAAATAAAGAATATAAGGTATTTACAAACAACATTTACTATAAACAAGATTATACTGCTCTTGATATTGAAAATGACTTGGAAACAATTACTTCATACTATAACTCTCAAGAAAATAGCAATGTCATAACCTGTAAAATTAGTGCCATTTTAAGAATAAAAGAAGATAACCCAACTTCAATTTACTCCGAAGGTATAAAATATTCACCACTACTTACAGAGCACTTAAGACAAATAAATAAACAATCTGACATAGTAAAAGCACAACTTGAAGAAGAAACAGAAACACTTCTTGTTCCTTTTGTGTTTAATATTTCAGAACTTAATATGAGTATACCTTTTTCGAGTATAAGTTCACTTATTTCTTTTGCAAAAACAAGTTATGATATTGTTTTAACAACTTCTCAAGCAAAACAATATGGACTTCAAATGCTAGGTGCAAGTGATATACCAGTTGCCATAACACTTTATCCAACAAGTTTTGACGCAAAAGAAGAAATAGCAAATTATATACAAAATTGGAACAATACTCACCCTGACAATCAAATTGTATATAGTGACAAAACTGCATTTTTGACCGAAACCATGGGTCAAATGGTGGACATAATAAGTTATGTTCTTATTGCTTTTGCATCAATATCCCTTGTGGTATCTTCAATAATGATTTCCATTATTACCTATGTATCAGTAATTGAAAGAACTAAAGAAATTGGTGTGCTTCGTTCAATAGGTGCAAGAAAGAAAGATATTTCGCGTGTGTTCAATGCCGAAACACTGATTATTGGACTTTGCTCTGGCATACTTGGCGTTGCAGTAAGTTTTATCCTAACATTCCCAATTAGCGCAATAGTCAAAAATGTAGCAGGCGGAACTTTCACAGCAAACATTGCCGTACTCTCTCCAATAAGCGCTTTAATACTAGTAGCAATAAGCGTGGTTTTAACAGTGATAGCGGGCTTTATCCCAGCAAAAATGGCTGCCAAGAAAGACCCAGTAAAAGCACTAAGAACAGAATAGAATTGTCATTCTGAACCCCTTTTGTCATTCTAAGGAGCGAAGCGACGAAGAATCTCATCCTAATTCAAGGAACACAGCGTGTTCCTTCTTTAGAGTCACGGCATCGTCAGAACCTACGCCTATGGGCTTAAAATTGCTAGACGCAATTTGTATCGCCTTAATGCTTGGTTCTTCCTCTCCCCAAAAAGTTTCCATAGGTACTTTTTGGGGATCCCGAAAAAGCAACAAAGTTCGGTTTTCGTCTGGCCGTGAGAAAGGGCACAAAACAAGCAACAAGCACAATATTTTGCTGTAAACTACGACAAAATTGTGCCGAAAGCGCAGTTTTTGCCCAGTGTCATTCTGAGTATCGACCCGCAGAGACGGAGACGAAGAATCTCATAAAACCTTTTTGGGGAGCATTTTCGTAATAAATAATAATAAAATGCTCCCCAATTTGTCAAATAGAATTGTACATAAACCACACTCAAGTCGACTTAAAATATTACAATTTTAAAATTTTACAAAATACCTCTTGACAAAACGCCCCAAGATAGCATAGAATACATATGTTATCGCGGGGTGGAGCAGCTAGGCAGCTCGCTGGGCTCATAACCCAGAGGTCGTAAGTTCAAATCTTACCCCCGCAACCATTATCATTTACGACCCCATAGCTTGTCCATGGGGTTTTTTAAAAAACTTTTCAAGGGGGTAAGTTTGAACTTATATAAACTCATTTAGTTGTAGTTCAAATCTTACCCCCGCAACCAGAAAAAACGTCACACTAACTGTGTGGCATTTTTTATGATTTGAACTTATATAACCTCACTACATTGTAACTCAAACACACCCATAAAAACAATAGACGTTTTTTTAAGGGGGTAAATTTGAATTACATAACATCACTCGCTTGTAACTCAAATTACCCCCGCAACCAAACAGAAGCCACACCAAAGAGTGTGGTTTTTTTTAAGGGGGTAAGTTTGAACTTATATAATATCATTTAGTTGCAGTTCAAATCTTACCCCCGCAACCAGAGTAGACACCTTCTTGGTGTCTCTTTTTGTATAAGTCAATTACATCATCTAAAATTTTTGCGGAAATACGCTTTTTTATTAGTTGTATTATATTTTCTATCCATACCCACACTTTTTCGGGGGACTCTCGAGCATATCAACCGTCATACGCAAACTTTTCATTCGTTTGGGGAACGCTTGCATAGACTTTTTTTATCATTTTACTACATCCTCTATTGCAATAATTAAACTCATCTTTTGGGAAGTCCAAATTTCAAGAAATTTGGAAAGCTGGCCGCGCGGCCTCGTAAAAGAATACATAGTTGCCAGAGATGTTGCCCCCACTGTCGACATCACATGCAAGATAAGTATAAGAAGAATCAGGGGAACGGAGCCAATAGCGATCCAATATTTGTTCACTTTCATTCCAATCTTGTTCTCCATTACTTGTAAATAACGTGTCAGCCTCCGCAACTGAAAGCAACCAGAATTTATCTGAATTTGTGTCGTTTAAACCTTCTACACTAACGCTTGGAACTTCAACTACTGTGCCAGTTGTTGTATCGCCATTTGATGCCCCTATATCTGCATATAAGTCATCTTTTAAACTCCTTGCAAATATCTCATTGTAGATTATATCTTCCTTTATATCTATATTTAAGTCTGTTACCATGTTTGTTGCTTGTGATGATTCATTACAGCCGAACACTAAATCTTCAGGTAATTCTCCCACCCCAACTATACCACCTGCATCCTGCCAAGATACATGTTTCACAACTTTATTGTCGCCAGTATAATTCATATATCTTCTTATTGTACTTGTCTTGTAGTCATTTGGATTCGTGTTATATTCTGTATTGATACCAATAGCAGTTCCACTTTCCATATATTTAACAGACATTGAACTCTGATAAGCACAAACTGTACCTGTGTAGTTATTTGCTAGATAGTTATCTATCGTAACCATATCTTCCGCCGTTGGTTGACCGCTTCCTACAATTTCATTTAGCGATGACATATATTCACTCATTAGGTCAGTCTCTAAAATATATGTACCATTTAAACTAGATACTGCCGCATCACCTATTGGTGTTTCTCCGTCTGCCGAAATATATCTCCAGCGTATATATTCATTCTCTGTATCTCTCATTACTGTGCCCATCTCTACATAGTAGTATTTATTGGCTTCGTCGGGCATTAGTAGTTTATCTACTTTCTCCAATGAAATTGTTGCTTGTACATTCTCTAAAGATATCTCTTCACTTGTTTGGTTATAAAACTTTATTGTATATACCTTCTCTGTTCCGTTTTGTGGTAAAAATATACTTGTGCTATTTACCCTTAGTCCTTCTGGTAAATTTGAATATGTTAGTCTTAGTCTTTGGTATGCTGAACTCGAACCTTGTGCTTTTAATGTTATCTTTACTGTCTTCTCTTCCTTTTCCCCTATTGTTTCGGAGTTTAAAGATATTGCTTCTGCATTTGCAAATATCACTGGTGTGTCATATGTTGTACTTGCTCCGTCCACATTTACACTCTCTACTACTGCTGTGGTGGCTGTAGTACTAAACAACACATTGTCATATCCAAATGTTGCTTGCCCACGGTTTATTGTTATTGTAAATCCAAAATCTCCACTTTCACTTACTTTTTCATCACTTAATGCCAAACCTATTACTAGTCTCCCTGTACCATATGTCCCGTCTGTGGTTGCTGGTATGTTTATTCCGTTTGTATAGCGATAGTCTGTGTTTGTGGATGGTGTTTCTTGTGTATTTTGAGACACTTTTGCATTTACTATCTCTGAACCGTAGTTTGTTATATCTATTACTATGTAAAATGCATAACCTTGCGTTTTATTTCCTGTTGGTGAGCCGTATGTTAGTGATGGTACTTTAAAGGATGGTGTATATGTTTTTCCTGGGTTTGTTACTGTACCATTTTCTATGTCATCGTCATATGTTTCACCACTACCGGTGTAACCTTCGCCTGTTAGTTGCTCATAGTTGTCTGATGGAACGTTATCTCCTGCACCAAGTGCTTGAATTGCACTTACATTGGCTTGGTTCTCTTCCGCTACTGTACTTGTTGCACCAAGTGGTGTGGTCGATGTCATACGATATACTCGTGTTGTCCAACTTACAAACAC
>CALWOY010000088.1 GCA_944383255.1 uncultured Clostridia bacterium
TTCCCTCGCCATCTTTCTCAACTTAAGCCCCAAGGCGATTCCCGCGTTGATGTCCGCTTCATTCATTGTGGCTCTGTTTTTATGGTTTATCAAAATGTTTGGGTCTCTTTCGTTTTCCGTGCTGTAATAGGTGATTTTCCCAAGTTCTGACCTCAAGATTTCGATATATTGCTCAAGCGAACAGTTCAAAACATCCCTGCAAGCAATCAGTTTCATATGTTTAAGTGTGTCAAAAGCGGTGATATTTTCCCTGTTCCAATCTTTCTCAAGCATAAAGTCCCCACCACCAAGTTTGCAGGAAGCAATTCCGCACTTGTTCTTCTCGTCATATAAGGAAATCAACTTCGCAACCATACACGCACAAACAATGTGTCTTTCTTTTTCACTGAATAATTCGAAATGGTATTTTGGCTCCGGGACATAAACGCCAAAACCGCTATATATGCTTGCAACGCACCTTGTCTGCATATGATATGGAGTGATAAAGCACTCTCTTTCAAAAGAGTGGTCAAACATATATGCCTTCGTCTTGTAGAAATCAAGTGGCGCAACCACGGTCTCTGGGTCAAGTTTTGCAAAATGAGAAAGAAGTCTCGCCTCCTTTTTTACAGTGCCGATTTTTGTGGCCGGTTGACCGAAAAGCAAGGTGAATTTCTTGCCTTCAAAGTCCATAACATAGACAAGTTCCGTGTCGCCGTAATTTATGAATTCGCACCAAGCATTTTCTGCACAAAATTTATTTTTATATGCGAAATTTGAGCAAACATAGTCAATCATCGCGTGAGTGACTTTGTATTCATCCAATTTTGTATATTTTGATGCCTTTGGAATCTTTATATAATAAGGTTCATTTTTAGGGATGCCAAATCCGTTCATTTTTTTCTCCTAAATTTCTCTTAAATTTATGTGAATATATCATACTCGTTTTGTTTCAATTTGTCAATACCTGTCAAACTTTTTTATGCTAGAATCTAATGTATAAAAACGCAAGTTTAGTCTAGTCGTTTTGAAACTAGCAAAATAATTAAGAGTATATCAAAACATGTATATACTCTTTTTATTTGTCAAAAATGGCAAACTTACAAAACAAGAATTGGTCAACGAATAGGTTAAAAAGTTTTGAGTAACAAAAGTTTTTAACCCTTGACAAATGATTGTTTTAGAAAATAATCTAAAAAGAGAAATAATGATCCATTATTTCTCTTAACTAGCTAAAGGAAAAGATGAATATATGGCAAAAAAAAGCAAGAGTTGTGTTATGTTTACAAACAACTCTTGCTTTTCGCCTTTAAATTATTCTTTTAGTCGTGTGCTTGTCGTTCGGTGGAGCGAAGCGACACCGACTTGTATCAAGACAAGCACACGTTTAACTTCCATAGATATTTAAACTTTTTTCGATAATAATTTGGAGATTGTATCATTATGTAATTTATCAATAATCAAGTTTGGTTCTTTATCTTTTAAAATATCATTACATAATAATTTATCACTTTCTTTTGCTTTTTCATTATAAGTTGTAGTTTTATAAACTTCTGAAAAATCAGAAAATCTTATTCCAGATTTCCCATATCTAAATGGATATTGAAATGGATATGTTCTGTTTGATACAAGTAGATGAGTTTGAAGTAATAAATTAAAATCGCATTGATGTTTAAATAAGTTATATAACTTTTTCATTGCTTTAAATTCAATATTGTTTCTTTACCTATTCCTAATTTTTCTCTTGCTGAAAAGACTTCATATAAATATTCCTTCATAGATATTATTATGTTTTCTAAATTATTATTACAAAAAGCATCACAAAATCTTTTGTATTTTATTATTAATTGTTTTAATAACAACTCATTTCCATCAATCATATTATCACTCAGTCTAATTATATATTAAAAATTTTTAATTGTGGTAAAACATAAGAAAAATCCCAATTAGCTTGCCATGTCTCTTTTATAACATTTATGATACTATCATAATTTTCAAATAGTATATAATCATAGTCGGAAACTTGATTATTATCTATTTTTTGTTCATTGTCTATAAAACTTCTATTATTTGATGAATAGCAATTTTCTATAATTGTCATATCGTCGTTTTTCAATATTGCAAATATTTTAGAAGAATTTCCTCCTGTTTTTAAATTACCGATGGCAAAACAATTTTTAATTTCAACCCCTTCGTTTCTTACTTCTGCAATTAAACCACCGACATAAGAGAAATAAGTATTGTTATCATATATAACTTCTATATTACAATTAGAATAACAATTTGACACTATTATTTTATTTTTAGGGGAAGAATACGTGCCGTATCCATTTATTCCTCCAATTAGTCCACCAATTCTTCCAACAGTTTTTATCTCACCACTACTATAACAATTTTTTATTATTACATCCATACTTTTTGTCGTTCCTTCTAAAGCATAACTTTTAACACAACCAATCAAAGCACCAACACAAGAAGGGTTATCAGTATTAAGTGTAGTTGTAAGATTGAATATACCATTTTTGGTATAACAATTTTCTACGATTCCTGCTGTCATCTCTGCAATGAGACCACCACACACATTTCTTTCAATATTATTATTTATTATATAATTTTCTATTCCTAAGTTTTTAATAGTTGCATTTGTTGTAGTTTTAAATAATCCGATATATTCACTGCTGCCGTCAATTACATAGTTTGAAAGAATATGACCATCGCCATCAAAAACACCTTCAAAATTGTTGATTGGAGATATTGTTTGATTTTTAAAATCTAAATCACAATTTAATTTAACATTTTTTATTAAATTAGGATTTTTAGAAAAAGAAATAAAATCATTTACAGAATTTATTTGTAAAGTATCATTCCATTTTGCATATAATGTTATATTACGGCACCAAGATGTATCAACTTCGTTCACTTTGGTTAAAAAATTACTTTCTAAATACCAACCTTCAAATATGTATCCTAGTCTTTTAGGTTCTTGCAATTTAATATCCAAGTCTTCTATAGTATAAGAATTTGCAGATGCTTCAAAACTAATATTAGCATTTAATTCATAATTTATTGAATATGTATTTATAATCCATTTGGCAGTTAACGTCATATCCTGTGTCGCAGTGTATCCAATAAATACCCATTTTTCATTATCAAGATACCACCCATCTAACGTATATCCAAGTTTTTCACAATTAGTAGGTTCAATAATTTTATCTCCTACGTTTAATGATTGTGATTGCACTATTGTACCACCATTACTATCAAAACTCACTATAATTTCATCCTTATTGTTTGAGTTACATCCAACAAATAGTGAACAAATTCCAATAATAGAAATAATAAAAGTAAAATATAGTAATTTTTTCATAAAGCACCTCAATTTTTTTAATAATTATACTTATTATTTATTATAACATATATTTTATAAAATTGTATTAAATAATAAAAAAAATAGTATAAACATAATAAAATATAACATCTATACTATTTAAAAAACTGATTTTTATAAAAATTTTTATTTTAAGATTGTTTATTCTGCTAGTTTCAAAAGGTTTTAACCTTGTGTCAGTTTTTTTTATAAAGTAGTTAAAATATTATTTAATGTTTCTAAGTGCCCTTGTTCTGCATTTCGAATATGCCTTATAATATCTATAACAGTAGCATTTGTTAACCTATCTAACATTCTATCATATTGTTTTATTGCACACTGCTCATCACATATTGCTGACTTAATTGTAGTTT
>CALWOY010000089.1 GCA_944383255.1 uncultured Clostridia bacterium
TTCCATGCAACTTCAATGGCATGTCGTATTGCACGTTCAACTTTGCTGGCACTTGTGCCAAACTTTTGTGCTATTGCCGGATATAGTTTTTTGGTGATCGAGTTTATTATTTCCGGTTGGTCTATAGCCATTTTTATTGCTTCACGCAAAAACTGATAACCTTTTATATGTGCAGGTATTCCAACGGTAATAAATATATTGGAAATTTTTTCTTCAAGTGCACGGTTGCGTGGTTTCGCTTTTGTAACTTGAGATGGATTTTCAAGACCAAAAACATCATTTATTCTACTTTCAACTATATCAAGCCCTATTGGTTTACATAAAAAGTATGATGCCCCTTGGCTCATTGCTTTTGCTATAAATCCCTCGTGAGATAGTGATGAAATTACGATTATTTTTGGTTTGTTAATTCCCATTTTTTCGGTGAGTTTGTCCATTATCACAAAGCCGTCAAGGTTTGGCAATACGCATTCCATAAGTACAACATCTGGTTTAAGTGCGCATATGTCAAGCAATGCTTTTTGTCCATCATCGGTGCTTCCTACAATTTCAAAATCTTCTTTTGTGTCAAAATATGAAATAACTTTTTCTCTAAAATCGGTGTTATCAGCAACATAGATTTTGATTTTTCTTTTGCCTTGACTATTTTGTATTTCCATTTGTGCTCCTTTTATTATCACCACTTTAATGATAGCACACGATATATAATGAAAAAAGAAAAATTTAATAAGAATTCAAACTAATTTTATACTAAAAATTAGATAATTAACCCATTTTGTCGATTTTTAGCAAAACATTTTATTTACTCCTAAAATTGCAAATATTTTGAATTATTTTGGCGCCAATAGAATATATATTTTATAGGTGAATTATGGTTTATGATGATGAAAAATTATCGCCCGAATCTTTTGAGCAAATGGCGAAAGAATATGCAAAAAATAGAAAAAAATCTATAGACAATTTATTGCCTATTTTTGAAACGATTATATGTTTAAAAAATAATTTAAAAAAATTCAAATTAAATAAAGTATATTCAAAAAAATTAGACAAAATTTCCGAAAATACAAACATATTAAATAATTACATACAAGAAAACAACTATAATATTAAGGAAAGAAACTTTAATACTAATTATTGTGCACTTTTGGTAATGCTAATTTCATCTTGCATTGACGCAAGAAGTATTCTTGATAAAAGTGACAAATTAAACTATGAAATAAAAGATGCCCTTGATAATATAACAAGGACATCTGCCACAATGTTTGGCGTCTGTAAATATAGAATACTTGAATAATTAAATAAGATTTCTTTTTATTGCTTCTAAAGCGTTTTTTTCTAAGCGTGAAACTTGTGCTTGACTAATGCCAACTTCTTCACTTACTTCCATTTGCGTTTTTCCAATAAAATAACGCATAAGAAGTATCTCTTTTTCTTTTTGATTAAGTTTACTTACGGCATCACGAATGGCTATTTTTTCTGTCATTGCTTCGTCACTGTTTTTGACATCACTGACTTGGTCCATAACTCTTACCGCCTCATTCCCATCATTGTATACCGGCTCATTTAAAGACACAGTTTCGCTTATCGCATCCAACGCAAAATTTACCTGTCTGACATCTTCACCAATAGCCTTTGCAATTTCATCGTTGGTTGGCTCTCGGTCAAATTTTTTTGCCAAAACTTCACGCGCCCCAAGTGCTCTATATGCAATATCTCTTAAACTGCGTGAAACACGAATGGAATTATTGTCACGAAGAAAACGCCTTATCTCACCAATAATCATAGGAACAGCATATGTTGAAAATCTAACGTTAAGTGAAAGGTCAAAATTATCAATTGCTTTCATAAGACCTACGCAACCGACTTGAAACATATCGTCAGATTTTTCTTTTTTATTTGAAAACCTTTGTACAACACTTAAAACAAGTCTTAAATTGGCAACAACGAATTCATCACGGGCAAGTTCATCACCTTGTTTTACTTTTTTCATAAGGTCAGTTAATTGTTCATTGGTAAGTTTTGGAAGCGTGGAAGTATCCACACCGCATACTTTTACTTTGTTTGCCATTTTAACTCCTTTGGCTTTTTTATATGCTTTCCATGTTGAACAAAAAATATACAAAAAAATAACCAAAAATAAATGTAATAAAGTTTATTTTTGGTATATATTTTTTAATTATTTTTTTGTATTTATTTGAATCTAATTATGATTTATTTTAATACTTTATGAAAATAATTATTTCATATTTATTTTTTTATTTCAAATATTTTAAGGTTCTCACAATCGCTTTGGTTTTTTAAAATGGTAGTGTAGTATTTAAATTACTTTTTCCAAATCTTTTTTCATTTTTCCAAGTATTTTTTTCTCAATACGAGATATGTAACTTTGTGATATTCCCATTATATCCGCAACTTCTTTTTGTGTTTTTTCTTCTTCTCCACCCAGCCCAAACCGTAACATCATTATTTGTTTTTCCCTTCCATTAAGTTTATCAATTATATTCCACACAATTTGTTTTTCTGCGGACTTATCCATATCTTTTGAAACGCTTTCATCACTGTACAGAACATCTTGAAGCAGAAGTTCATTACCGTCACTATCTAAATTTAATGGTTCATCTAGACTTATTTCATTTTTTAATTTATTTGTTTTCCTAAGTTGCATAAGTATTTCATTTTCAATGCACCTAGATGCATATGTAGCAAGTTTAATCTTTTTATCAAAATTATATGTTTGCACTGCCTTTATAAGACCTATTGCGCCTATTGAAAAAAGGTCTTCAATATTTAGTCCAGTATTTTCAAACTTTTTTGCAATATAGACAACAAGCCTTAAATTATGTTCAATAAGTTTTTCTTTCGCATTTTTATTACCGAGGGCAAGTTCTTCCAAAAGAACATTTTCCTCTTCTGGCTCAAGAGGGCTTGGCAAAGTTTCATTGCCACAAATGTACATAACAATATTTTCCACTTCGTCAAAGAGTGAAATATTGAGATATTTTTTTATAAGTAACAATAATTTTTTAAACATTATTCACCCCGCTAATATAATTTGCATTTAATATTACATCACAGTCAAAGCCAGTTATTTTGACTTTTGAAAGTGCA
>CALWOY010000090.1 GCA_944383255.1 uncultured Clostridia bacterium
AATGCAAACAAGTTTGCAAAACAAGTTTTTATCTTTAACTGATGTTACTTTGTCGTGCGTGCGAAAATGCAAGCGCTTTCTCTCGCACTTCGTGTAATAGAAAGAAATTTTAGTTTGTGAGGAGGAAAAAATGAACAATACAAACATTAACATAAATGACTTAATACAAAATGAAGTGAATAGAATTTCTTTGAAATATGGTAAAGATTTTTTAGACTGTGAGGACTTAATCAAAATTACTGGTCTTGGTAGAGATAATGTTAGAACTTTACTTAGAAGTAAAGATTTTCCAACAACAAAAGTCGGCAAAAGACAAGTTGTAAGTGTGTTTAATTTTGTAACTTGGCTTACGCTTAACAATAACAATAGCGAGGTGCAAAATGGCTAAGAATAAGGTTGTTAACAAAACAAAAAGAACTAATGGAGAAGGTAGCATTTTTCAAAGGAAAAGTGATGGCAAATGGGTAGGCAGTATAACTGTTGGATATGATGATAAAGGTCAACAAAAGAAAAAGACGGTATACGGAAATAGTCAAACCGAAGTTGCTAAAAAACTTGCCGAAGTTAGTGGTAGAATTAAAAGCAATTCTTATGAACTAGTTGAAAGTAAAAGTTTTGGAGAACTAATGACAGACTGGTTATTGGTCTTCAAAAAGAGTTCAGTCACAGGAAGAACATTTGAAGGTATTATGAGAAATTTTAGATTGCACATAGAGCCACAAATTGGCAATATGAAAATTTATGATATAGATACTTTTGTAATCCAAAAAGTTATAAACAAACTTATTGATGAAAAGTATAGTAATAATACAATAAAGAAAAATAAGCATATGATAAGTCAATTCTTTGAATATGCAATAGACAACAAATGGGTATCGGTTAATCCAACCCTAAAAGTACAAATACGAACAAAAGACAAAGCTCCTAATAAGAAAGAAAAATATAAGGCGCTACCGCCCGAAGTGAGAACTAAATTTTTGGAAGCATTAAATAAAGACGAAGCTAATTTCATAAAACCGCTTTGTATTTGCCTAATGTTCTCAGGACTCCGCATTGGCGAAGCACTTGCTCTAAAATGGGAAAATGTTGACTTTGCAAATAAAACATTAAAAGTTGAACAAGCAATTACGCAAGAACCAAAGTTCGATAGCGATGGTAAGGTAACAAGTCGTGTAACTATCGTAGGAGACACAAAAACCACTTGTAGTGTCCGAGAAATACCAATAGCAGACATAGTTGTTGAAACTTTAAAACAATGGCGAGAAAAGCAAATTTTAAGACAAAACACAAATAAGGAAGTCACAGGAGATTTAATATCTAGGACTTCTTTTATATTTGCCAACGATGATGGCTCTGTTAGAAGCTACTCAGGTACTAAAAAGATATTTGATAGATTTAAGAAAAGAAATGATTTAAAGAAATATCATATTGGTTTTCACGGACTTAGACACACTTTCTCTAATATGTTATTTGAGATGAACGAAAATCCAAAGGTTATTCAACAACTACTTGGCCACAGAGATGTGAAAACCACAATCACAGTATATAACTCTGTGGATAGTGAATATGTAAGACAGACAACAGAAAAGTTTAATGAAAAAGTTAAAGAAGAACAAATGTTAATCGATCAAAACATAAGAGAAGAAGTTATTGAAGAACGCAAAGAAAAACTTGTTAAAGATATGACTGACGAAGAATTTGACGATATGCTACAAAAACTTATGGAAGAACGTCAAGAAAGAAAGCGCAAAAAACAAAGCGATATGGAAATGTAAAATTTTTGTCACAAAGATATACAAATTTTGAAATAATGTGTTATACTATAAAATATAGGAGAGATTGAGTATAATGGACAGAAGAGAAATATACAAGAAAATTGAAGAAAAAAGAGGAAATCCATTAATAGTTTATGTTACAAGTGTAAGACCAGGAGTTGGTGCTGTAATGGGGGTTGATTCTATTACTGAGATTATAAGACAAATTAATTTGATACCGAAAGATAAAAAGAATATTGATTTTATGATTATAAGTAATGGAGGAGATCCAATTTGCTCATTAAGAATAATCAATATTTTGAGAGAACGTTTTAATAAGTTAAATGTATTGGTTCCTTATGTGGCATATAGTGCTGCAACACTTTTGTCTTTAGGCGCAGATGAAATTGTAATGCATCCTTTTTCAAACCTAGGTCCTGTAGATCCGCAGATGGTGTTAACTCAAAAATTACAAAATGGACAAATTGCTTCAAAAAGTTTTGCTGCAGAAGATTTGAAAAATTATTTTAAGTTTGTGAAAGATGATGTTGGTTTAACAGACCAAAATGCGTTAGCTAATAGTTTTCAATTGTTATCAAGCGAAATCTCACCCATATCAATAGGTGCAGCAAAAAGAAGTAGCCAACTATCAATTTCTTTGAGTGAAAAACTTTTATCTTACCATATGAAAGACGCAAATAAAGCTTCTACAATTTCAAAATCATTAATGACTTCGTTTTATCATCATGGTTATGCTGTAAGTAGAAAAGAAGCAAAAAATATTGGACTTAATGTTTCATATCCAGATGAAGAACTAGAACAACTAATGTGGGAAGTTTGGTTATCATTTGAAGAAGAAATGAAAGCTAATAAACCATTTATTCCTGAGAATGAGTTAAATGAACTAAACGAATATAATATGTTCTTACAAAACCCACAATTAATTACTAATACATTTAAGATATGCGTCTTTATTGGCAGTGTAGATAGTTTAAGAGCCATTAGCAAAAATGAAGATGAGTTACAATTTATATGTCAAAAAGTGCAAGGGCAAATAAACTGTCTGCCAAACAGAAACATAAAAGGTTGGAATTTTCATACAATAAGTAATGAGGTGAATAATGATAATGACCAATAATGATTTAAAATATGGTTTTACTAATCATAATGATTCTACAAGGGGTTCTTACGATGTAAAACCTTTTGAAATAAAACCTATAATTATAAATGAAGTTCCTAAAACACCCAAAAAGGTTTTAAAAACAACAAAAAAGATAGAAAAGAAAAAATAATGTACCTAAATGTACCTACGTGTACCTGAAAAGGCAGTTTTAGAAAGAATTTGACCGACTTATGAAAAATCAAAGGTCGGTCATTTTTTTTGCTTTTTATGTACCTACGGAGCATTTGTAGGTACATTTTTCATTTTTTTTGATAAGATTTTGGAAAATTTTAGAAAAAGAAAAACCCTTGAAAGTGCCTATTTATAAGGGTTTTTCAAAGGGTTAATATGTGGAGCTGTTGACGGGACTTGAACCCGTGACCTCTGCCTTACCAAGGCAGTGCGCTACCGACTGTGCCACAACAGCATATTAAGTTTTTGGTATAATTTTTGTGCTTGGTTTTTCCTTACCAAGGCGGTGCACTACCGACTGTGCTACATTAGCATATTTAGTTTTTGAGTTACATTTTGTTGTTTTTTAAGTGATAAAATTTGCCATTTTTTATCTTACCAAGCGCGTGCGCTACCTACTGCGCCACGTTAGCATATTTTGTTATATATTAACGACGGAATGAGTTTAACAAATTATTACTATGTTGTCAATAAATTACAAAAAAAACTGACACATTTGCATCAGTTTTTTATAATTATTTTTCTAATGTTTCAGTGTTGTATTCTTCTTTTTCTTCATTTCCGTTTGAAACTGTATAATACTCTGTACTATCAGTACTTTTAACTTTTTTCCTTTCAATGTGTGGAGTCTTTTCTATTGATGTGTTTTTTATATCAACTGTATAAAACTCATTTGTATTGGTGTTTTCTTGTACATTCATATGTAGAGTATTTTTTTCATTAATTTCTTTAGTTGGTTCTTGGTGGGGTTTGAGCTCAGCAGCAAGTGCTAATGCTTGTGTTTCAAACAAACTTGAAGAGGCGTAAGAAGCGACACCGAATAGAAAGCATCCAAATAATGTAACCAAACCATTTACGAAACCAGAAAGAATGCCTACAGTAATTCCAGCAATTAATCCTGCAACGCCTAAACCTATACTAATCCATTTTAATATTCTAGAAAGTACTGAGTAGATAAGTGATTTTTTTGCCTTATTTTGATTTTGTTTTTCCATAAATAATCTCCATAAATATAATATCACTTTGGGTTTTGTTCGTCAATACCAATTTTTATTTATTTGAATCTTCATATAAGTGATCTAAATTTAAATCAACAAATCGTTGCTCTTTGTTAACATTTGGAAACTTTTCCGTTTTTTCTATAACAATATTGCCAAAAGGAGTATATTGTTCATTGGTTGTTTGTTGACTTTCTTCAGATGTATTTTCATCTGTTTGTTTATCTTGACTTTCATTTTTCTTTTTTAAGTTGTTTTCATAATCTTTTTGGCTTTTGCGTGGTAGGTCATATCTAATGTCTTTAATGTCCAAAAGTTTTAAACCTATTTTTTCAAATTTTTGTCCAAGTTCTCCTTTAAGAGTATTTTCAATTGCGTCATTTAAATTTATAAATTCAAAAAGTGCAAAGTTATATTTATTTAATATATTTACAACATATTCAGAAGCAAACATTCTGAGTAATTTTTCTGCTTCATTTGCTTTAAGGTATGAATATTCACCGAGCAGAGCGGACATGAATAGTGATAAATTTACAATACATAAATAAAACTTACATTTAAGTCCCACTTTAAAAATTCCGCTTGAAACCTGCCCAAGTTCTGCCTTATCTAACGAAACAAAGTCAAATTCAAAAGGTGCGGTTTTGACAAAGTATGTTTCTGCTTTAAAATTTTTTTTAATTCTTCCATTATTATCTATCTTATGTATTTTGAGTTTTTTACAACAGATAGGGAGAGTAGAAACGCTTAAGTAATATTCGCCAGTTGAAAAACAATCAAGTGCTTTACCATTATGTCCAAGGGCAAAACCAAAACCCTCGGGCACAGTAACTTTGCAGTCAAGTTTGATTTTTCCGCCTTTATTATTTACTGGCGTGACAATGGAAGTGGCATCTTTTTCATCAAAGGTGATGTCATTAGAAAATATATGTTTTAATTTACTGAATATTCCCATATTTATATGTTACCACAAAAATAAAGTTTTGGCAAATATGAATATTATAACAACTTGTCTAATAAATTAAAACTAGGAGGAAAAATGAAACTTTCGGAAATCATAGGCAAACAGGTATTCGATATATATAATGCAAATATAATAGGTACTATTCATGATGCGTGTTTTGATGAGAAATACAAAAAAATATTAGGATTTTATTTTTTTGACCAAGATGAAAATGAATTTTATTTAAAGACAGCAAATATCTATGCGACAGGAGATTATATAACAATAAAAAATTCCACAAAAGTTTCCACAGACTTTTCGCTTACAAATCCGCTCTCTCCACTTGGTAAAAACGTTGTAGGTGTTAGCGGTGAAGATTTTGGTGTATTAAGTGATATTGAGTTTGATGATAAATATAATATTACAAATTTTGTAACAGGTTCTAAAAAGGTTGAAATGTCTCAGATATTGCAAATTTCATCAAGTCTGGTTGTTGGTGATGGCAATGTAAAATTACAAAATTTCAGACCTAAAGGTACACGAAAATCACCAATAAATTTAGATAATTTGCAAGTCACCATGATGAGAATCCCTGAGGAAGAAAATCAAACCCTTAAACTTATGCCAAACAAAATCACGGTTAATAGTGATGTTCTTATTGGAAAGAGACTTTCAAAAGATATAATGGGTAAAAACAATGAACTTATTTTAAAACAAAATCAAATAATAACTGCTAAACAGCTTGTAGTTGCGAAACAACATGAAAAACTTAACGAATTATTTTACAGTGTATATTGATAGTAAAAACAAAACTGATGTCTGTAATTTTACAATACAAAACCTAGATTTTAGAAATTGTGTAAATAATAAATAAAAATCCACCAATTTACTGGTGGAATTTTGTTATAATTCAAATTCCAAGTAGGATGCACATATAAGGCATTATCTAGATAGGAAAAAGTGCTTGCCTAAAAAATAACATTATAATATTTATTTTCATAAATAACTTTATTGAAGATATAAGGAGTAAAAATGGACTATGTAATTATTGACGAAAGTGTAAAAATTGGAAGAGATGTTAAAATTTTTCCATTTAATGTAATAAAAGGTGAAACTGTAATAGAAGATGGGACAACAATATACCCATTTAATTACATAGAAAATGCAAAAATTGGCAAAGGTTGTGAGATAACCTATAGTCATTTGGAAAATTGTGAAATTGGTAGTTTTGTTAAAGTGGGACCATTTGCAAGACTTAGACCCGATGCAAAACTAGAAGATGATTGTAAGGTTGGAAATTTCGTAGAAATAAAAAATGCCACTTTAAAAAGGGGAGTTAAAGCAAGTCATCTGGCGTATATTGGTGATGCCGAAGTTGGCGAGAATACCAATGTTGGTTGTGGTGTTATTTTTGCAAATTACAATGGTAAAACAAAAAGTAAAACAAAAGTAGGGAGAAATTGTTTTATTGGTAGTAATTCCAATTTAATTGCACCAATTATAGTTGCAAATAACACATATATTTGTGCAGGATCAACATTGACGCAAGATACAGCAGAAGGAGATTTTGTTATTGCAAGAGAAAGAGAAACTATAAAACATGGTCGTGCTAAAAAATATTTAAAAGGAGATGACGTATGAGATATTTTGGAACTGATGGCATACGTGGCAAAGTTTTTCAAGAAATTGATCAAAACATTGCTTTTGGTTGTGGTAATGCATTGTGTAAATTAACCAAAAATCCTAAAATTGTGCTGGGAAAAGATAGTAGAACAAGTGGTGATTACATAACTTTGGCATTTAGTTTGGGAGTAATTAGCGGTGGTGGAATGGTTGAAGATGTGGGCATATGTCCAACTGCGGGAATTGCCTATCTTACCAAAACTTTAGGTTATGACTATGGCGTTGTTATAAGTGCGTCACATAATCCACCAGATAATAATGGTATTAAAATTTTTAATTTCAAAGGACAAAAACTTGGTGATGATGTTGAATTAGAGTTAGAAAAATATTTTGGTGAGCATATTGTAGTTGATGCAATACATCTTGGGAAATTTACGTCAAAACCAAAACTAATTAAAAAATACATACAATTTTTGCATAATATCGTAAAAAAACCATTAAAAAACTTAAAAATTGTGTTAGATTGTTGTTTTGGTGCAAGTACTGTTGTCGCACCTTATGTTTTTAAAAGTTTGGGTGCAGATGTATTTGTAATAAATAAAAAGCCCGATGGTGAAAAAATCAACATCAAATGCGGAGCAACAGACACGACAATGTTAAAAAAAGTTGTTAAAGATAAAAAAGCGGATATTGGTTTGGCTTTTGATGGTGATAGCGACAGAATTATTGCTGTTGACGAACTAGGTGTGGAAGTTGATGGAGATAAAATAATATATCTTTTTGCACTTGATGAGCATAAGCAAGGAAAATTATCAAAAAATGTGGTAGTTGGAACAAAACTAACAAATCTTGGAGTTCAAAATAAACTTGAAAGTTATGGTATAAAGACCATGCTTGCTGACATTGGTGATAAATATGTGTTAGAGGAAATGTTAAATAATGGCGCAGTTATTGGTGGTGAAAAATCAGGGCATATAATTTTATTGGACTATTTGCCTACAGGTGATGGAATACTTTGCGGATTAAAATTGGCAGAAATTTTAAAAACTGAGAACAAAAAATTATCACAACTTGCTGATGTAAAGTTATTTCCACAGTATAGTGTTGATTGCGTTGTTAAAGATAAAAATGCGGTTATAAATAATGAGAAATTGAAAAACAAAGTGAAAGAGATTGAAAAAATGGCTCAGAGAAAGGCAAGAGTATTGGTTAGAAAATCTGGAACGGAGCAAAAAATTAGGATAATGGCAGAAAGTGAAGATGAGGAATTTGCAAAAAAATGTGTCAATAAATTAGAAAGCATAGTTGAAGAAATAAATAATAGTCTATAGTTTACTTAAAATATAAGATTTTATTGCTTCTAGTTGTTCAATTTGTGTTGAAGCACCGCCACTAAGTCCAATATAATCGCCCTTTAATAGCTTTTTTGATGATATTAAATGCTTTACATCATCAATATCTTCAGCAAAATAGGTGGTAGCAAAATTTGAAACACTATTATAAAGTTCAATTGTGTTACTTGAATTTTTTCCACCAACTATAATCATTTTATCAACTTTTTTAGAAAGTTCAATTGAGTTTTGGTGAATAATTGCTTGAGCATTGCACATTGTATCCTTATAATCAAATAATTTATTGTTTTTATACATAATATCTTTAATTTTTTCAATAATTTTTAGTGCTTTTTGTCTTGAAAAAGTAGTTTGTACAACAAGAAAGTATTTGTTAAAACTAAGGTCAATGTTACTAATTTCGCTTTCATCTTCTATTAAAATCGGCGAAACACACCATCCCGAAGTGCCATACACCTCGGGATGAACTTTGCCAGTTTTATAGCCATATTTGCCAATAATAATGATTTTGTATCCGTCTTTTTGTTTGCTTTCTACTAATTTATTTATAGATAATACATTAGGACATGTGCAATCTAAATATTTTATATTGTGGCCATTTAAATATGTATAAGTGCTTTTTGGTTCTCCATGTGCACGTATAATTACATAATCATCAGATGTTAAATCAAATAAATTTTGTTTTGTGACTATTCCTAGGTCTTCAAGATTTTTTATTGTTTCTTTATTATGTAAAAGTTGTTTAAATAAGACGACATTAGAGTGCTCGTGCTTTGCCTTAAGGGCATTTTCAAGTGCACGTTTTGCACCAAAGCATAAACAACATATTTTGCTTAATTCAACAATTGTTCTCATATATTATAATATATTAAATCAAAATTATAAAAATGAAAAACATTTTTAAATGTAATTATAAAAATTTTAACAGCGGTTGAATATATGTTCAATTATTATTTATGACGCTTCGAGAAGTTTTCCGAACTTATTCATCATTATTCTTTTATATGACATAAGAGAGTGAGTGTATCTTTGTAGTGTTATCATGGGATTTTTATGTCCAAGTATATCTGATACAGTTTTTACATCAATACCAAATTCAAGTGCACGCGTTGCAAAAGTATGACGAAGAGAGTGAAAATTTCTTTTTTTTATATTAAGCTTTTTTAGTAATCTTTCGAAAGTTTTTTGATAAGATCTTGTACCAACCATTTGGTTATTACTCGTAGTAATAACATATAAAGATGTGCTTTTTTTCTTTATTTTTCTTAAAATAAGGCTAAGTTGTTTAGGCATTGGTATAATTCTATTTGAATTTTTTGTCTTTGGAGTGCCAATAACAATTTGTGTTTTCCCATCAATTTTTCCTTGATATGCGGATTTAGTAATGCTAATTGTGTTTTTCTCAAAATCTATATCTTTCCATGTGAGAGCTAGCAACTCTCCAATTCTAAGCCCTGTATATAGACAAATAACAATTCCTATATAATTTTTTTTGTTACTTAAGCAATATTTTTCAATTTTTAATTGTTCCCATTTTTCAAATGCAGATATATGGCGTTCTTCCATATCTGGCATTTTTATTCGGTTACAATAGTCTTTTGTAGTAATTTCAAGCATATTTGCTTCTTTTATTGCTTGTTTTAATACATTTACTATTAAAATAACTGAGTTATTTGATAATTTCCCTCCAGTTTTTAAATTTCCGCTTTCAAGTAAATGTACAACAAAATTTTGTAATATACTTGGTGATAATTCATCTAGGTCATAGTTTCCTAAATTTGGCTTTAAGTGTTTGTCGATAATTTCAGTATATGAATTGTAACTCCTTTGCTTAACATTATACTTTAATTGTGATTTTGTCCAATAATCGAGCCAATCTTTTAATTTCATAATTTACCTCCGTGCCAATTTTATCGAAAAATCTTCGTAAATTAAAGGTTAAAAATGCAATGAAAAAAACCATCTAATTTATGATTAGGTGGTTAATAGTTGAATTTATATTCAATCGTTTTCATATGGTAAACAGATAAGAACTATTTCTGTTGGATATATACAACCGCCGTAGTATCTTAAATAGAGTTTGTAATCCTTACATATTGAGTATACTAGTTTTGGTATTTCAAACAAATGTGTGTTATTATGATAAACAGATAAGAACATTTTTGGTTTATCTGTTTGTATATGATTTTTTGCACCTTTTATTGCAGATACTTCTCCGCCTTCAATATCCATTTTTATCATAGTTATTTTTTCATTGATGTCATTATCAAGGGTGACTGCTTCTATTAAATCTTTTGATGATTCTGAGGTAAGGTTTGCGGAACTAGAAAAGTTATTGCGTGAGATACCTATTTCGCCATTAAAGTCCGTTACTGCTTTATTTTTATACTCAATATTAGGGTATTTTTGAAGATTTTTTTGCATTTCTGTAAAAATTTCTTCAGTTATATCATAGCAATAAATTTTTTTATAACTCTTTTCACCATAGGAAGCAATAAAATTTTGTACGCTATCACCAGTATATGAGCCAATATCGACAAATACTTCTTCCTCGCATTTTGGAACTAAGTCTAGGTCAAAATATTGTTTGAACATAAAATTGCTTGTAAAACCAAGATTTACGAAGTCAAAATTATAATAATTATTTAAAATTGCATATAAAAGATGCTTAGAGCGATAATCGCACAAATGTTCATATAACCAGATATAATCATCTAAATTATTTTTAAATACTTTTGCTTTTTGAAAAAAAGTCTCAAAATTTTCATTCTCTATTTCAAGATTACCCCAATATGGGAATTGTTTAAAAAAAGATTGCACTGATTGCTGTGTTTCTAGTGGAATACCTTTAAATCCCTTGACCATATGTACATACATATCATAAAGGTCAGTTTTTTGAAGGGTATATATAAGTTTATAAAATTGTTCATCAATATAGTTCATATGCAAATTATATTCATAACATAAAAACTATGTTACTACAAATTTTGCATACTTTTTTTAAGATGTTTTTGTGTTAATTAAATTTATTAGTTTTTTCTCAAGCTCAATACATTTTTGTTTGTCCATGTCCATAGTATTATTAAGTTTATATTCAATGCCAAGTTTTTTATATTTATCTCTTGCCATGCTGTGATATGGTAAAAGTTCCACTTTTTCAACATTTTTTATGTTTTTTATGTAATTTGCGAGTTTTGTTATGTGATTTTCATCATCATTTAAAGAGGGAACAATAACTTGCCTAAGCCAAAGTTTTTTATTTTTTTTCTGACACAAAGAAAGAAATTTATTGTAATTTTCTATTGAATTGCCACAAATTTTTTTGTATTCATTTTCATCTACTGCTTTGACATCTAAAATGACAAGGTCTATAAAATCAAGAAGTTTTGAGAAATTTCCACTAACTGCACCCGATGTGTCAAGTGCAGTGGAAATGTTGTGCTTTTTTAATAATTTTGCACACTCTAAGACAAATTTTGATTGAACTAGTGGTTCGCCACCACTGAAAGTTACTCCGCCATTTTCACCATAATATACTTTGAATTTATTGTACATATTTAAAACATCGTGAGGAGAAATGGCTTGCGTAAAATCTGAAATTTTCCATGTTTCTGGGTTGTGGCAATATATGCACCTTAGCGGACAGCCTGACAAAAATATCACCAGTCTTGTTCCTGGTCCATCAACTAGTCCCATTGTTTCTATATCGGTTATATATCCTTTCATTTTTATCTCTTTTCGTGGAATGTTCTTGCAATGACTTCTTCTTGGTGTGCACGGTCAAGTTTATTAAAGTTTACGGCATAACCAGAAACTCTAATAGTAAGATTTGGATATTTCCAAGGATTATTCATTGCATCAATTAGCAGTTCTCTATTTAACACATTGACATTTATATGTTGAGCACCTTGAACAAAATAGCCATCTAAAATATTGACCAAGTTATTTATTTGCTCGGTTTCGTCATGTCCAAGTGCTGATGGAACAATTGAAAATGTATTTGATACGCCATCTTGGCAACAATTAGCAAATGGTATTTTCGCAACAGAGTTAAGTGAACGAAGTGCACCACTACTATCTCTTCCATGCATAGGATTTGCACCTGGTGCAAATGCTTCGCCGGCTTTTCTTCCGTCTGGTGTGCTACCAGTTTTTAGACCATACATAACATTTGAAGTTATGGTGAGAAGAGATAGTGTCGCTTTGGCATTTCTATATAATTTGTGAGAGTCAAGGTATCCAAAGAATTCTTTAATAAGTTCAACTGCCAAGTTATCCACTCGGTCATCGTCATTGCCATATTTTGGGAAATCTCCTATAATTTCAAAGTCTATGGCTATGCCTTGTGCATTTCTTATTGGTTTTACTTTGGCATATTTTATTGCAGACAGGGAGTCAACTGCTGATGAAAAACCAGCGACACCAAACGCCATTAGCCTTTCAACATATGTGTCGTGAAGTGCCATTTGGCTTGCCTCATATGCGTATTTATCGTGCATATAGTGAATGATATTGTTTGCGTCAACATAAATCTTTGCTATTTTTTTCATCATACCACTATAATTTTTTCTAACTTTTGAATAATCTAATATTTCATCTTCCAGTTTGTTAAAGCCCTCAACAACAAGTGCACCACTTAGTTCATCATAGCCTCCATTTATTGCATAAAGAAGTGCTTTGGCAAGATTGCATCTCGCTCCAAAAAACTGCATTTGTTTGCCTTCTTTCATAGAAGAAACGCAACAAGATATTGCATAGTCGTGGCCGTAGAGTGGACGCATTGTATCGTCACCTTCGTACTGAATTGAATCTGTGCGTATTGAAATTTTTGAAGCGTATCTTTTAAAACCCATTGGCAAATTTTTTGCCCAAAGCACAGTAAGGTTTGGCTCTGCACTTGGGTCGAGATTTTCGAGTGTATGCAAAAATCTAAAAGATGTTTTAGTCACTAGGCTATGTTTTTCGTCAAGCATACCTGCCAAACTTTCGGTAACCCAAGTTGGGTCGCCTGCAAAAAGTTCATCATATTCAGGAGTGCGGAGATGGCGTATTAGTCTTAGTTTAATAACAAACTGGTCGATAAGTTCTTGTGCCGTACTTTCACTTAAAATACCTTTTTTAAGGTCGCGCTCAATGTAGATATCAAAAAAGGTAGCATCTCTTCCCATTGATGTGGCTGCGCCATTATTTTCTTTTGCACCTGCAAGATATCCAAAATAAGACCATTGAATTGCTTCTTGTGCATTTTTTGCTGGGTGAGAAATGTCATAACCATAACTTTTTGCCATTTCTTTTATTTGATTTAGTGCACGAATTTGTTCGCTGACTTCTTCTCTAAGACGTATGTTTTCTTCTAAATTATTTTCGTCTAAGAAGTCATTTTGTAAATCTTTTTGTTTTTCTTCAATAAGTCTGTCCACTCCATAAAGGGCAATTCTTCTATAGTCGCCAATAATTCTTCCTCTACCATAGCCATCAGGAAGTCCTGTTAAAAGCCCATTTTTTCTTGCACGTCGAATAATCGGAGTGTAAGCATCGAAAACACCATCATTGTGAGTTTTTCTATATGTGACAAAATGTTTTTGCACTTCAGGGTTTAATTTGTAGCCGTGTGCTTCAAGTGCTTTTAATGCAATTTTTGTGCCACCATACATATTGACTATTCGCTTCAGTGGAGCATCTGTTTGGAGCCCAACGATAACTTCGTTTGGTTTGTCAATATAGCCAGGGGCAAATGCTGTTATGCCACTAAGTATATTAGTTTCAACATCCAAACATCCACCATTTTGGGTTTCTTTTTGTAGCAAATCTCTGCATTTATTCCATACTATGGTTGTTTTTTGTGTTTTAGGCGCAAGAAAACTATCATCACCGAGATATTCAGTATAGTTTTGGTCAATAAAAGCACTGACATCAATACTATTTTTCCAATTTTCTCCTACAAAACCTTCCCATTCTTTAAATTCGTTTTTATCCATGTTATGCTCCTTTTGATATTATTGCCTTTTATTTTAGCATAATAAAAAAAATATTCAAAAAAAAAATACAAATCTCTTTGCTATATTTTTTGAAATAGTTACAATACTTATATGAAATTAAAATGTTTAAACAGAAGTGTATTAAAGTGGATAGCACTTGTTACCATGCTTATAGACCACATAGGTGCAGTTTTGGGTTTGGAAACTTTTGCGGGGTGGGGGCTTGAATGGTTGTATTATCTCTTGAGAACTATTGGTAGACTATCCTTTCCTATATTTGCATTTTTTATTGCAGAAGGCTATTATTATACAAAAAACAAAACAAGGTATGTGCTTTTGCTTTTGGTATTTGCGATAATCTCACAGCCAATATACTATTTTGCATTAAATCAAAACTTATTCGATTTTAATATTTTGTTTACCTTTCTTTTATCAATCCTTGTTATGTTCATTGTTGATATTTCAAGAAAAAATCCAAATTATTCTTTTATGTATTACACTTTCATATT
>CALWOY010000091.1 GCA_944383255.1 uncultured Clostridia bacterium
AGGGCAGAGAACAGAGATATTTTTGCAAATGAGTTCGAATATATCAAACTACGCACGAATGTTTATAAATTACGATAGTACAACAAATTCAGATGTAAAAGTAAATGCCTCATCCTTATATTTAAAAAGCAGTGGGATATACAAGATATATATAGATAACAACTCAAGTTCAGCGGTGAACTTGAATAAACTTGGAATAACAGTACAATATGATGAGAAAGAGTCGATACTACAATATGACAGCATAAACAAATATTTTTATGTAGAGATGGGAACACTGATGCGAGATAATGCAACGCAGAATGAATACATAAAGTGGAGGTTGATAGGTACACAAAAACCAACATCCTCACCAGCATCGCAATATGAACGTTTTGATGGTACATCGGCACCTTCGTCAGGTACAACAGGAGTGTTTATTCTTGAAACAAATACATTGCTTGAAAGAGATGACGGAACAGGGTATTCACTCAACGAACTTTCATTCAACAACACATACGCATATTCTAAAGCAGACAGGACATACAAACACACAGAAGAAGGATGGGAAGACATCGATGCCAATGACTATGCAACCAGCACAGTAAGAAGATATATAAACGGTACAGATGTTTATAAAGGTGCAACTTATATTTCTGGCAGTGACGGTGACTATGAGTATGTTGAAAATACAAGTTATGACTACTCAAATATGTACACAGACTTTTGTATAGACACCGAAAATGACGAAGTCTACAAAGCCATAACAGGAAGAACACTTAAAGATTTGTATTTAGACAATGCTAGTAATTCAAATGGTGGAGAAATTACATTCCCAGCATCTCTCGTACAGAGTGGATATACATCTTCAACAGTAGATAAATTCTGGCTACTTAGTTACAAAGAAGCCAATGCACTCTTGTCAGATTTAGAGTGGTTTTCAAGTGATAGCGGGTTCTATTTCTTGCGTTCGCCTGGTTATTACGCTAATTGTGCTTACTATGTTGTTGATAATCCTGCTGATACTGGTGATGCTGATCTTTATGTCGACTATGGTGGTTTCGCCGCGCGCGCCGCATTTAGCATGTCAATTCCTAATGAAAGTGTTTCAATGCCAAGGCTTGAAACGACATATGCAGATGGAGGGTATACAATAACAGGGATAGGGACAATAACAGATACAGAACTAACCATAGATACAACGACATACAGTGATGGAGTGAATGGCACTGCACCAATAGTTGCAGTGGCGAACAATGCGTTTGTAAATAATGCAAATATAACAAGTGTAAAGTTTTCAGGAGAAAAAGATGGTCAGGCATTTAACATAGGAGCAAATGCTTTCAAAAATTGCACAGCACTACAAAGTGTTACTTTCCCAAAGAATATAGTAACTATAGGAGCGAGTGCTTTTGAAGGGTGTACTGCTTTAAGTAGTGCGGTATTTGATGGACAAATCTCACAAGACATATCAGATTCTCAATTGTCAGAGATTCAAACAAGAGCCTTTTATGGTTGCAGTGCTTTGACAAATATTTCATTTCCGATTAATGAAATGACGATACGATCTCATGCCTTTGAAAACTCTGGTTTAACAGGCATAGATCCAGTTTGGGATGGTGATATGAGACACACAATTGCATGGACTGTAAATAATGAAACCTTTGCATGCAAACCAGTATCAAGTAGCATTCAGAATGTAGGTCCAAGAGTAATTGCCGAGCGATTATCTGGAAAGATTACAGGTTATGTGAATTATGATTGGACTGGTGTTGTTATAGCTTTTGATCACGCTGGTTCTGCTGGTGGTGGGACTGCTTGATAACAACATGTATATTTTACAAATAAAAAATAAGAAAACTTTAAAGTTTTCTTGTTTTTTTAATGGATATATTGTTTATTTATTTCATAAATTCTATTTCTTCTTCCTCAATTGGCTGTTCTTTCATATCAAGTAAAGGTTCACCAAGGTCAACGTTTAATGCATCAATACTTGCGTGAATACGCCTAAGTGATTCTTCTTTTCCAAGTAGATATAGCATTTCACCAGCACCGCCAGGGGTGACTGTGTGGGCAGTAACTGCAATACGCACTGGCCACATAAGTTTGCCGATTTTCATTTCCTTATGCTCTGCATATTTTGAAAGTAGGGTATTTAAATTTTCAACTTCAAACTCTGTGCTTGCAAGAAGTGGGAAAATCTTAACCAAAATGTCACGAGACTGCAATTTATCTAGTTTATTTTTCTTGTTTTCAAAAAGTGATGTATCAATTTTAAAATCACTTAAAAATGCAAATAGTGGAACAATATCACTAAATTTATTTATTCTACTTTGTGCAAGTGTAGATGCAAAGTCCCATTTATCAAAAATTGGTTTAGGAAGGTCTTTTATATATGGCATACTTGCATTTTTAAATGTTTCATGGTCAAGTTTTTGAATGTACTGAGCATTGAACCAGTCAAGTTTTTTATAATCAAAAATTGCATCACTCTTGACAATGCCGTCTACATCAAAATGCTTTATAAGTTCATCAAGCGAGAAAATTTCTTGTTCGCTTTTTGGATTCCAACCAAGCAGGCTAATATAATTTACAATTGCGTCACTAAGGTATCCTTCTTCAAGTAAGTTATTAAAACTAACTGATCCATGGCGTTTACTAAGTTTGCTAACCGAGCCATCTTCATTTCTACCCATAATTGTTGAAAGGTGAATGGTTTTTGGTGGTTTCCAGCCAAACGCTTCATACAAAAGTTGGTATTTTGGAGTGGATGAGATATACTCTTTTCCACGAATTACATGTGTGATATTCATAAGGTGGTCATCCACAACATTTGCAAAGTTATATGTTGGGAGCCCATCACGTTTTAAAAGTACTTGGTCGTCAAGGCTTTCATTTTCAACGGTTATTGTACCATAAACTTCATCCACAAATGTGGTTGTGCCACTAAGCGGAACTTTTTGGCGTATAACATAAGGCTTTCCTTCACTTAAATTTTTTTCTATTTCTTCTTTTGAAAGATTTCTACAATGCCTATTATATCCAAAACCTTGTTCTTCTTTTTCATCAGGGTCGCAAAAACAATAGTATGCGTGTCCACTCTCTACAAGCATTTTGGCATATTTTTGATAAATGTCTTTTCTTTCACTTTGCACATAAGGGCCATAGTTTCCGCCGATATCTGGACCTTCGTCATGATTTAGATGCGCAATTTTTAATGTATTATATATGACTTCAGTTGCTCCTTCAACATAACGTTTTTGGTCGGTATCTTCAATTCTTAAAATAAACTTGCCATTATGGTGTTTTGCAAATAAAAAGGCAAATAATGCCGTGCGTAAATTACCTATGTGCATATATCCAGTTGGACTTGGTGCGAAACGTGTTCTAACTTCCATAAATTACCTCTAGTACAATATATAATTCACGACAAATTTTGTCAAGGCTTTTGGTATATGTGTTGGCAAACTTTCATATGCTATTTTGAGGCAAAGGTGTTTAATTTTTTTAGTGAACTTGTGGCAGATTTTGGACTGGAAATTGACAAGTTAAATAGTTTTAACATTGTCAATATGTCCAACAAACTTGTGTACATAGAAAGTCAAAAAGGAGTTGTAAAAATAGGCTCTGAAAGTATGTCCATTC
>CALWOY010000092.1 GCA_944383255.1 uncultured Clostridia bacterium
GGGGTGCCCCAAAAAGTACCTATGGAAACTTTTTGGGGAGAGGAGAAACCGAGTGCAAAGGCAATAAAAATTGCCAATTTGGCAATTTTAAGCCATAAAGCGAGAGTTTCGACGAAGTCATTTAGGTAACTAAACTCCTGCTTTTGTGCATTTTGCGAGCCTCGCCTCACTTGTTTTTCGGTGGTCTGTTTAATTTATTCTTTTTATTTTTAAACTATAATAACATATAAAACAAAAATTATAAAAATAATTTTCAAATTGTGCTTTGTGTGGTATAATTTTATATATGAAACAGTTTAAAGATATAGTTGTTCCAGAAAATCTTGAAAAACTGGCACAAAAGTTAAAGAAAAAAGCAGAATTATTTATTGTTGGTGGCTATGTACGAAATAGCCTTATTGGCATTGGTGGAACAGATATAGACCTTGCAAGTAAACTTACACCAGATGAACTAATGGAATTATTAAAGGATACTCCATTTGTAGTCAAAGAAAAGAATAAGCGTCTTGGCACTGTGACAATAAGCGTTGGTAATGAGGTTTATGAGCATACCACTTTCCGTACAGAAAAATATGACGGCACGGGCAATCACACACCAATTGAAGTAATTTTTGTTGATGATATTCGTCAAGATGCCAAAAGGCGTGATTTTACTATAAACTGTATATATTTCAGCATAACCAGAAAAAAGATAATAGACATTTATTCTGGGCTTTATGACTTAAAAAAGAAGCGTATCAGAACAATTGAAACACCAGATTTTGTATTTTCTAGTGACGGGCTGAGAATTCTTAGAATGGTGCGAATTTCTTCAGAACTTGGTTTTAAAATTGAAAAAAATACTTATAAAATTGCAAAGAAAATGGCTTACCGAATAAAAGATATTTCTGGTATACGCAAAAGAGAAGAACTTATTAAAATTTTGCAGTGCGACAAAAAATACACCATTTCCAAAAAACATTCACACATAAGAGCACTCAGGCTTTTAAATTACCTTAATGCTTTTACCTTTTTGTATTCAAGTGTATCAAAAATAAAATTAAACCTTGTAAAAAAAGTATCAAGTTTAAGGCTAGAAGCACTGTTGGTTGATATGATTGAAACCATAGACCCTGACTGCGTGGAATATTATCTTGAATATATGCTTGGACAAAAAGGTTTTAATTTTTCTACAAAAATAAAAGATTATTTAATAAATGTTGTTTGTGGATATTTTGATGCAATAAATAAATTGTCAAATAAAGAATATTTTATTAAATATTTTGATAATTTTGAAAATATTGGCAAAATTCTTGCAAAAGATAGTATATTTTTATTTAATAAATACAATTTTTTCTATAAATATATCAAAAATTATCATATTCCAATACGCATTAAAGATTTAAAAGTAAGTGCGCAAGATATAAAAAAATGCCGTCCAAAACTAGATAATAAATATTATAATGAAATTTTAAATAATTTACTTTTAAAAGTTTTTGATGGTGAAATAGAAAACGATAAAGATACACTTATTATGGAGATAAAAAATTATGATATTGCAAATAATTAGTTTGGTACTTAGTTTTTTGTGCATTATTTTACTTATTTTTCTATTATTTAAAAAAACAAAGACGCAGGAAAATATTGATGCACAAAAAATAGCGGATGAAATTAAAATTTTGGAAAAAGTACAAAATGAAAAAATGGATATGCTTGCAAATACTTTTTCACAAAATATGACACAAATTTCAAATACGCTTGTCAACACCGTTTCGCAAAATGATATGCTTCAAAACCAAAAACTTGAAGATATTCGTGCTCAAGTTCAAACTCTTGTCAGTGGTGTTGAGCAAAGTATGCGAAATGCCACCACGCAACTCACTGAAGGGCTTCTTAGAATTCAGCAAGAAAATGAAAAGAAACTTGAACAAATGCGTCAAACTGTTGATGAAAAACTTAATGTGAGTTTGGAAAACAGGCTTAGCCAGTCGTTTAATATTATAAACGAGCGTTTGCAGTCAGTGTATGAAGGCATTGGAGTGATGAAACAACTTGCAAGTGGGGTGGGCGACTTAAAGAAAGTACTGACAAATGTCAAAACTCGTGGTACTTGGGGAGAAGTGCAACTTGGCTCACTTTTAGAGCAAATTTTAACTACCGAACAATATTATTCTCAAGTCAACATAAATCCAAAAAATTCTGAGCGAGTGGACTTTGTTGTGCGTATGCCGGGCAAAGATGACAGCGGTGAAGTATATTTGCCAATAGATGCAAAGTTTCCACTTGAAGACTATCAGCGTCTTATAGAAGCGAGTGACAATGGCACAAAAGAAGAGGTTGACCTTCAAGTTAAAAACATTGAAAGACGTGTAAAAGAAGAAGCAAAGCGTATAAATGAAAAATACATATTTGTACCAAAGACAACAGATTTTGCAGTTATGTATTTGCCGATAGAAGGGCTTTATGCCGAAGTACTACGAATACCAGGTCTAACCGAAACACTTCAACAACAATACAAAGTTGTGGTTTGTGGACCAACTACACTTTCGGCACTCTTAAATAGTTTGCAACTTGGCTTTAAGAGTTTGACTATTGAAAAGCGTTCCAGCGAAGTATGGAATTTGCTTGGAGTGTTTAAGCGTGAGTTTTCAAAGTTTGTTGACCTTTTGGCAAAAACTCAGAAAAAACTTGATGAAGCATCAAGCACTATTGAGTTTGCCACAAAAAAATCTCGAACTATTGAACGTAAACTAAAAAATGTGTCAACACTTGATGAAAACTTGGTTGACTTGGAGGTGGAAGATGCACCACTACTTAGCGATAACGAAGGAGAAGATAATGAGTGATTTTAATTCATGGACGAATATTAAAGATAAAAATATTCAAAAACAATTAAAAATGTTAAATGAGGAGCAAAAATCTCAAAATTTTCAAACCACACTTGGCTTTGGTACTGCCGGTATGCGTGGGGAGATGATAGTTGGAAGTGGTGGAATAAATGAGGTTACAATATCTCGTTTGGCATCTGCTACAGCAAAATATATGCTTGCACATAGTAAGACCACCGCCGTAGTTTGTTTTGACACAAGGCACAACTCGAAAAAATTTGCCAAGATTTTTGCAAATATTTTGTCTAATAACAGTATACTTGTATATCTTTTCAAAAAATATGCACCTTCGCCACTATGCGTATTTGCCACAAGATACAAAAAAGCAGATATTGGCATTATGATAACCGCTAGTCATAATAGACGTGAGTTTAATGGTATTAAAATCATAAATGAAGTTGGTATACAAATTGGAAATGCTGCACAAAAAGAGATATCTGACAGCTTTAATAGCATAGATGAAGTAGAAAATTATAATAGCACCTACAAACTTAAACCAAACAACGTTAAATTTTTAGGCGATGAAATATTAAAGGCATATCTTGAAGGAGATACTGACACTACAAAAAAGACGCTTACAATTGTCTATACACCACTTAATGGCACTGGACTTGAAGCGGTTACACAAATCTTAAAAAATAATGAATTTAAATATTATATTCCAAAAAGTCAAAAGCATCGTGACCCAGATTTTACAACTTGCCCATATCCAAATCCTGAGTTTGTCGAGGCATTTAAAGAAAGTTTGAAACTTGCTAAAAAAGTTGATGCCGACTTAATTGTTGCAACAGACCCCGATGCTGACAGACTTGGCGTTATGGTAAAAACAGGGCGAACATACAAAAAACTTACGGGCAATGAAGTTGGATATATATTATTAAAATATTTAATAGAAAATTACAAACAAGAAAATAGTTTTGTGGTGACAAGTGTGGTATCAAGTCCGCTTGTAGAAGATATTTGCAAGAAAAACAATATTACACTCTACAAAACCTTGACGGGCTTTAAAAGCCTTGGAGAAAAAGCACATCTTGAAAAGCAAAAAGGTGGCGAACCGCTACTTATATTTGAAGAAAGTTGTGGATATATTGTACGCAAAAATACTTATGATAAAGAAGGTATTTTCGCGACACTTCTTATTTGTAAAATTGCACAATGGCTAAAAGATAAAAATTCAAGTCTTGACCAATATCTTAAAGATATATACCGTGAATATGGCTATATTTGTACGCTTGGTGACAGTGTGAAATTTGAGGGCACAGATAGTTTGAAACGTATGAATGATGTTGTTGATGGACTGAGGAAGAAACCACTAAAACGTGTTTTGGAATACAAAGTCGAAGACACCATTGACTACCTTAGCGACAATACTGGACTTGACAAGCAAAACTTTATTGAATATCACGCTGGCAAACTTAGTTTCATTATTCGTCCAAGTGGCACAGAGCCAAAATTAAAAATATATCTATTCTATCGCGATGAAAATAGTGTAAGAGCGGACGAAAATGCCAATATAATTTTAAATAGCATAAAAAAGATTTTAAATGAACGATAAAATAAAACAAAGTTTAAAAACACTTACCACTCAGCCGGGCGTGTATGTAATGCACTCCAAAAGTGGTGCGGTTATATATGTTGGAAAGGCTAAAAACCTAAAAAATAGGGTTAGCCAGTATTTCAATAACTCACCAAAACCTACAAAAGTTATGGCAATGGTGCAAAATGTGGAATATTTTGAATATTTTATTACTCTTTCTGAGCGTGATGCTTTTGCACTTGAAAATAACTTGATAAAAAAATATAAACCTTTTTATAACATACTTTTAAAAGATGATAAGGCATATCCATATATTCGCGTTACAGTTAAAGATGAATATCCGCGTATGGAAGTTGTAAGAAAAGTCAAAAAAGACGGCGCAAAATACTTTGGACCATACATTTCGTCAATAAGTCCATACAAACTTATAAAAATTGTAAATATGGCATATCCACTTAGAACTTGTAAGCAAAAATTAACCAAGAAAGTTCAAAGACCATGTCTAAATTACTCACTTGGGCTTTGTAGCGCACCATGTGCAAAACTTGTATCACCAAAGGACTATAAACAAATAGTGCAAAAGGCAATGGACTTTTTGCGTGGCAATGATAGTGAAATTGAAGAAATTTTGCAAAAAAAAATGGAAGTTGCATCATCTCATGAAAATTTTGAGCGGGCACTTGAAATTAGAGATATGATTAAAATGGTGCGTGCACTTAAACAAAGAGTGGTGGCAGATGTTCCAAATGATTATGTGGTTGATGTCATAAGTTATGTCAACAATGGTGTAATTGGTGCAATTTGTGTGATGACTATTCGTCATGGCAAAGTGCTTGGGGTTACCTCGCAAAGTGTGGTAGATGCTTCGCTTAGTGAAAGCGATACAATGGAAAGTTTTTTAATGCAATATTATTCTCGCCACGAACAACCAAAGGAAATTTTATTAAATATGCCAGTTAGTGAGAATATAGATTTGCAGGCAAAAATAATTGTTCCAAAGAAAGCACAAAAAAAACGTCTTGTTGAAATGGCAACACTCAATGCAAAAGAACATTTGGAAAAAGTACAGTACAACGAAGATATTGAGTATGACAAAACCATTGGTGCACTTGAAAAATTGAAACAAAAACTAAATCTTAAAAATGTTCCAAATCGTATGGAGTGCTATGATATTTCGCATATAAGTGGCACAAATCAGGTGGCATCAATGGTGGTGTTTATTGCTGGACGACCAGCAAAAAAAATGTATAGGAAATTTAAAATTCAAGGACTTAATAAAGCAGATGATTTTGAAAGTTTAAAGCAGACACTAATGCGTAGGTTTAAAGAACTTGACGGTGAAGATGAAAGTTTTTCTCAAAAGCCAGATTTAATGGTTATTGACGGCGGAAAAGGGCAACTAAGTTCCACATATGAAATATTAAAAGAGTTTAATCTTGAAACTGATATAGATATGATATCACTTGCCAAGCAGTTTGAAGAAGTTTTTATTGTAGGTCAAAGCCAACCAATAATGCTTGAAAGAGGCAGTAGTGAACTTAGGGTACTTCAAAGCATTCGGGATGAAGCGCACCGTTTTGCAATAACTTTTCACCGAAAACTACGAACAAAAAATGAGATAAAATCACCACTTGATGACATAAAAGGTCTTGGAAAAGTAAAAAAGAAAGCACTATTTAACCAATTCTCTTCAGTTGATGAAATCAAAAAGGCGAGCATAGAAGAACTTGCGCTTGTTAAGGGAATAGATATGGCTCTTGCAATAAAAATCAAAAATTTCGTGGAAAAATTATAAAATATTTAAATAACTATTTGCATTTTGTGTTAAACTAACGATATGGATATAGCGATTGCAGTTGTTTTATTGGTAGTTGCACTATTTTTAGTGGTAAAAGGTGGCGATGTATTTGTTTCGTCATCCGCTGTGCTTGCAAAAAAGGCACATATTCCACAAATTATTTTTGGTGCAACTTTTATGAGCCTTGCCACAACTTTTTCTGAACTTATAATTGGCATCATTTCAAGCATTGACGGAACGACAGATTTGGCGGTTGGTAATGCCGTTGGCTCCGCACTTTGCAATGTGGGTCTTGTTATGGCAATAGGTATTTGTTTTATGCCGTCAAAAATTGGTGGTGGCGGTATGCTTAAATATTACCTTTTGATTGTTGCAACAATTTTTGTAACAGTCATTGGTTTTTTTGATGAGGTGACCATATGGCAAGCGTTTGTAATGATTGCAATAACAATTTTGTTTTTTGTGTTTAACTATATTGATGCTAAAAATATGGAAACTCATAATAAAGGCAGTGAAGATGACATTCAGCGTCCGCTCTGGCTTGCTATCATTTTGTTTTTGCTTGGTGCTGCTGCTATTGGCGGTGGTGCATACCTTTTGGTAGACAAAGTAGAGTATTTAAGTGGAGTAATTGGAATAAGTGAACAATTTGTTGGTCTTACTGTTGTGGCAATTGGTACAAGTTTGCCTGAACTTGTCACTGTTATCACATCACTTAAAAAAAAGACACCATATCTTGCAATGGGAAATATTGTTGGCTCAAATATACTGAATTTAACACTTATTTTAGGTGTGTCACGTCTGGTTGCATGGAATGATGGTATGCCAATAACCAATGAAACGGCATATATTTCACTTCCGCTTGCAATGCTTTTTACTTTGATTTTAATTTTACCAATTCTTGTTAAGAAAAAAACATATCGCTGGCAGGGAATTGTACTTTTGGTACTTTATGTTTTGTATATTGTTTTTTTAATCCTAAATGCTATATTCAAATTTATTTAATAATAGTTTTAATCTCTGAAGCAGGGAAATTAATGATAAAAGCCTCGTGGTAACAAATGGTAAAAATTACACCGATGAACAAATTAATGCATTAACTGAGTTTCAAGAAAGATTTTTTAATTCAAAAATTATTAGATAATAGTTGACAAATGTGGTGAAGTTTGTTAGTATATCAAAGGTTTTTTTAGTAAAAACTCTAAAGTCCTAATTTTTATTAGGCCAGCATTAACAAACAGCAGGTAACAAACTTTTCCATGTGTTTACCGAATACTTGTATAAATTTGGTGCAAGATTGCGTGTTGTGTTAAGTTATTTTAACGCGACATTTAGGCGAACGATATGGGTAAAAGTTGCCCTTATCCTCGCCTTTTTTGTTTATATGTTGAAAATTTATAAAGGAGGAAACAGATGCCTACAATTAACCAGTTAGTTCGCAAAGGTAGAAAAACTTTTGACAAAAAGAGTAAGTCACCACTTCTTGAAAATTGTCCTCAAAAACGTGGCGTTTGCCTTTCAGTCAAAACTACAACACCTAAAAAACCCAACTCAGCACTTCGTAAGATCGCCAGAGTAAAACTCTCAAACGGTCAAGAAGGTACTTGCTACATTCCAGGCATTGGACACAACCTTCAAGAGCACAGCGTTGTTCTTGTTCGTGGTGGACGTGTAAAAGACCTTCCTGGTGTGAGATATCACATCATTCGCGGAAGTCTTGATACTGCCGGTGTTGCAAAACGTATGCAAAGCCGTTCAAAATACGGTGCAAAAAAACCAAAATCTAACTAATCTATTTAAAAATTTATTAAAAGGAGAAATAAAATGCCAAGAAGAAGTGGAGTGCCAAAAAGAGATGTTTTGCCAGACCCAAAATTCCACAACAAACTTGTTTCAAAATTCATTAACCAAGTTATGTATGATGGTAAAAAAGGTATTGCACAGCACATAGTATATGGCGCTTTTGACATAATAAAAGACAAGACAGGCGGTGACCCAATCGACGTTTTCACACAAGCAGTAGAAAATGTTAAACCTGTTCTTGAAACAAAGGGTAGACGTGTTGGCGGTGCAACATACCAAGTACCAATGGAAATTCGTCCAGAGCGTCGTCAAACCCTTGCAATACGTTGGCTTGTTCAGTTTGCAAGAAAGCGTAACAGTGAACGTACAATGGAAGCAAAAGTTGCAGGCGAACTTATGGATGCTTACAACAATCAAGGTAGTGCAATCAAACGTAGAGATGAAATGCACAGGATGGCTGAGGCTAACAAGGCTTTTGCTCACTACCGTTGGTAATTTTTTGGGTTTTTACTGCGAAATACTGCGTTTGCTGTCAAGCACGCCCACACAGTCATTTACGGATGTAAACTCCTGCGTGGTCGTACTTGCCGAGCCTTGTCTTTCTTGTAAAAACCGCAAAAATATTTAATATTAGCCTCATCTCACAATTTTGCGTTTTACGAGTTGAGAGGAAATTCTTGTCTTTCTTGTAAAAACCGCAAAAATATTTAATACTAGCCCTACACAATTTTGCGTTTTACGGGGAAGTACGAGCCTTGTCTTTCTTGTAAAAACTTATATTGTGTCATTCTGAGGGAGCGAAAGCGACCGTGAGAATCTCAAAGATTTCTCACTAACATTCAAAATAGCCGTATGCTATTGGAATCAACACACAATATGTTTAAAAATTAACAAATAATAGAAAAATTTAATAAAGGAGAAATATAATGGCAGAAGAGAGTTTAAAATTTACTCGAAATGTCGGTATTATGGCACACATAGATGCCGGAAAAACGACAACCACAGAGAGAATTCTTTTCTACACTGGTATCAACCACAAGATTGGTGAAGTGCATGATGGTGCTGCAACAATGGACTGGATGGAACAGGAACAAGAACGTGGTATCACTATCACATCTGCCTGCACAACTTGTCATTGGAAAAATTATAAAATTAACATCATCGACACCCCAGGACACGTTGACTTCACTATAGAAGTTTTGCGTTCATTGAAAGTTCTTGACGGTGCAGTTTTGGTGCTTAGTGCGCGTGATAAAGTTCAGCCACAGACCGAAACAGTTTGGCGTCAGGCTAATGAATGTAAAGTTCCTGTCATAATCTTTGTTAACAAAATGGACAGAGATGATGCTTACTTTGACAAATGCGTTGAATCAGTTAGAGATAGACTTCACACAAAACCTTTACCACTTCAAATGCCAATTGGTATGGCTGATACTTTTAAAGGTATCATTGACCTTTTAACCATGAAAGCATATATTCCTGAAGATGACCTTGGGAAAATAGTTGACGAGGTTGAAATTCCAGATGAATATAAAGAAGAGGCACAAAAACGCCATGATGCACTCATTGAGTCAATAGTTGAAACAGATGATGCACTCTTGGAGAAGTATTTTGGTGGAGAAGAAATAACTGTTGATGAACTCAAACAAGCAATTAGAAAGGCAACAATTGCAAAACAAGTTACCCCAATGCTTTGCGGTTCATCATACAAAAACAAGGGTGTTCAAAACTTGCTTGATGCAATGGTTGATTATCTTCCAGCACCAACAGACATTGAGTCTATAAAAGGTATAAACCCAGAAACTGGAGAAGAAGAATACCGTCATCCAGATTTCAATGCTCCACTTGCTGGTCTTGCATTCAAAATTGCAACTGACCCATATGTTGGAACACTCACATTCTTCCGTGTTTACAGCGGTACACTTAAAGCAGGTTCATATGTTTACAACGCAAACACTGGCAAGACTGAACGTGTCGGAAGACTTATTCGTATGCATGCAAACAATCGTACAGAAATAAGCGAAGTTAAAGCGGGAGATATCGCCGCAATAGTTGGTCTTAAAGACACAATCACAGGTCACACACTTTGTGATGAAGACCACCCAATTCAACTTGAAAGTATGAAGTTCCCAGAGCCTGTTATCCAACTTGCCATTGAGCCTAAAACAAAAGATATGCAAGAAAAAATGGCTATTGCACTTGGAAAACTTTCAAGAGAAGACCCTTCATTTAGAGTCCAAACCGACCAAGAAACAGGACAAACTCTAATTTCAGGTATGGGCGAACTTCACCTTGAAATCATCGTTGATAGACTTCTTCGTGAATTCAAAGTTGAAGCAAATGTTGGTAAACCACAAGTTGCTTATCGTGAAACTATACGCAAGACCGTAGAGGCTGAAGGTAAGTTTGTACGTCAAAGCGGTGGTAAAGGTCAATATGGGCACTGCTGGGTTAAGTTTGAACCGCTTGAACCAGGTGCTGGTTATGAATTTGTTGATAAAACGGTTGGTGGCTCGATTCCAAAAGAATTTATTCAGCCAGTCAACAAAGGTATTGATGAAGCCAGAATGAATGGTGTCATAGCAGGTTATGAAACTATTGATTTTAGAGCAACTGTATTTGATGGTTCTTACCATGATGTCGACTCAAGTGAAATGGCGTTCAAAATCGCAGGCTCACTTGCTTTCAAAGAAGGTGCTGCAAAAGCAGACCCAGTGCTACTTGAACCTATTATGAAAGTTGAAGTTGATGTTCCAGATGAGTACCTTGGTACTGTTATGGGCAACCTAACATCACGTCGTGGTATACTTCTTGGGAATGACTCAATTCCAGGATATCAACGTGTTCGTGCTGAAGTTCCACTAGCAGAAATGTTTGGTTATGCAACCGACCTTCGTTCTCAAACGCAAGGACGTGGTACATTCGTTATGGAACCACTTAAATATCAAGAAGTGCCTAAGTCTATTACAGAGAAGATTGTCGGCGAACGCAAGAAAAATTGACAATAAACTGCGAAATACTGCGTTTACTGTCGCACTTGGCTCCACAGTCATTTAGAAAACTAAACTCCTGCGGAGCCAACTGCGCCGAGCCTCGTCTTTCTTTGCAAAAATCTCAAAAATTATACTTTATATAACTAAGTAAAAATAAAGGCAATACTGCGTTTACTGTTCCACTTGGTTCCACAGTTATTTATGGGATTAAACTTTAAGGATGTCATTTCGGATGTCATTTCGAAAGTACGAAAGCACTGAGAAATTTCAAACTGCGAATATAAAGACATCTTAGGCGAAAAAGTCGTTTAAATAGCGACTTTCAAATAAAAAAATATTTATTAAAAATGTTTTGCAAAAAACAAAAACTATGTTAAAATCATTACGACTAAAATTAAAAAAGGAGATTATTTTAAAATGGCTAAGGAAAAATTCGATAGAAGTAAAGTTCATGTAAATATCGGTACAATTGGTCACGTAGACCACGGTAAAACAACTCTTACTTCTGCTATATGCCAATATTGCGCACTTAAAGGCCTTGCTGAAAAGATGAAATATGAAGACATCGACAAGGCACCAGAAGAAAAAGCAAGAGGTATTACAATCAACACAGCGCATGTTGAATATCAAACAGAGAGAAGGCACTATGCACACGTAGACTGCCCAGGACACGCAGACTATGTTAAAAACATGATTACAGGTGCCGCACAGATGGACGGAGCCATCCTTGTTGTTTCTGCAGCAGATGGTCCTATGCCTCAGACAAGAGAGCACATCTTGCTTGCTCGTCAGGTTGGCGTTCCATACATTGTAGTTTTCATGAACAAGATGGATCAAGCAGACCCAGAGCTTGCTGACCTTGTTGAAATGGAAATTCGTGAACTCTTAACATCATACGATTTCCCAGGAGATACAACTCCTATCATCAAAGGTTCTGCTCTTAAAGCATGTGAAGCATGTGAAGCTGGTGACATCAATAGTGAGTGGTTAAAACCAATTCAAGAACTTCTTGACACTATTGACTCATATATTCCAGACCCAGCTCGTGAAACAGACAAGCCATTCTTAATGCCAGTTGAAGACGTATTCACAATCACAGGTCGTGGTACAGTTGCAACAGGTAGAGTTGAGAGAGGAACAGTTAAACTCAATGATACAGTTGAAATCGTTGGTATGAAAGATAGTGGTAAACAAACAGTTATCACAGGTGTCGAAATGTTCAGAAAACTTCTTGACGAAGCAAGAGCAGGTGATAATGTAGGACTTCTTCTTCGTGGTATCCAAAGAGATGAAATCGAAAGAGGACAAGTTCTTGCAAAACCAGGTTCAATTAAACCTCATACAAAATTTAGTGCTCAAGTTTACGTTTTGAAGAAAGAAGAAGGTGGTCGTCATACTCCATTCTTCAATGGTTATCGTCCACAATTCTATTTTAGAACAACTGATGTTACTGGTACAATCAAACTCCCAGAAGGTGTTGAAATGGTTATGCCAGGTGATAACGTTACAATGGAAATTGAACTTATTACTCCAATTGCTATCGAAGAAGGTTTACGCTTCGCTATTCGTGAAGGTGGTAGAACAGTTGGTAGTGGTGTTGTTTCTAAGATTGAACAATAATTAAATATAAGATATTAAAACCCAAATATCCTATAAATATTAATGACAAAATATAACCCAATTTTGTTAGTATAAAAAATGCAAAGATTAACCCACTTTGCATTTTTTTATTTTTTGTTCTAAATTCAAATTTATTAAAATACAATATAGCATAACAAAAAATGGAGGGAATATGGCGAATAACAATTCATACGAAAAATTTTATTCAGTAAAAAAAACTAAGTTAAATGATGTCACTTCTTCTTTCGAATGCTCAGTAGGTATTGATAGTACAGAGAACATCAGCAAGGTATTAGCGGTGAGTGTTAACAGTGGTTTGCCCCACACAGAGGCATTGACAAACGAAGCAAATATCAGTGGAAATGCTCTTGTAACAATAGTATATCTCACTGAATCTGGGCTTGTTGGGAATGCCACATATTGTTCGCCATATTCACTAAAAGTGCAAAATAGCGAAATAACACCAAACGCACAGGTTTTGGCACGAATCACAAATGTTGATTCTAAGGTGATTGCATTGAATGGTAATATGGCACAGGTACAATATGAGATTACTTTAAAAGTTTATGTAATTTCTAAAATTGAAGTACCATATTTAAGTGAGACTACTGATGATATCTGTTCAACAACTGATGATATAACTTATCAAACACTATCTGGGACTTGTCGTAATAACTGGATGGAAAATATCGAAGTAAGTGTAAAAGAACCAATAAGGCAGGTTATTTCTACAACTAGCGATGTTCATCTTACAAATGCAGAGGCAAGCGAAGGTTTTGTTACACTTTGTGCAACTCTTATCAGTAAAATAACATATGTCACAGATAATGAAGAACCACAAATTAAAACTGTTTATAATAAAACTGAAATAAAACAGGAAGTTGAGTGTGAATATGCTAAAAAAGGCAGTTTAGTGGATGCTCTTATCGATGACAACAGCTGCGAAGTTAAAACAACGGTTACCGAAAATGGTGAAGAAGTTAAACTTAGCATAACTATACCACTAGATGTATTTATGGCAATTTATTCAATAAATACAGTTACACTTACTTCAGATTTATTTAGTATAAAAAATGTCATAACAAGCACAACGCAAAGTTATGAAAACACAATTTCATGTGACCCCATTGTTTTTGATAAAAAGATTGAGGGTAGTCTAGTCCTTTCAGATGAAGAGCCTAGAATTGATAAACTTCTTGCAGTAAATTATTCAAAAGCAATTATTACTAATGAATACATAGATAGTGGAGCATATAATTTAAGTGGTGTTCTCACAAGCAATCTTATATACTTTAACGATGAAGAATCAAGGCCAAATTCCGTTGATGTTGAAATTCCATTTGTTGTAAGTTATCAAACCGACCTTGAAGGTGAAGTAATATTTGACACATCAGTCACTGTTTGTGATGTTGATGTTATGGTTAAAAAAGGCAGAGATGTGTATGTTGATGCAGTGTTGCTTGTTCATTCAAACATATGCAAAACAACTCAAGGTGCAGTTATATCCAATATTGAAATGTCAGAACAATTACCTGAAAAAGATTGTGCAATTGAAATCTATTTTGGTAAAGTTGGTGAAAAAATATGGGATATAGCAAAAAAACTTTTCATAAGACCGGAACTTATCTACAGACAAAATCCAACTATAACTGAAGATGTTTTGGGGGAAGATACTCGTATTGCTCTTTACTATCAAAAAACGCAAAAATAGCGAAAATTGTGGGCGTATACTTTGTTTCTGGCGGGCAACCCTCACACAGTCACGTACGATTTGTACGCTCCTGCGTGAGAGTACCCGCCGAGCCTCGTCTACGCCTCACAATTTTCGCTATTTTACATATAGTAGAGTGTTTTAAGTTGTCATTTAGGAAACTAAACTCCTGCGCGGACACACTTGTCGAGCCTCGTCACTAGGGGCTATTTTTGCGTTTTTAGTATTTTTGCCTTAGTCTTTACCACCTAATTTTGAATATTTTAAAATAAAAAGCCTCGTCACTAGGGGCTATTTTTGCGTTTTTTTAGTATTTTTGCGAGCCTCGTCTACGCCTCACAATTTTCGCTATTTTACATATAGTAGAGTTTAAGTTGTCATTTAGGAAACTAAACTCCTGTGTGGACACACCTGTCGAGCCTCGTCATTGAGGCTTTTTTATTTGCTAGAACTGCAGTTAATGAATTTTTTTTAATGTTAATTAAAAACTTATCAAAATTACTTGACATAATTGGGGGGGGGGGGGGGCTAAAATTAAAAAAAAGAGGGGAAGATGAAAAAGGGGTTAAAATTAAAAATAAAAATATTTATTTTATTATCAGTTTTATTTATATTTGTTTTTT
>CALWOY010000093.1 GCA_944383255.1 uncultured Clostridia bacterium
CTTAGTGCTGAATATAATGAAATAATTGAAATTGGTGCAGTGAAAATTGAAAATGGACTCATCAAAGAACAGTTTCAAACTTTCATATGTCCAGAGAATGAAATTCCTGAAGAAATAACAAGATTGACGACTATTACAAATGATATGGTAAAAGATGCACCAAATGGAAATCAAGCGATTACAGATTTTTATAAATTTTGTGAGGGTAGTGTACTGGTTGGATATAATGTTTCTTTTGACTTAGGATTTATTCAAAATACAGCAAAAAAAGCAAAATTATATTTTTCTAATGAAAGTATAGATGCAATGGATGTTGTAAGAAAAAAAATGTACCTCTCAAGATATAAACTTATAAATGTTGTTGATGCTTTGGGCTTATCGCTTAAAAATGCACATAGGGCAATTGCCGATGCCATTGCCACTGCAGAGGTCTTTTTGAAACTTAATGAAGTCTAAATATTTTATATAAAAATTTTTTACAAAAACAATTGATTAAAAAGAAATGTTGTGATAGACTATATATGCTAGACTAAGAGTGGGCAAAATCTTGCCCACTCTTACTTGTAGTAAAGGAGTTTTATTTATGGCAAGTAAAGTTGTAAGCCTTTGCAATGAAAAAATATGTCCACTCATTGAAAAACTTGGATACGAAGTTGTTGAGGTTGAGTACCAAAAAAAAGTTGACGGAATGAATTTGACTTTTTACATTGATAAAGAAAATGGTGTAACGGTTGAGGATTGTGAAAAGGTAAATGATGCAATCTTTGATGCACTTGATGAACTTGACCCAACTCAAGGTGAACCATATTTATTAAATATTAGTTCACCAGGACTTGATAGACCAATCAAGAACTACAAAGATTTTCTACGAAATAAGGATAAAAAAGTAAAAGTAACCCTTTACAAGCAAAATGATGGCATTAAAAATTATATCGGTTTATTAAAGGACTATACCGAAACCGATGTTACAATAGCAGTCGATGATAAACTTATCATATTAAAACACAGTGAAATAGCACAAATTAGTCCAGTTATTGAATTTTAAGGAGAACAAAATGATAAACAAAGATTTTTTTCAAGCATTAGAAGAACTTGAAACAACAAAGAAAATCAACGCTGATCAACTTATAGAAGCACTTGAATCAGCACTTACTTCGGCATATAAAAAGATGTATGGTGAAGCAAAAAGCGCCCAAGTTAAACTTATTCCCGAGAGGAATACAATAAAAATTTATAGTTATAAGACAGTAGTTGAAGAAGTTGAAAATCCTGATAAAGAAATTTCTTTAGAAGATGCAAAAAAAATAAAGTCAAGTTATAAAATTGGAGACACTGTAACACAAGAAGAAAATACTAAAGACTTTGGAAGAATTGCAGCACAAACGGCAAAACAAGTTGTAATGCAAAAATTGAAAGAAATTGAAAAGCAAATAACGCTTGGAGAATTGAGCGAAAAAGAGGATGAACTTTTAACTACTGTTGTTAAGAGAATTGAGCAAGGTGTTGTATATGTACAGATTGCAGGATCACACACCGAAGGCGTTATGCTTGAACAAGACCAAATCCCAGGAGAAACTTTTCATGTTAATGACAGAGTTAAAGTTTATGTTAAAAAGATAAAAGATAGTTTCAAAGGCGTTCAAATCCAAGTTTCAAGAAGCAATATTGGTTTTTTAAGAAAGCTTTTTGAAATCGAGGTTCCTGAAATTGAAACTGGTGAAGTTGTTATTAAAAATATAGCAAGAGATCCAGGTAATCGCAGTAAAGTTGCAATAATGGCAACAAAACCTCACATTGATGCACTTGGTGCTTGTGTAGGTAATCGTGGAGTCAGAATAAATACTATTATGAATGAAATAAATGGTGAAAAAATAGACCTTGTTCCATATTCTGAAGACCCACTTGAATATATTGCAAATGCATTAAGCCCAGCAAAAGTAATTAGCGTTGAAATAAATGAAAGTTTAAAATCGTCAAGAGTTATTGTTCCAGATGACAAACTTTCATTAGCAATAGGAAAAGGTGGACAAAATGTCAGACTTGCTGCTAGACTTACTGGCTGGAAGATAGATGTTAAACCAGAGAGTTCAGTTAAATCAGATTCAGATGTTAAAGAAGTTGAGTATGAACTTACTGACCTTGGAGATGACGAAGACACTTTTGCAACCTTAGAAGATATTGATGATATAGAAGAAAGCGGTGATTAAGATATGGAAGTTTTAAGAATGTGTATTGCATGCAGAAAGCGTCTGCCTCAAAATGAACTTTTGCGACTTACTAAAACAGAAGGGACAGTAATTGTTGATAATAAGCGAAAACTTTCTGGTCGTGGTGTCTATGTATGTAAAAACTGCTTGGATACATTAAATACAAAGATACTTAGCAAAGTTTTTAAAACTGCAGTGTGTGAAGAAAATTTAAAATCAATTAAAGAGGGTATGATTGACACCAAAACAAAAAAATGAAGTTAAAAGATATATTGATATTGCAAGAAAAGGCGGTTTTGCAATAATAGGACAAGACAATTTAAAAAACTATTCAAAAAAGTTATATTTAGTTTTATATACAAATCCGTCAAACAATTTACTAGGAATTTTGAAAAGTATAAAAAGTACTACCGATTATAAAATATTAAAATTGATAGAAGAAGAGTTCTTATCAATAATAGATATAAAAAATTGTAAAATTATTGCATTTAAAAATAAAGCAATTTCAGATAAAATATTAGAGAGTATGAGAGGTGAAAACATTGATAAATAAACAAGCAGAAAAACAACAAAACGGATTAAACAACTTGAAATCTATATTTGGGCTTCAAAGGAACGGAACAGTGCAAATACTGCTTCGTGATTTAAGAGCGTCAAAATCTCAACTTGACGATGTACTAAGAACATTTCAAGCAGAAAAACAAACGCGTTTAACTGTTCAAGATGCCCAAACAAAAGAAACTTCTCAAACTCAAACGGTGGTAAATAAAACAGAAAGTCAAAATCATATGGGACAAATGCAACAGATAAAAAATAACCAAAATAAAATAAATTATGATAAAAGACGAGAATTTTCACAAAAGCAAAATTATCGTGATTTTAAAAAACCTGGTTTTCAAAATCAAAGACAGTCTCAGAACAATCGTTTTGGCCAGCAAAATAAACCATTTGGAAATCGTCCTAAAGGAAATAATTTTGTTAGTTCTAAAGCCAACTCGTTTAAGGTTTTTGAGCCATTAGAAAGTAGCAGTGTCCTATCTCAACCAGAACGCAATTACGGAAATAAAAATAAGTCGAATAGAGCACCCGAAGAAAAGCGTCAAACTAATAAACGTGCACTTTTACGTAAAAACTTCATTGTAGATGATAGTGTGGATTTTGATGGCGAGAGAATGGGAAATAGAAAACTTGCACATAAGAAAAAAGAACAAAAAACTTTTGTTGCTCCAAAGATTGAAAATGCAGTGATAACAACTGAAGATGTAACAGTAAAAACACTTTCAGAAAAAACTGGAAGACCAGTTACTGAGATTATAAAGCAATTAATGATGCTGGGGATAATGGCTAATATCAATAGTTCTATTGATTTTATGACAGCTGAACTTGTTGCAAGTGAACTTGGTGTAAAACTTGAACAAAAAATTGAAAAGACTTACGAAGAGCAACTTTTGGATGATGTTAAAGAACATGAACATGACGAGAAAGATATGCTAAAGCGTCCACCAGTTGTGGCAGTTATGGGACATGTTGACCATGGTAAAACTTCACTCCTAGATGCTATAAGAAAGACTAATGTTGTAGCTGGGGAAGCGGGCGGAATTACGCAAAAGATTGGTGCATATCAAATTGACTACAATGGAGAAAAAATTACATTTATAGATACACCTGGACATGCTGCTTTTACTGCTATGCGTGCTCGTGGTGCAAAAGTTACTGACATCGCTATATTAGTGGTTGCAGCCGATGATGGAATTATGCCACAAACTGTAGAAGCGATTAACCATATCAAAGCGGCCGATGTTCCTATGATTGTGGCAATTAACAAAATAGATAAGCCTGAAGCGAATATTGAAAGAGTAAAACAACAGTTGGCTGAAAATGGAGTTTTGCCTGAAGAATGGGGTGGAGATGCAATTTTGGTGCCAGTTTCAGCAAAGCAAGGTTTAGGGCTTGACGAACTGCTTAAAACAATATTACTTGTTGCAGAAGTTTCTGAACTTAAAGCAAATCCTAAATCTAGTGCAACAGGTTCAGTTCTCGAAGCAGAATTAGATAAAAATCGTGGTGCTGTTGCTACAGTGCTTGTACAAAACGGTACACTCCATATTGGAGATTCAATCATCAGTGGTACGTCATTTGGTAAAGTTCGGGCAATGTTTGATGAAAATGGTAAACCTGTTAAATCTGCTGGACCTAGCACACCAGTTGCAGTGCTTGGGCTTGATAGCGTTCCTAATTCAGGAGATAGAGTATTTGCAGTTGATGAAAAGTTATCTAAACAAGTAATTGATGAACGTATTGCTAAAGCAAAAGAACTTCGTTCTCATTCAACCAGCGGTGTTTCACTTGAAGATTTTATGGATAAAGTAAACGAAGGCAAACTTAAAGCGTTAAATATCATTATAAAGGCTGATGTTCAAGGTTCTGTTGAAGCGTTAAAACAATCTTTGGTTGCTCTTAAAAATGAGGAGGCAAGAGTTGTTTGTATTCATAGTGGAGCGGGACCTGTTACAGAATCGGACCTTTTACTTGCTCAGGCTTGTGGTGCTGTTATCATTAATTTCAATTTGAAAATTTCATCAAAAATTGAACAATTGGCGGATTCAATGTCTGTTCAAATCAAGTCATATAAGATTATTTATGAAGTAGTAGATGAAATATCTAAGGCACTTAATGGAATGCTTAGTGTTAAATATGAAGAGCAGATCATTGGGCACGCAGAAGTAAGAATGATGTTTAAACTTTCAACAAGTGGTATTGTTTGTGGAAGTTATGTGACTGATGGAAAAGTTGCTAGAAATGCGTTTGTAAATGTATATAGAGGAAAAGATAAAGTTTTAGAAACAAGCATAGTAGCACTTCGAATACAAAAAGATGACAAGGCGGAAGTTCCATATGGTTATGAATGTGGAATTAAACTAAAAGATAGCCAAGATGTCAAAGTTGGCGATGTTTTGGAAGTTTATCAAAAAGTTGAAATTAAAAGAGGTTAATTGTGAGCAATATAAGAACAGAACGTGCAAATTCTGAAGTAGAAAAAGTTCTTGCAGATATTATTCAAAACAGATTAAATGATCCTAGACTTAGCGAATTCATTACTGTAACTTATGCTCATCTTTCTGTGGATTTTAGACACTGTAAGGTTGGAATAAGTGTTTTAACAGGTGATGAAAAAGTTGTAATAAAACAACTACGAAAAAGTGAAGGATATATAAAGCGTGAACTTGTAAAAGAAGTGAAATTGCCATATACTCCAGAACTTACATTTGTTTTAGACGAAGGAGCAAAGCATGCTGACAAAATAAATGAAATTTTGAGTACGCTTGACATTCCTGATGAGGTTATGGATGAGGACAATACTGAAAAAGATTAAAAAAAGTACAAAGGTGGCAGTTTTTGGTCATCAATCACCAGATGGTGATTGTCTTGGCTGTTTATCTGCCATTTCTTTTTTATGTAAA
>CALWOY010000094.1 GCA_944383255.1 uncultured Clostridia bacterium
CATTTTCTCAAGGTCAAACCAATTTAACATCACTTGACCTACAAAACCTTAAATATGGTCATTATAAAGTGTGTGTCAAAGCACTTGGCGGAGATGTCGCAGGGAAATTATATCTTGATAGTTTAAATTATGGCGAATGCAGTTTTGATGTGACATTACCACTTTCTGCTCCAGAGATTGAGTTTGATAGAGATAGTTTGATTGCTACAATTTCAAAAGTTGAAAATGCCACAAAATATCTTGTCACCTTAAATGAAAAAGAAATTGAATTTGTTGATAATGGTGAAACGCTTAGTTTGGACCTTTCAGAAAATTTGGCACTTGCAGACTCATATGTTTTAAGTGTCACTGCACAAAATGAAGATGAACTGATTTTAGATAGTGCAGTTAGCACAATCACAATTGTTAAGCACATTGCTCCAAATAATTTTAATGTTTCTCAAAGTGGAATAATTAGTATAAATACCGATGTGCCAGCAGAACAACTATCGCAGGAAAAGTTTGAGATAAAAATTGGCGATGAAATAACAAACCAAATTGGAAGTTTAAGCCTGTATAAAGTAGAAGGCAAACTGGTTGCCACAGAACAAATAATAGACAACACATACTATCTTGATAGTGATTATAGCACATTCACGGTACAGAGAGTTCAAACCCCAGCCAAACCAGTACTCGATGAAACTATACTTTCTTGGCAGAGTATAGATTTACCAAACTTTGAATATTTAGTTAAATTGTATCAAGAAGAATCTGTGGCAAGAATTCGTCTAAACACAACCACTCTTGATGTTCTCAGTGAACTTGTTTCAGGGAATCATATAGATGCCTCACAAGATTTCACTGCTACCATTACATATCAATTTACTGGTGCTGATGTTGTAGTCAATTCAGATACAATTGTGTACTTTACAAGCATTGAAAGCGAACAAACAACAGTACATAAAATAAAAAGTGATTTGACAATGACAGTTTCGGAAAGTGACGGAATTGTAACGGCAACTTGGGAAGTGAGCGAAACACCAGATGTCACATATGAACTTGCCATTAACGATGATGTAGTTACAACTCAAAATACAACATCTTATGAGATTACCACTTATGTTGCTCAGGCGGGGACATATACAATTAGATTAAAAATAAGTAAACCAGGATACATATCATCAGAATATATTCAAATTTATGTAACAAGACTTGAAGGCGTTAAGGAAATTGCGGTTGATGAAGATGAAAATGTTGAAGCCATAACAGATTATCAAGTCGACAATGAACTTCAAAATATTCAAATTAGAGTAAATGATGAAGATATAACAAATTTATTTGAATTGTCAGGCAAGTTTGATGTTAAAGTTAAACTTATTGCAAAAGTATACGAAAGTGGAGAACGATACTTTCTTGACAGTGAGGAGTCAACATTTAGTTTTGAAAGAATAAATACTCTTAACACTCCTACAATAGATGCAAGAGGGCTTATGTCTTTTGACAGTGTAAACGAAATTGAAAGTTATATGCTAAAAATTGTCACACAGGACTTAGAACAAATTTATGAAACAACACTTAGCCAAGTTTACATCGATAGCGAAGATATACTTAAAATCATTGAAGCACTTGGTGGGTATGACTTTACTGCCAGTGTAAAGGCATATGTTGGAGAGTTTACTGTTTTGGCAGGCGAAAGTCATTTCTTGTCATCATACTATAGTAATGCTGTAGATTTCCATAAACTTTATTCGCCACAAAATGTAAAAGTTGTAGCAAATGATAGTTCAGATTTCACACAAACTGATATAAAAGTTTCTTGGGACTATGATTTTGAAAATGCTGATGTATATGGCTTTAAAATTGATGTTGTTATGGGGTCAGGTACAAACTCCTATGAAAGTGTTGGACAAAGCACCAAGTACTTAATTTCGAATGCTCTTCTTAGTGGAGATTATTATGTAGTTATAACAGCACTTGGACAAAATAACTACATTGATAGTACAGGTGTGCAATCTCAAACTTTCACGCGTCTTAATGCACCAACAAATGTAGCAATCTCTCAAGAGGCTATACTCACATTTACTGGTACAAATAATGCAATTGGATATTTAATAACATTTACAAATAATGCTGGTATTTCTGGACAGATAGAAAGTGAAACAACTACAGTTGATATGTCAGACGAATTATATGAAAATACATTTAGTGGAAATATTATAGTAAATATATATTCTATGGGTGATGGATTATTGACATATACAAGTGCTCAAAGTCAACCTCTTACCATTACAAAAGTATCAGCAGGCGAAATTACATTGTACACAGATAAACTTGTAGCTGGAGAAGGTATAGAAGAACAGTTAGACTATAATTATATAATACAAATTACACAAGATGGAAGGTTAGTAAAAAATTTAATATTAAATAATGGAGATGAATATATATTTGAAGATTTTACGTATCAGGACAATAATCAAAAGGTTGATACAATAAACGAGAAAGATTATGTTATTACAGTTACAAGAGGCTTAAATAATTCTAATTATATTTATAGCGACATGAAAACATATAATTTTACTAAGCTTGCAAGTGTGTTAAATATTGGCTTTTTGAGAATTTCAAGTGGAGTTGATTCACAATTTAGTTTTCGTGCAGATGAAGTTTATAATGCTACAGGATATGTATTAAAAATTAATGGAATAGTTGTTGATGATATAGTACGTGAAAGTGGATACATAAATCTTGTATTAACGAATGATATATATGAATTGCTTGGCAATGAATTTACTTTTGAAATTTATGCACAGGGACTGATAGACAAAACGGGGCAAAAAACAAACTATATAAATAGTTCAATTACTTCTATTTCTGGGAAGGTATTACCTCAAGTAACTAATTTTAAAGTTTCGGATGGTTTGCTTGTATGGGATAAGGTAGATGAAGCAACTGATTATGCAATTAACATCGATGGCGACAATATCTTGACTGGTTATGTTGACAATGGTATACATAATTTAACTGAAGATCTTTCTGAGAGAAGCGGAGATTTCAATCTTAATATTAAAGCCATTGGGAATGTTGATATCACCATGGTGAGCAATAATGTTGTTCTTGACTCGCTTTACACCGAAGATTATGCATGCAAAAAACTAGAAAAAATCGATAATCTTGCTGTAACAAATGGATATATTTCGTTTTCTAAACTTGAGGATGAAAATTTAATATATCAAGGGATAATAAGTGGAAATACCTATGAATTGCAAGAGAAAACTCAAGATGATACACAACAAGGGTTTTCAACATTTTATAGTGAAGAAATGTATAATTATTTTGCAAATGACCAAGTTTATACTCTTTCAGTCAGAGTAATTACAGATGATGCAGACACATTATATAGTGATGAAAGTTCAACAATAAAAGTAAAACTTTTAAATAACAATACTAAGGGAAGCTTGAAAATTACTTTAAAGAAAGTAAATGATACTTATGATTATACTCAGAGTTATCTTACTTGGACTGATTCTCAAACTGCACAATATGGATATAGTCTACAAATTGATAATAACTACTATTCAATATCTACAAAAGAATTTCAATTAGACACTGAAAAATATCCACTTTCTCCAGGTACTCACACAGCAAGAATATCAGTTATGGGGAGTGGTGAGGTTGATTCAGATGGAATTTATAGTTTGAACTCGAAGCCTGCAGAAGTACTTGTTTTCACTAAACTTGAAACACCAACTCCAAGTGTTTCAAATGGAGAACTTTCTTGGACTAGTAGCAACGGAGCAGGTGGTTATCTATTGTATTTAGATAACTATTTAGTTGATGAAATTCCTATTTCTGGAAATTCATACTTTCTTGAAGGGGCAGATGTTGAGAATTATACATATCAAAAATATGAAGTTCAAGCAGTTCCAAGTGTTGGTTCTAATTTCATTGCAAGTTCAAAAGGTGTTTATACAGAAAATGATCATAATAAACCAGTTATAAAACTAAGTTCACCAGACAATTTTGTTGTCAAAGATGGAGCTTTGAGTTGGAGTATAAATGCAAATACTTTTAAAGATGTATCAATTTTAGACTTTTTAACTGGTAAACAGAATCTAGAATCTCCATTTACAATGAGCATTGTAAGTTTAAATTCTTTTTCTGATAAAATATCACTTACCTTTAGAGGCTCAAATGGCGAGTTTGTTTATAATGACCAAGCAGCAATCTACTGTCTTGTAGATGATAAGTTTTCACAAGACACGCCACAAATAGCTAATTTATTTAAGTATAATGGTTGGCCAAGCATAAATCATAATTATATTGATCTTGCTTCTGATATTCCAGCTGGAGTATATTCATTATATTTATCTCAACTTGGTAATAATAACGATCAACTTACATCCAATATGGGATCTCCTATACAGGTATATATTCCTTATGCACCATTACTTCACCTTGTATATACAAATGATAGTTATATGCTAAGATGGAATAGTATTACAATTCCATCACAGTATTATACGGGAGAGGTTCGTTATATTGTTTTTGGAATTAAAGAAACAAGTAATGGAACGGAAACAGTTACCGAGCGTGTGATTTTGACCGACAATGAAGGGATTACAGACACGCAGTTAAATCTTACTGAACTTATTCAGAACGGAACAGTAGATCATAATTTTACTAGTTTTGCAGTGTATGTATGCGGAGATGATGGAAATGTTTTAAATGGTAAAATTTCAAACTTTATTAATGCTAGTGTTCTTGACAAAACTCAAGCTTATGTCAGAAATGGTGAACTTTATTGGAATCCACAACAAAGTGCTTCATCATATATAGTAACCTATGTAGAAGCATCAACAGATATAAGAAAACAAGTTGTTGTATATGAAGCATATTGGAATGCAGATGAACTATCAAGTGATGTTTCTTACTATGATATTTATATTCAAGCCACAGGCGATAGAAACACAACTACAACTAATGTTGTTCTGACAGGACCAGAAACTTTTGTTGGACGTATTGCAAAACTTAATGTACCTAAACCGGTTGTGGAAAATGGGATATTCTATTGGGATAGCATAGATAAAAGCTCTTCATACAATGTCTATATCACTCCGCCAGGGGAATCAGGTTATTCCGAATCAATACCAAACATAGTTGATGAAAGAGATAGGGTAAGTTATCAGTCAACTACTCAAGGCAAAGATATTGAGTACACATTTAGGTCAATAGGAGATCTCGACGCACAGCTCTCAAATGGAGTGGTTGCATATGTCAATTCTTCACTTAGTGACAATATATATGCAACTCTTTTACCAACAGTGGGAAATGTTGTGGCAATAGGGGGAGAACTTACTTGGGATAAGATCACAAACTATATTAATGCACCAGTAAAATGTTATCGTATTATTCTTCAAAAGATTGATGAAAGCGGAGAGCCTATTGATAACGAAATTATCCTAACGGGAGATTTTTCAAGTACAAGTGATAATGCACATTATAGTTGTGAGGATCTTGATGCAGGGAGATATCAAGTTCTAGTTTCCGGATATTTTGAAACTTCAGATGGTATGGGTAAATACGAATATAATAATGAAATTGCATATTACTTAATAAGTAATCCAAGCGATGTTTATACATTTGAGAAATATGAATCAGTTGTTGGCTATGATGAATCTGGTCTTGTTGATAACATAGTTATACGTGATGGTGTTTTATCTTGGGCATATGGTGGAAGCATGGAAATTAAGAACTACAACTATGAACTTAGGTTTACCACACCTACCGGATCATTCTCAAAGGTGGTTGAAGAAGAAAATTATTCTGGAGCAATTGTTAACGAGCTTATTGTACCAGGGACTATTGAACTTTCAATACGAGTTGTTGCAAAAGATGGAATCGAAGGACAAGGCTTTGTAAATTCTAATTATTTACATTTCGTTAATGTCAATTACAGCAATTCGCCTTACATATATCAGCTAGATGGAATTCAAGATGAACAAATAAGGCTTGGAATGGTGGGTGAGAGTGAAGATCTACATATCATTTGGGATAGTTATACAGCAACTTCAAATTCAAATATTGCAGACATAAATGTTGAATATTTGGTAACATACTATACTAATCTAGATGACACACCACATACAGTGATTGTGGACACTCCTTATATTAATACTACAGAATTTAACTACTCAATCAATGATTCATACACATTATATTATACAATTGCAGTATTGCCACTTGGCGATAAGAGTTATGTTGCATCATATCCATCATCAGTTCGTGAAATTCAAAAACCTGAATCAGTTGCGGAAGTGGCTTATAATGCTACCGAAATGTACTTCACATGGGCAACCGAAGGCACATCAACAGACCACGTATTTAGAATAAAAGATGAAGTGTTTGCAATTAATGAAGATGGAGATATTGTCTACCAAAATGGCGAACCTGTCGTACTTAGAACATATCTATTCACTACTTCAGATAATACAACAAATAGATATTATCCAGTAGAGATGGGTGCACATAAAGTGTCAGTTGCTGTTGTTGTTAGAAATATTACAGGTAATTACGGAAGTTTAACATCAGACTATACCTATTATTATGATCCAATACTTGAGCCAGACAATGAGTTTGTAGGCACAATAGTTACAATTAATTTATTTAAAGTTACGGAAACTTCAATTGATGCCTATGGTGGAATGGGAACAAGTGAAAATCCATATTTAATAGAAACATCTCAGCATTTTGCAAATATTAAATATAGACTTAATAAACCTGATTATGAAAATAGTTATGTACTTACCACTAATGATGTAGATACACATATAACATTGGAAAATGAGGATAGATATTTTCACTTTAAACAAATTGCTGACATTACAGGAGTTGAACCACTTGGGGCAAATGAAATTATTGAATTTACAGCAATTTATGACGGTGATATGCACTCTATCACATGGGAATACGATTTAAGAAATATTTCTACATCACAGTCTATGCGTCAATATGTTGCATTGTTTGGAAATATATCAGAGCAAGCGGCAGTAAGAAATCTGCGAGTATATGCAGATCTTGAAACACAAACAGTTATTGGCTCCACAGTATCATTTGTAGCATTCGAAAACTATGGAACTATTGACAATGTAGTTTTGGGCAATGAAGGTAGTTCACTTAGCATCCAAACACAATATACAATAAGTGTTTATGGTGTTGCGTACACAAATAGAGGGACTATTTCAAATATCATAAATTATTATGATATTGAACTTAGAAATGCAACTAGTTCGGCTGGAACTATTGCAAACTTTGCACTTGTTGGTACAAACTATGGTACAGTTGATATGGTTGCAAATTATGCAAGTCTATATCTTCAAACCACAAGATCAACAAGCGCCGGTATAGTTGCTACAAATAATGGAACGGTGCAAAGAGCGGTATTTACAGGTGATGTAACAATAAATATTGCCAGAGACCACCAAGAACCAATTGGTTTTGTATTTGGTGGAATTGTAGGAACAAACACTTCAGGAACAATCAGTTATGCATACACAATTTCAAATATAACCATTGCAAGAAGCGCACGTGCCACATCGAACGAAACGGTGAGAATAGCAGGATTTGTTGGTTCATCCAACAACGGAAATATTACTTCTGCATATGTCAATGTAGATATTTTGGTAACTGCACAAGATAGGAAAGGGGATATTGCATTATTTATTGCAAATGTAACAAATGTTCCTTCATCGGCAGAAACTATAACCAGATTTGCAAATACATCAACAGAGTACTCTGCAGTGCTTGGAGCAAGTGCAACAAACTTCCAGGTTGAAACATATCAAACAGTTCCTTCGGGTCTTGCACTCAATGGTTCATATCCATACTTTACAATGAATGAAAAGGATTTCCCAGTTCTTGAATTTGAATCATCTCTTAAAGATTTGTGGGGACTATAAAATAAAAAATCATACCTAAACAAAGGTATGATTTTTTTCAAAGGATTATATGTCAAGTATGGAAAAATATCGATTGTTTTTTTACTTTATGACCTTTAAGTCCTTAATATTTACTGAAATACAATTATCATCGAATTCCCCATGTCTATCTATTTCAGAGAAATCAACAAGAATTGAATTTGAAATTGCATAATCAATGGCGATATAGCCGATGGCTCCTTTATGTAAACCAAATTTAAGATATTTTTCATCTTCGGTGATTAACTCGACTTTATCACATTCTTTAAATTCCAAGTTTTCAAAGTTGTGTTTTTTGTTAATATTTTCTTTAGAAAGTTTATTGGAATTTTTTAGTTCATTTATAAAATCTAACGGAAGTGAAATGTCTTGTTTTTTGACATCTGTCTTATTTACAACGACCACGGCATAATCACCGACTATTTTGTCGTTTAAAAAAAGAACCTGTAATTTTTCATATGGTAAAACTTTTAAAATTATACCGTTTGTATTTAGATATAAGTTTTTATTTTTATAGTCTTGTTTAAGATTTATCAAGGTGACAATGTCATTCTCTTTCATTTTATCCAACCTCCAAATGGTGTAGTGTTTCTTATAAGACCTTCCGGACAGAGCATCCATCCAGTATAAAATCTATGTCCATTTAAATTGACTGGAATTGCCAATCTTTGACCATAATCATCTAATGCTTTTAACAAATAGTTTCCTAATTTATAATTTTCACGTGCCATAAATTCAATATTTTGTTTTAATCTTTCAGAGTCTTGTATTGTATACCCCCAAGATTCAAATAAATTTTTCTTATCTTCATTTTTAAAAATATAGTTTGTAAATTTAATTATAGGACAGTTCGCTGTAATTTTTGCTTTAACAACATTTAAAGATATATCTTTTTTATTGCAATCGCAGTTTGGATGTAATGGTTGTTCTGGTTTATTACTATCTACTAAATAACATCCATCTAGTGCACTACATTTTTTACAGTGTCCTAAAAAGGCTAGTAGTTCTCTCATAATATTTCTTAATCGTTCAGGTTTATTAGGAATTAAAAAATGATTCCATTCAATCCATTTATTATATACAAAATTTCCATCGTTATCAATTTTTATTAGGTCATCAAAGATACTCATATTTTATCATATTCTCCCTTTTTATAAAAACTTTTTTATATAAAAAAGAGTAACACTTAAAATTTCTATTTTTCAATGTTTTGTGACAGTCTTTTGTTATTTGGTTATATAAAATATTTTTATTTAATAAAATACAATATGAAAATTTTAATTGTTAAGAAAAAGACAATTTGCATATTTTTGGCAATTTTGTTAATATTTTGTTCTATTTTAGGTATTTTTTATGCAGTGTCAGAAGCATCATCACCAAAGCATAATTATACAGTTGTGGTAGATGCTGGGCATGGTGGCATTGATAATGGCTCAATAGGATATGCTGGGACACTTGAAAGTGAAATGAATTTATGGTATGCAAATACATTAAAAGAATATTTAAGTCAGTTTGGTTTTAAAGTGGTTATGACTCGCTCAGATGACAATGGTCTTTATAGTCCATTTGCTCAAAATAAGAAAAAAGACGATATGAAGGCAAGGCAAAAGATAATTGAAAGTGCATCGCCCGACATGGTCATCAGCATACACATGAACAGTTTTCCCGAAAGTTCTTCTCGTGGGGCACAAGTATTTTATGCTAAGGATAGTGAACTTGGGGAACTTTTGGCACAAAACATTCAAGAACAGTTTAAAAAAACTCTTGTTAAACCAAGAAGTAGTTGCCAAGTTGGAGATTATTTTATAGTCAACTGCACATCTTATCCAAGTGTTATTGTGGAGTGTGGTTTTATTTCCAATCCTGAAGAAGAGCAACTACTTTTAACAGAAGATTATAAAAACCAAGTATGTTATAGCGTGGTATGTGGAGTGCTTTCTTATCTTATGGAACAAACCGCGTCATTTTGAGTGTAATGTTTTGTCGTTCTGAGCCAATTAATAGTTTTAATTTAGATATAAAATATTATTTTTTTTAATTTGTTTATGATATAATATAATTATGACAGTGCTTGAAATTGTTTTTTTAAGTTTATTTTTAGTTGTCGCAACTATTGTGATATATCTTTTTATTTCCAGCGAAATTAAATATTGGTTGACGCTTAAAAAAGGTTGCTTATTTGGAAAAATTATTTATCGATATACCATAAAAACACAAAAAAAGTATAATATTGACCTTTCTTGGTGGGAAACTCAAAAAGTTGAAGAAGTAAATATTATTTCAAACGATAAACTTAAACTGGAAGGTTATTTTTTGCATAAAAATGATAAAAAAATTGCAGTGGTTGTGCATGGCTATGGCACCTGCGCTTTTGCTATGCAACAATATGTAAAAATGTTTTTTGACTTTGGATACTCTGTGCTTGCAATTGACAATCGTGCACATGGTAAAAGCCAAGGCAAGTGCATAACAATGGGATATTTTGAGCATAAAGACCTTGCTTTGTGGGTGGATTATTTAGTTAAAAAATATAAAGATAGTGAAATTGTTGTTTTTGGACTAAGTATGGGTGGGGCGACTGTTTGCCTATATAGTGGAGACAAAAAACCAAATAATGTAAAGGCAATTATTAGTGATTGCGGTTATTATAACGCCTATGATGTTGTACAAAATTTATGTGAGCAAAGTATTATTTTAAACTTTTTTCCTTCACTTTTTGTTTATAATCAATATTTAAAATTGCGTGCAAAATTTAAACTATCAGATATAAATGTAAAATCTTCAATACAAAAATGCAATGTGCCAATTCTTTTAATTCATGGTAGCCGTGATAAATTTGTCCCATTTTATATGCAAGAAGTGTTATATAAAAATGCACCACCATCGCTTTGCCAAAAATATGTAGTGCAGGGAGCGGGGCATGCCGAAAGTATAACGGTGGCAGGAGATGATTATATAAATGCGGTTAAAAAATTTTTATCACCTATTATAAAGTAAAATCTTGCTAGTTACGCATACTATACATATGGGTTATTATAACTATCATGCCAAGATTAAACAAAAAATAAAAGACGGAGAACTTGTAAGGTTTGAATTTGTGGATAATTACAAAAATTATTCACCGTGTTTGGTTTTATATTTTAGCGATGGCAAAGTCTATCCAATAAAAGAATATATGTTTGATGAGTATTTACAATTGTTGGACATCAAAGATTGAACGTTCTGTCCCTTCGCTTCGCTCAGGGTGACACTGTGGGTGTCATTCTGAGCCGAAGGCGAAGAATCTCGAGACCCTTCGCTTCGCTCGGGGTGACACGGAGAGTGCTCGGAGTGACACTTTTTATTTTTTTAAACTAAAAATGGTACATCTAATTAAATATTAGATGTACTTCTTCTAAAAAAAATTATTAAAATTTGTTTTGAAAATAGTGAAAAAGGTGATATTCTTTTAGTAGTTAGACAAAATATATACATAATCATGTACAAGATTGGTACACCTAATATTTAATTAGATGTACCTAAAAAGGAGAGAATATGAACAGGAAAAGCAAGTTATTCTTTAGTTTAGTATCGTTATGTTTTTCAATTGCAGTATTATGCTTTGGGGTATACAGTGCAATGAGCGTAAGTTAC
>CALWOY010000095.1 GCA_944383255.1 uncultured Clostridia bacterium
GATAAAACACTTTCAGGTGAGGAGTGTGCACAGCAATTTATAGAGAAGATAGAAAAACTTAACAAAGATATGAATATAGGAACAAAAATTCCTCAAATTCAACTTGAAGATATACCAGCACTTGCTAAGACTGCGGACAAGGAAGCAAATCCACTTTATCCAGTACCAACTCTTTATGATGCAAAAGAGTTGCAATCTATTTATTATGATGTTATGGAATAGATAAAGGTAATGTTTTAGTGTCGTTTTGGGTCATTCTGAGATAACGCTGTTCATTGTCTTTCTGAGCGTTAGCGAAGAATCTTTAGTTTTCTTATTGCATTTTGAGTTTTCTCGCTCCGCTCGACACGACACAAGGAGTACTTGACATGACAATACAATTTGTTCATTCTGAGCCTCGACCCGCAGAGATGGTTGACGAAGAATTTCAAACAAAAGAGATGCTTCCTCTCCGTCAGGTAGGCAAAGGTCAGCATGACATCTCTCACATCGCTATGCTCCTCAGAGTGACATAAAAATCAGAGTGACAAAACGCTCTACACTAAATTACATAAAAGGAAAAAATATGAAAAAAACAATTTTAATATTAAATTTTATACTTCTTTTAGCACTAATCGCTTTGGATGTTGCCTACATTGTGGTTGGCACACTTCTTATCAAGTCATTGGCTAGTGCTATTTTTGTGATTATTGGTATTATAAATTTTATTTTTGCACTGAAATGCAAAGCAAGCATCAAATTTCCAATACTTATGCTCATTGGGCTTATATTTGCAATGCTTGGAGATATTTTACTTGAAATAAATTTTATTGTTGGTGCAATTTTATTTGCTGTTGGGCATATATTTTTCTTCATTTCATATTGTGCACTTTCAAAATTTACATTAAAAGATTTATTGTATGGCATTATAATCTTTATTCCGTCAGTGTTATTTATAACGCTTGCACCAATTTTTGAGTATGACGGAATTGTTATGGAAATAGTATGTGTTGTTTATGCACTCATAATTTCGCTTATGGTTGGTAAATCTATTTCACTTTTTATTGCACAAAAAAGTATGTTAACTTTGATAATTCTTTTAGGTAGTATTTGTTTCTTTTTAAGTGACCTTATGCTACTACTCAATGTGTTTGCACATTTGCCAGTTGTTGGAATAATATGTTTGGTGCTATATTATCCTGCGGAATTTATGCTTGCATTTTCAATATTTTTACATTCGAATGTAATAAAAGATGCTCGTTAGTCGGGCATTTTTTTATAACTTTGCTTGTAAAGTTTTCCAAACTCTGCAAGGCTATCAATTATTGGACTCATGCTTTCACCGATACTTATATCTACACTTGAAGGGTATATTGCAAACAAATATAATTTAATACTTACATCGCATTATACTCCGGAAGACATAAATGATGTTGAAACAAAAATTGAATATTTAAAGTCATTAAAAGAAATTTATAAACAAAGCAAAGATTCAGACACTTTTAAGAAAAATATTATGCAAAATTTTCAAATTATAGTGGCTTAAATTATTTGGATATGACTGCAAATTTCTTTTATAATAAATAATAGATGTTTTGGGGAAAAAATGAATAAAAAAGAAATATTAAATGAATTATTAAATATTTTTTAAAAATATTTAAAAATAAATATTATTTTTGGCGAAAATTACGAAGAAGATAGATTATTATTTCGTGGAATTTTAAATCAGTGTCTAACTTTAAAAGATATCGACAAAAATTTTTATATTTTGCAAGATAAATTATTAAAAATAGAATTATTTTCAGAAGATGTAAAACAAATTATAAATGACATTATGAAATAATGCATTTTACTTTTCTTTATCTTTAAATATTTGATATAATGCAAAAGTGTGTAGAATGAAATTGAAAAAGGAGATACTATGATAAAAGCAATTCTATTTGATTTAGATAACACACTTCTTCCAATGGATGAAGATAAGTTTACAAAAGGATATTTTGCAATACTTTGTAAAAAACTTGAACCATTTGGCTACAATAGTGAAACGCTTGTAAACACCATTTGGGCAGGCACAAATGCAATGATTAAAAATGACGGCACGATAACCAATGAAGAAGCATTTTGGCGAGTTTTTGAAAAACAATATGGTGAAAGGAGTTTAAAAGATAAAAAGGTATTTGATGAGTTTTATCAAGTTGACTTTTCAAACACTAAAATGTTTTGTGGTGAAAATGAGTGTGCAAAACAAGTTGTTGATATGGCAAAAGCACGCGGATTTAAAACTATACTTTCTTCAAACCCAATCTTTCCAAAACTTGCAATGGTGACCAGGGCAGGCTTTGTTGGACTAGGTGAGCAAGATTTTGATTATATAACAAGTTATGAAAATTCGCATTACTCTAAGCCAAATCCAAAGTATTTTGAAGAAATATTAAAAATAAATAATTTAAAACCCGATGAAGTTATTTTGTTTGGAAACAGCCAAGAAGAAGATATACAACCAGCAACAAGCATAGGAATAAAAAGTTATTTGGTTAGTGGAGAAACTAATAAAACATTGCCATATAAAACTATGCTGAATGTAATAAATAAAATTAATAGTTAGATCTTAATGGTTTAATTTTTTTAAAAAATTATAAAAGAGCTTAAATAATGAGTTATAAATTGTAATATTTTTTTGAATGTGCTAACTAAATATGGAGTGTATTATGGAATTAAAGGCGATATTAAAAAAAGAAAAGCAAAAATTAAATAGATGTGAGGTTTTACTTAAATATGTTAAGGTTATGTATTGGAAAAAAGGTGCAGATATAAAGACCATTGACCTTTATGACGAAAAGAATAGCGACATTGTGGCAAGGATAGAAGAGCGTCATAAAATTCGCCAAGTGAATAAGGCAATCAATCATAATTTAGTTAAACAACTTAAGAATCAGGGGAAAGATGCTGAACCTTATATGAAAAATTATTGGGATGAAATAGTCGAAGGTTTCGCAATGCTTCACAACACATATAAAACAGAAAGTTCTTTCCAAAAAACATTTTTGTATGATAAAAATTCACATTTATATCGCAGATTTCAAGATTGTATTTCGCTTGATAGTATGAAATATTATTTGGCGTACTTAAAAGTTTATCTTACAAATCTCGAAAAAATGTGGCATAAGGAAGCATTGTCGCGCACTAAATCATTATTTGAAAAATATCCTAATATTAAAGTCAAATATGTAGAGCCAGCACTTCCAATAAATTGGGCAAACATATATGAACAAATTAAGTTCTTAAAAAGCAAAGATGCCAATGCGCAACTTTGACGCAGTGAGTGGTGAATGGTATGATGGAACACTTTCGAAGGAACTAGAAAAAAGACAAATACGACCCATACTTTTTAACAGGCAAAATCTTCTGCGGATACTGCGGTGAAAGCGTGATTGCCGAGGCGGGTTCCAGCCATATGGGAACGAGATACAAATACTATAAGTGCCACACGAAAAAGGTCAAGAGCAAGTTTTGTCTGCTTAGGAACTATCGCAAGCACAAACTTGAACAACTCATTATTGACAAAACTAAAAGATACATTTTGACCCCAAGCAAAATTGAAGAGATTGCGCATATGGTTGTAGACAGATACAACTCTGAGATTTCAAACAACGTTGTGCTCAAATGCCTTGAAAAGAAATTAAGTCAGATAAACAATAAAATCAACAGTTTTGTAAAGAATATGGAGCAGGGCATAGTTTCGCTCACCCTTCGCGAAACGCTTTACAAACTTGAAAATGATAGGGCGGATATTCAACTTAAAATTGCCGAAGAGAAGAGCAAGTTTGATAAGCCACTAAACTTTGAAGATGTCAAAAATTTTATATCACTATTTGCCAGCAAAGACTATGACGACGTGTTTGAACGCAATGAATTTTTCAACCAATTTATTAAAAAGGTGCTTTTGTTCAATGATAAAATTATTGTGATTATGCGAGGTAGCAAGGGTGCTGAGAATGACCTTGCCATAAACAATGACGAGCTTTATGCAAAAAGAATTTTAGAAAAATTTGAGAAAAAAGAGACAAGTGAAAATAATTTTGAAAATAAAAATGGGAGCTTCGACGACACAAGCTCCTATTTTTGTGAAAATGACAAAATTTTAAAAGAAAAAGAGGCTGAATTAGACAATTTCGTCCATCAGCCTCCTCGTGGCGGGAAGTTTGCTATCCAATCCTAACACAAAAATCTTTGTAGGGATAAAGTGGATAAGAATATTAATCTTTATAAAATAATTTAATTTAGTATTATATCACAGATTTCATTATGTGTATATTGCGAAATTTCAGTTACATCTGTTTCTATTGTATTATCAATATTTATTTTTATTTCAGACAAATCAATATTCGTGTACTTTTTACTGCAATAGTTTCTTATTTCTTTTATATTATCTATAACATTTTTTAACCAATTAGAATTATTTTTTAAAATCCAAATTCCATTATCTATATCAACTAAAATTAAATGAGTTTTTTTATTTTCTAAATAAGCTATTTCGGTATCGGTTAAATAAAAACAACCACTTTTAATATTTTTTATTTCTAAACCAAAATTCTTAAAATTTATATCATATCCAAAATTTTTATTATTAGATACATCAAAATAGTCAGTGTTTAATTTAAAGTCATTTTTGTTCAAAAAATTTAAAAAATACTTCTCTGCTTTTCTACCACTATAAATTTTACTACTAGCATTTTTTGACGTTCCATTTATATTTTTGATTTTATAATTGTGGTTAATAGTACTGTTTATTGGTATAATTCCAAGAATTTTATCTTTATCAAAAGAGACTGATATGTAAGAATCTTTTAGAGCTTCTATAATAAAATTTTCTTCTTGACTATCAACTTGGGGTATTTTTATATCATTGTTTTCTAATAAAGAAAAGGAATTGTCAATGTTACGTTTAAAAGACTTATTATTTCTTAATTCTCTATATAAAACCCCTCTCAATCCTGCTTTCCATTCAACAGATTTATCAATGTTTGGATAAAATTTAGAAGATTTTGTATAAATATCATCCCAAGTTGCCACACCACCACATAAATCAATAACCTTTTTAATAGTTTCAACTTTTGTTATTTCATTTTTAGTTTTATTTAATTTGCTATTAAACAGTTTGAATTGTGGTATTGCTGCTTTCACATAACCATTAGAAAGATATGAACCTTGATTTCTTTTTATCAAAAAAGATAAAAAATCCTGGTAAAATTTACAGTTTTTATTAGAAACTTTAAGTGAAATCTTATCAATATTATTGATAAATTCACTATTTAAAGGCGAGACTTGTAAAAAATCACACAAATATTTTATCGCATTTGCATATGATTTTGCTTTTCCAGATTTTATACCAGGAACGGTGCAGAATATTTCAAAATTATTATAGAAATTATCCATATTAATCCCCTTATATTTTAATAATGATTGCGTTAAACTTATTAATACTTTGTTATTAAGTTTTTATAATTTATACTTTCCTTTCAATAGCATAATATCTTTATTATTGTCAAGTGGTCTTATTTTAGATAATATTCTATTACATACTTCAGGCGACCAATATATCATTAATTTTCGACGAGCTCTTGTTATTGCGGTATAAAAAATATCGTGAGTAATTTTGTTTTCAGAATCATCAGAAATTACTATTTTAACCGAATCATATTCTAAACCTTGTGATTTATGGATTGATACAGCATATGCAACCTGAAATGGCATAATATGCTCTTTACCTTCTTGTTCATTGTCATAAAAATAAGGTGGACGTCTGTTAACTGAAAATTTAACTATCGTTTCATTATCTTTTGTTTCAATGAATATTAAACCTGCACATCTATTTACTTCTTCTTGTGATAACTCAATTTCTACAGATATAGTAAACTCTACAGATGTTATATTATCTACTATGTTTAATATTTTACCTTTTAAATTGTTATAAAGAACGTCAAAGCGTTCAGAATCATTAAATAAAATCGGGTCATCTACTTTAAATTGCCAAATGCCTATTTCTACAGCTTTATTTGGATTATCTAATTGAATAAGTCTATTTATATTATTTAACCCATATAGTCCATTATAATTTAGACATAAAATAATTTCGTCTTTACTTCTTTTTGTAAAAATATCTTTATCGATAGGGTGCGAATAATTACTTCTAACCATATTCTCAAGAACAACATTATCATCTCCCATATTTCTAACTTCTTTCCATAAATCTTTTAACTTTTGATCTGTACTTCTAAATGGTTGGTATAATTCATGAATATTATCTGGCGATAGCATATTTTTAATTATTTTAAACCATGTGCCATATCCGATTGCTTCTATCTGATATGTGTCGCCAGTTAAAATAAGTAATGCATTACCAATTAAATTTAAAATTTTTAGTATTTCCTCATTTGTTACAGTACTGCACTCATCAACAATTACTAGATCATATTCTTGATAAGCATACCAAGAATTGCGTGTAAATTTATCAATGGTAATAAATTCATCACTTTCCTCATGATTAATAACTTTATGCCTTAAATTTTCTACAGCAGGATTGGTTTTAGCCAAAAATATACGTTTTTTGTTGGTTAATATGTTTGATATATGATTTATAAGGGTTGATTTTCCTGTACCGGCTGCACCATAAATCAAATGTACTCTAGAATTTTGGCCAATCTTATATAAAATAGCTTCTTTATATTCGTCATCCAATTTTTCTTTATCAGATAAATTATGAAGTTTATTAATATTTTCTTGAGAAAAACAACTCGAGAATGAATACTCTTCATTAGATAATTGTCTTAATTTATTAATTATCTCAACAACATCTAATTCATATCCTTTATTGAAAAGAAAATCCTTATAAATGCCTATTTCTGAATAGGGTCTATGACCTGAATATAATTGATTGTTAAATTTAGTTACATTTTGAACTATAATTTCATTATTCCCAAATATTGATAATTCATTAATTGGGGTATAAAGAATGCTATTTTCATATGTATTATCAGAAATATATCTAGCTAATAATTCAGGATTTCTACCGATTGGATCTATACAATTTAATAAGTCAACAATCCTTGTTGTATGCTTATATGGATAAAATGCAAAAGGATTTTTGTCAAATGGATAACATTTTGATGCTAGATAAAAGTCTGCATATTTTTTATTAACATCATAAGGCCACTGTAGCTTTATTGTTCTATTGCGCATATGACTTAAAAGATATCTTAAGATATTCATACCTTTTTCTTTATTTTTACAAATATTTCGGCATTCATCTAAAATCTTGAATATTTTCGATTTTTTATCTTTTGTACTATTAATAACTATTGCTTTTAATTCATTATATTCAAAATCGTTTAAATCGATTAACTCAACTAAAGTTAATTCTTCATTTTTTAGAAGTTGCATAAAAGTTTTATATTCATTTAAACTTCTTTGAAAGGTTGTTTTGTAATTGAGTATACGAGCAAAGTTTTCTAATTCACAAGGGCGTATAGAAACTTGCCAATCTGTAATTATTTTTATTGGGAAACGTACATCAAATACATTTATTTTTCTTTCAACAAACTGAAGTGCAACTGCATATGGTGTTTTTATATCACATTTAGTAAATGCAGTAATCCTGTTAAATTTATTTACTTTTTCTTCAGCTGGTTCTAAAGTAACTTCAAAATATACAGACTGGTTTATGTAAAAAGGTTTAATTCTGTCAATATAATAAATATCATAATCTGTGGAAATATTAAAACCCCTATCAATTACTTGAGCAACTTTAGTATAATAGTCTTTTGTTTGTTCGTCAATATCTTCCAAAAATAACTCAATATTTTTTAGTATATCTACATCATATTTATCTTTCATTATATTTTTTAATTCTAGTAAATATCTATAATATTTAATAAGTAATCTCTCGGAGCCGTCTTCTGATGGTGTAAAATGAGATAATGCTTTTTGTATGAATTTATCAAATCTACCAATAATTTTATATGTTTTATCAGTAAAGAACTGTTGTGCTGCCTTATTTATACTCATTGGCTTATCTGGATACAAATCTTGCCAAATTCCTAAAGCGATTGCGTCATTTAAATCTCTTACATTTTTTAGGATAGCTCTTGATGTTTTCCCTCTATTATCTTTAGTCATTATAGATAAAGCATCATCAATGGCATTACTTGCATTTAAAATATCTATAATCAAATCTTCAGTCATTTTTATCTCCTGTATATGCATTATAACATATAATTTAATAGAATTGTATATTTTCACATAAAAAAGAAGAAGTATGTTTCAACTTCTTCTCGTTTTGTTTTATTGATTGTTTTGCAAATGAGTATAGACTGCATTTGCTGATAGGTTTAAAAAGTTGCCATTTATTTCGGCAAAAGTTTTTAAATCATGAGCAAGAAGAAAAGATATTTTTTCTATCTGCTTTGAGTTTAAATTGACTTTGCCTAATTTTAGTTCGTTTGAATTAAAATCAAAAACAGCAGTGTTTTCATCTATATCTTTACAATCAATAAAACATTGATTGTTATTCGTTTTTCTCATAATTACTTACTAAAAAGCGAATAACACCG
>CALWOY010000096.1 GCA_944383255.1 uncultured Clostridia bacterium
GCGGCGATGGACAGGCAGTTGCGCGGATAAGGCAACAAGATTAACCCATTGACAACGAAAAGGCTTACGTGCTTCCCCGCAGAAGACGTAAGCCTTTCTTATTATACCTATATATTATTATGGCAAAGATTATCTGGCAGGGGTTCACCCGCCGCATCGTCCCCGCCCCGCGCCAACCGCTCCCGGCTGATGCTCGGCCGCTGTTTATCCCCCGACGGCACTTCTGGCTGAAAGCCATCCTACTGGCTGCGCCTGTCTACCTCCCCGTATTGGCCTCGCTCTATCTGAAGAACTACCTGCTGCAAACCGACATGCGGGACAAACCGTGGATACTGGCGGGCATGGCACTGGCTCTGCTGCTGGGGCCTCTGCACGAATGCCTGCACGCTTGGGCTTATCCCAAGGAAGCGACGGCGCATATCGGCGTGCTCTACCGGCGGTGCCTGTTCTACATGGATTGCGGGGCACCCATCTGCCGGGAGCGGTATTTCGTGATGTGCCTGCTGCCGATGTTGCTCTGCCTCATCCCTTGGACGGTCTTTCTGCTTTGTCCCGCCGAAGCCAAGGCTTTGGCTTCGCTGTGCTGGGGATGCGCCATCATGTGCGCCGTAGGGCCTGCGCCGGACTACATGAACGCCCTCTGCGCCTGGCGGCAAGTGCCGCGCGGAGGTGTTTTGCAGGAAGGGGAAGACGGAGGGGATTACTGGTATGTCATCACAACAAATCCTCAAAAATAAAAACATCTTAGAAATCAGCATAACGCATCTGACAACAAATGAAATAGCCCCAACTTTTTTAGGAGTTGAGGCTATTGAAAATAGGTCTAAAGACGTAGAATTTTACTCCCACTCAATCGTCGAAGGCGGCTTGGACGAGATGTCATACGCCACGCGGTTCACGCCCTTCACCTTATTAATAATGTCGTTGGACACTTGCGCCAGGAACTCGTAGGGCAGGTGGGCCCAGTCGGCAGTCATGGCATCGGTGGAGGTAACGGCACGCAGGGCCACGGCGCGCTCGTAGGTGCGTTCGTCGCCCATGACGCCCACGCTGCGGACGGGCAGCAGGATGGCGCCGGCTTGCCATACCTGGTCGTACAAGGATACTTCCTTGCCCTCGGCGTCCTTCACCTTCCAGTCGCGCAGGCCACGGATGAAGATGTCGTCGGCATCTTGCAGGATGCGCACCTTCTCCGGGGTGATGTCGCCCAGGATGCGCACGGCCAAGCCGGGGCCGGGGAAAGGATGGCGACCGATGAGATGCTCCGGTATGCCCAGCTCGCGGCCCACGCGGCGCACCTCGTCCTTGAAGAGCCACTTCAGCGGCTCGCACAGCTGGAGGTTCATCTCCTTGGGCAGGCCGCCCACGTTGTGGTGGCTCTTGATGACCTTGCCCGTGATGTTCAGGCTCTCGATGCGGTCGGGGTAGATGGTGCCCTGCGCCAACCAACGGGCGTCGGTAATCTTGCGCGCCTCGGCGTTGAACACCTCCACGAAGTCGCGGCCGATGATCTTGCGCTTCTGTTCGGGGTCGCTCACGCCCTCCAAGTCCTTGAAGAACTTCTCGCTGGCATCCACGCCGATGACGTTCAGGCCCAGGCACTCGTAGTCGTGCAGTACATCGTGAAACTCGTTCTTGCGCAGCAGGCCGTGGTCCACGAAGATACAGGTCAGGTTCCGGCCGATGGCGCGGTTCAGGAGCACGGCGGCCACGGACGAATCCACGCCCCCGCTCAGGCCCAGGATGACGCGGTCGTTGCCAATCTGCTCTTTCAGTTCGGCCACGGTGCTGTCCACGAACGAAGCCGAACTCCACGTCTGGTGGCATCCGCAGATGTCCACTACGAAGTTCTTCAGCATCAACGTGCCGTCCACGCTATGATAGACTTCCGGATGGAACTGCACGCCCCACATCCGTTCGCCCTCCACTTGGTAGGCGGCGATGGCCACCTCGTCCGTCGAGGCAATGATGCGGAAGTTGTCCGGGATAGCGGTGATGGTGTCGCCGTGGCTCATCCACACCTGCGAGTGCTCACGCACGCCCTTCAGCAGCGGATTGTCGTGCTCGAAGCGGCCCAGGCGGGCACGTCCGTATTCGCGGCTGCCGGCAGGTTCCACCTTGCCTCCGTTGGTGTAGGCGATGAACTGCGCGCCGTAGCAGATGCCCAAGATGGGCAACCGGCCGCGAATGCCGCTCAAATCGACCTTGAACGCCTCTTGGTCGTACACCGAGAAGGGGCTGCCGGACAGGATGACGCCCTTGACGCTGGCGTCGCCGTGCGGGAATTTGTTGTAAGGCACGATTTCGCAATAGACGTTCAGTTCGCGGATGCGGCGGCCGATGAGCTGCGTGGTCTGCGAGCCGAAGTCGAGAATGATAATCTTTTCCTCCATATCAATCTGTTGGTAAATATTTGTAGATACACGATTTTAAAGCGCAAATATACGCAAAAGCAAGGATATTTCCGGCATCCGCGCAGAAAAAATTAACCGCCCCCTGCGGATATATCGTCCGCGAGCGGGAGATATATCGCCCGCCGGCGGGGCATCTATCGCCCGTCAAAGTGCTGCCAAGCAGCGGACAAAGTACTGCAAAGACACGGACAAAGTTCCGCCAAGCGACGCTCCGCGCTGCGCAAGGCAACGATCCGCGCTTCGTAAGGCAACGATCCGCACTGCGCAAGACGACGGACCGCGCTGCGCGAACCTGTCTGCATTTTCAAGGATAATGTAGACGGAAAAGGCTTATACGTATACATTTTCTATTATAAAACGCCATTTGACGTACCTAGGTACACAAACAACACAACACAACACAACACAACACTACACAACAACACACAACCCCTCCTCCTTCCTCCAAGGTTTCCCCCTCCGGGAAACCGGAGCGCAGGCCGGAAGCCTGCGGAGGAGCCTGCGGCGGGGAGGGCTATTTTTTCTCTTTCAGCAAATCGCGGATTTCCGTCAACAGCAGCTCCTCCTTCGACGGGGCGGGCGGGGCGGCAGGCGCGGCGGGTTTCTCTTTTTTATGGTTCAGCCGGGCAAGCAGGCGCACGAAAAGGAAGACGGAAAAAGCGATGATCAGGAAGTCGAACGTCACCTGCATGAAGTTGCCGTAATTCAGCGTCACCGCCGCAACCACCTCCTGTCCGTCCTGCACCACGGCGGGCTTCAGCACCATTTTCAGGTCCGTAAAGTTCACCCCGCCCACCAGCAGGCCAATGGGCGGCATGATAATGTCCGCCACCACCGACGATACAATCTTGCCGAACGCGCCGCCGATAATCACACCGACAGCCATGTCAATCACGTTACCTTTCATGGCAAAAGCCTTGAAATCTTGCAGAAAAGTTGTTTTTCCCATGTTTTTTAATTTATTTAATCATCAAATAGAACGCGAAATTAAAAAGAATTTCTTATTTTTGCAGCGCAAACGGAGAAGAAAAGCTTCTTCCGCTGGAAATGACTGAATTTCAAACATTATAAACCTTTAAATGTTTAAACAAAATGATTAAAGTAGGTATTAATGGATTCGGACGCATCGGACGTTTCGTATTCCGCGCAGCTCAAAAGAGAAACGATATCCAAATCGTTGGTATTAACGACCTTTGCCCGGTTGACTA